>JAPOJR010000278.1 GCA_029978325.1 Alphaproteobacteria bacterium | reverse complement strand
TGACCGGGTATTTGTTAACAAAGATCGGGTGCGATGCATCGAACATCGTGTCGCTCTTTGCCAAGTTGTTGTCCAAAGCGATTGCGGCGATAATCGGTTTGAAGACCGATCCCAGTTCATAAACGCCGCTGCTGACGCGGTTCATTTCCTGGTTGGGGTCGCGAGGCCCCGTGCTGTTCGGATCGAAATCCGGCAAAGATACCGACGCGAGGAATTCACCGCTGCGGACATCCATGACGATGCCGATGCCCGCTTTGGCCGCATACAGGTCAATTTGCTCTTGCAGTTCCTGGCGGACGATCTTTTGCACCCGGACGTCCAGGCTCAGTGTCATCGGCACTTGCGCGGCCGCAACCAAGTCGGCGTCGAAATAGGCCTCGATCCCGGATAGCGCGGTCTGGTCGGCTCGCGTGGCGCCGACGACGTGCGACGTTAACGGGCCCTGTGGATAGACCCGCTTGTATTCGGTCTGGGCCTGGACCCCAGGCAAGCCGAGGGACAGGGCCTCGAAATATTCCGCCGGGGTCAAGTGCTGCGCCAAATAGACAAATTTGGCATCAGGGTCTTGTAACCGGCGAAGAATCGTATCGCGGTCCACATTAGGGAATGTGGCGGATAGGGCGTCTGCGGTGGCTTTGGCGTCCGGAACATCTTTGGGATGCGCGTATAGCGAGTGCACCGGCAGGCTAAAGGCCAGCAAAGTGCCGTTCCGGTCAAAGATCTTGGCTCTGGGCAGGGTCGACCGGGCATTGGCGTCCGGCGTCACCTGAACGGGTTTGACGGCAGCCATGGGGGAGGCGTTCGCTGTCGGGACCGTGCTGGGGGCTGCGGTGAGGACGAGTCTTACCGCGATCACCGCCATGGCGACGGCCAGTCCGGCGGATACGGCAAGCAGGCGCCAGCGTTCCGCTCCGCGGGCTTGGCGCGGTGGAATAAATATCCCGCCGGGCGCGGCTGCAGCTGGGGTCGCAGACTGTTCCTGGTCCAATCCCGGTAACAGTAAAGTTGCAGTCATTGTGACCTCCCCTGCAATGTTCGAAGGCTTACAGGCTGTAGGGCATTGCGGCCTTGGGCTTGGAGCCATGGCGGCATGCCGGCTGCGGGCGGGTTTTCAGGCGGCGCGGCGAGCGGCGCTTCAGCCGACCGCTGATTGTGCTGCCGCTCTGCCGTAGGCTGATTGCTTTGTCCTGGCGTTGGCTCGGGCGCACGCGCAGTCGGCAGTGGAATCCGGTCCGGCAACTGGTTGAGCGGCAATAATTGGTCGCCGCGGATTTCCACGAGCTGCAGATGGCGGGCAGCTACCGGCGCCAGGTATTCCGGAGAGACCAACAATTGATAGCTAGCGTCCAGCAGGGCAATCCGCTGCTGAATCATCCGCGCATCATTCGCAGTAGCCTCAATCGCTTTGGTTACGCGGTTCACCTTCAGCGACACGGTTACCGTGACCAGCACCATGCCGGCGAGGGCGATGAGCCAAAAGATTGTTGCACGCGAAATCATCTCAATTGGTCCTTCCGTTCGCAGGCAACCGCTCCGCCGCTCTCAGCCGGGCTGACCGTGCTCTCGGGTTGGCGGCGATCTCAGCTGCGCCCGGCGTCATTGGCCGCCGGGTCAGCAATCGCCACGCAGGAGCATTGGCCTCCGGTTGGTGCGGCATATGACGCGAGCCTTTTGGCTGCGCCGTTGACCGGTCACGGAAGAAATTCTTGACGATTCTGTCTTCTAGCGAGTGAAACGAAACGACCACGCATCGCCCGCCGGGCTTCAACGCGGCCTCCGAAGCTGCGAGGCCACGTTCCAATTCCCCCAATTCGTCATTTACAACAATGCGTAGTGCCTGAAAGGCGCGTGTCGCTGGATGGTGGTGCGGGTCTGGCCGAGGCACGGCCTTCGCGACCAGCGCCGCCAATTCCGATGTGCGGGTAATCGGTTGTTCCGCTCTTGCGGTAACTATCGCGCGGGCGATTCGCCTGGAATGTCGCTCTTCTCCGAATTTCCACAGCATGTCCGCCAGTGCCCGCTCGTCGGATTCGTTCACCAGATCGGCGGCGCTAGGGCCATCAATGCTCATCCGCATGTCGAGTGGCCCGTCCTGCTGGAACGAGAATCCGCGTTCTGCCTGGTCCAGTTGCATAGACGAAACACCCAGGTCGAAGGTGATGCCATCCACCGATCCTGGGCCGTCGACATAAGCGGCCAAATTGCCAAACGTTCCATGCACCAATTGCAGGCGGCCGTCATAGCGGTCGGCCAAGGCCTTCGCATCGCGGATGGCGTTCGGATCCCGGTCGATCGCAACCACGCGCCCGGCGCCGCAATCCAACATCATGGCGGTGTAGCCGCCGTTGCCGAGCGTGCCGTCGACATAGGTTTGGTCGCAGCGAACCTGCAACTGGTCGATGACTTCCCGGGCCATGACCGGAATGTGGGGGCGGGGGTCGATCACGGGCTGATCCCCCTGGCGTTTCCGGCAGCGGCCATGCCTGCCACCCGCATCAGAATTCGCCGGGTGACGCAGGTCCGCCTGGCCTCGCGATATTTCTCGATGCCGCCTTCCGGCCATATCTCGAAATATCCGCCTTGGCCGAAGAAGATTGCCTTGTCGGTCAGGCTGGCAAAGTCGATGAAATCCTGCAACAGGTTCAACCGTCCCGTCGCTTCCGTCCGAAATTGCCGGGCGGTTCCGATGATGTCTGACGCGATTAACTCGCCATCCTCGTAATGATCATCCAATTGGTATTGAATTTGGGTGTACTTTTAGTAATCCAATTAACCAGAATTAATAAAAAAGAGGATAAAGCCATGAAACGAATGACTCTATTTATTTTTACAACATTATTCTCCATGCTTTACGCAGAAGGTTTGG
>JAPOJR010000277.1 GCA_029978325.1 Alphaproteobacteria bacterium | reverse complement strand
ATGAACACCTACTCGGCCAAACCTGCCGACGTAGAGCGCAAGTGGTTCGTGATCGACGCCGATGGCCTAGTACTGGGCCGACTGGCAGCGTTGGTAGCCACCCGCCTCCGCGGCAAGCACAAACCGCTCTATACCCCGCACATCGACTGTGGCGATCATATCGTCATCGTCAATGCAGAAAAAGTTGCGATTACCGGCAACAAGCGGGCTGATTCCAAGTTCTTTTGGCACACCGGCTATCCGGGTGGCATCAAAGAGCGCTCGTGGGACCAGATCCTGACCGGCAATCATCCTGAACGCCTGATTGAAAAGGCGGTGGAGCGGATGCTGCCGAAGACCAAGCTGGGCAGCGCAGTGATTTCCAAACTGCATGTCTATGCCGGTGCCGAGCACCCGCATGCGGCGCAACAGCCGGAGACGCTGGACGTCGCCAGCCTGAACACCAAGAATTCGCGGAGCGCCTAGACTCATGGCTGAAGAACGCACCTCGCTAGCGGACCTGAAAGACGCTCTGGCTGGCGTGCAGACGTCCGGTGACGCTGCCGGAGACGGTATTCCGGGTCTGGCCGAAGCGACTTTCGCCGAGCCGACCATCGATGAATTCGGCCGTTCCTATGGCACGGGCCGTCGCAAAGACGCGGTCGCCCGCGTCTGGATCAAGCCGGGCGTCGGCAAATTTTCGATCAACGGCCGCACCTTGGACGACTATTTCGCCCGTCCGACCCTGCGTCAGATCATTGTCGAGCCGTTCAACACTACCAACCGCGCCGACCAGTTCGACGTGATCTGCACGGTGTCCGGCGGCGGTCTCTCGGGCCAGGCTGGCGCTGTGCGCCATGGCCTGAGCCGCGCCCTGGTAAACTTTGAGCCGGGCCTGCGCCCTGCCCTGAAGCATGCCGGCTTCATGACCCGCGACAGCCGTGTGGTTGAGCGTAAGAAGTACGGCAAGGCGAAGGCGCGACGCAGCTTCCAGTTCTCCAAGCGGTAACCCTTCCGGCCTTTGGGCTGGGATATGGACGGGGTGCCGCTTGCGGCGCCCCGTTTCTGTTTGTGCTTTCACTAGTCTTGCCCGTTCCCATTTGGGCCGAGCCGTGTAAGGTGCCTCGGCCCTCACCCCTCGCTATTAGGAGTGTCCAGCGATGCAAAGGGATATCAATGTCGCCATTCTCGGCGCTTCCGGTTACACCGGGGCGGAGCTGCTGCGCCTGTTGGCCGGCCATCCGCGCTTTCGCATCGCAGCCCTGACCGCCGACCGCAATGCCGGCGGCGAGATGGTGGACGTCTATCCGCACACGCTGCCGCAAAGGCTGCCGACGCTGACGAAGATCGAGGACGTGGACTGGTCCGACATTCAGGCAGTGTTCTGCTGCCTGCCGCACGGCACGACGCAGGAGGTCATTGCCGGTCTGCCGCCGCACCTGAAGATCGTCGACCTGTCTGCCGACTTCCGCCTCTATGACCTGGCGACCTATGACAAATGGTATGGCCACGCCCACCGCGCGCCACACCTCCAGCCGGAAGCGGTCTATGGCCTGACCGAGCACGCGCGCAGCGCCGTCGCCAACGCCCGGCTGGTGGCCAACCCCGGCTGCTATCCGACCTGCACCGCGCTGCCGCTGCTGCCGTTGCTGACCAAGGGCCTGATCGAGGCCGATGGCATTATCGTCGACGCCAAGTCCGGCGTGACCGGCGCTGGCCGCTCGATGCGGCAGGATCTGTTGTTCTGCGAGGTGCATGACGGCTTTCACGCCTATGGCGTCGGCAAGCACCGCCACCAGCCGGAGATTGAGCAGACGCTAAGCCTGGCGCTGGACGGGCGGGAGATGCACGTGGTGTTCACGCCGCATCTGGTTCCGATCAACCGCGGCATGCTGTGCACCACCTATATCCGGCCGAAGGGCGGAGCTACGGTTGCCGATCTGCGCGCTGCGCTGACCGAGGCTTATGCTGACGAGCGCTTTGTCCACGTTACGCCCGCCGGCAAGTGGCCGCAGACGCGCGAGGTGCGGGGGTCGAACTATTGCTTCATCGGCGTCGGCGATGCCGGCGTGCCGGGGCAATTGGTCGTCATTTCGGCCATCGATAACCTGGTCAAGGGCGCATCCGGCCAGGCGCTGCAAAACATGAACTTGCTGTTCGGCCTCGACGAAGCCGCCGGCCTCTTGCTGGAGCCTCTCTATCCATGAGCCCCGATTCTATAATCCACGATCTCCGCCGCGAGGGCCTGGTGTTGCCCTATAACGGTATCCTGCCAAAGCTAGGGCGCGATGTGTTCGTCGCGCCCGGCACCATCATCGTCGGCAATGTCGAGATCGGCGATGAGGCCAGCCTCTGGTACAACACGGTGGTCCGAGCCGACGTGCATGAGGTCAAGATCGGCGCGCGCACCAACCTGCAGGACGGCACGGTGGTGCATGTCACTGGAGGGCGCTTTGGCACCTATATCGGCAATGACATCCTGATCGGCCACCAGTGCGTGATCCATGGCTGCACGATCCATGACCGCGCCTTTATCGGCATGCGCGCGCTGATACTGGATGGCGCGGTGATCGAGAGCGACTCCATGGTCGCCGCCGGTGCTGTCGTTACGCCGGGCAAGGTGGTGCCGACGGGTGAGCTATGGGCTGGAGCACCAGCGAAGAAGATGCGCGACCTCTCGCCGGAGGAAATCGAGCGGCACAAGGTGGCGACCGCCGGCTATGTCCGCAACGCCAAGGAGCACCGCGCGGCTCTGGGGTGAGGCGTTTGCGCATTGCGCAGCATCCGGATCGCTAGTGGTTCGATTCCAACATTTGCATCCCACGCGATGCTAGGCCCGCTGCAAATGTTGGAATCCAAGAACCACTAGAAAATAATAGATCTATAGCGTCTTTGGCTCAAGTAGCCCCAATCTCATAGCCATTCTG
>JAPOJR010000276.1 GCA_029978325.1 Alphaproteobacteria bacterium | reverse complement strand
AGATTGTCGATGGCTCAATCGCCACGCTTAACAACAGCGTCGTACTGGCCGCAACGGCAAACACCCAGTCGAGCACGCACCAAGTCAATCTGTCGTCAAATCATCCGAGCAATTCCAGCAACGCACTTGGCATCTCCGATCCGGGCGAACCCGGTTCCGGTCTGGAGACCACGAATAACCCCATACCCAGAACGGTGACGTTGCCAGACCTGCCGCTGGCCGCCACCGATGATCCGTTCTTAGAAACTCATCCGAGCCAGAATGAACTGTCCAGGGATTCGGATATCTTCTTCACGATCCAAGAAGTCCTGCTGACGGCAAACAATCCGATTATTTGGAGTCTGGACGAGATCAAGGCGGCGGCTGCCGTGGAAAAGGAAAGCGAGGCGGTAGCAGCGGAGGCAGAGGTCGCGATGACGAAGCCAACGCAGCGCCTAGTGTGAAATATTCCAGGCCGATTTAGAAAAAACTGGAGCATGTAACCAAGTCGGTGCGTCCCTGGGCGCCGATCCCGCTCCTGCCGCAATGATCTGGCAACAGCGCGCTTGCCGCCGGCGCTCGCTGCGCTAGGGTAGAGGGCTGTTTTCTCCAACGGAGTGCCTCTCTTTCATGCAGTTCGGCATTCAATTCTTTCCCGACGTCGCGCCCGAACAGAAACCCGCCGACCAGTATTTCCGCGAGGCGCTGGCGCTGGTCGATCTGGTCGAGCCGTTGGGCTATAGCCACGTGCGTATCGTTGAGCACCATTTCCACTACTATGGCGGCTATTCGCCCAATCCGATTGTGTTTCTGGCTGCCGCCGCGGCGCGCACCAGCAAGGCCCGGATCATCACCGGCGCCGTGCTGCCCGCCTTCAATAATCCGCTGAAACTGGCGGGTGAGATCGGCATGCTGGATGCTATCTCCAACGGGCGGCTGGACGTAGGTTTCGCCCGGGCTTTCCTGCCGCACGAATTCCGCCGCTTTGGCGTCTCGCCGCATGAATCCGTAGCCCGCTTCCGTGAAGGCATGGAACAGGTGCGCCGCTTGCTGGAGGAAGAGAACGTCACCGATGATGGCGAGTTTCACCAAATCCGAGAGACCACAACCCTGCCGCGGCCGACGCAGAAACCAAGGCCGCCGTTCTACGTGGCCGCGCTCGCCACGCCGTCGTCGTTCGAGTTCGCCGGCGCGGCCGGGCACAATATCATGTGCGTCCCCATGCTGGGCGCAGCCATGAAGGAACTGATCGGCATCTATCGCGAGGCCCGCGCCAAGGCCGGGCATCCGGGCCGCGGAGAGGTCATGCTGGCCCATCACATGTTCTGCCATCCGGACGGCAAGAAAGCGGTGGAGATCGCACGGCCGCAACTGGACGCCTACCTGAAATCATTGGTGGAAGGCGCGTCCGACTGGATTCAGGGTATGAGTTCCGCCGACTATCCGGGCTATGACAAAATCATCACCGCGATGCAGCGGGAAAACACCGACACGCAGATCGCCAAGGGCGCGGCCTGGATCGGCACGCCGGCCGAGATCATCGAGAATATCGAAATGTATCAGGCAGAAACCGGCGGCTTTGAACACGCGACGATGCAGGTGAACTTCCACAACCTGGCCTTCGATGAAGCCGAACGCTCGATGCGGATGTTCGCCGAGGAGGTGATGCCGCATTTCGGACAAGGAGTGCGGTAACGGCCCGCCCAGGCAACTTTTCGCCCTGAACCCGCCGAAGGGTGAGGATGAGCGCAGACCCAAGCTAGACGAGATGCTTTTATGACCGCACGCTATTCCCTTGGTATCGACATCGGCGGCACGTTCACCGACATCGTCGTATTCGACCACCAAGACGGCAGGCAGTTTGCCCGCAAAGTGCTGACCACCCACGCGGACCCAGCGGCGGGCGTTATCAATGGCGTGCGCCAGGTGCTGTCCGCGGATGCATTGCCCGCGTCGGACATCGGCCGTGTCGTCCATGCCACAACCTTGTTCACCAACGCCACCATCGAACGCAAGGGCGCACCGACAGGCCTGATCACAACCGAAGGTTTTCGTGACGTGCTGGAGATCGGCCGCGAACGCAAATACGAACTGTACGACCTCGCCATCGCCAAGCCCGCCCCGCTTGCGCCACGCGAATGGCGGCGGGAGGTGTCCGGCCGAATCGACGGTGAGGGGCGGGAACGCGTGCCGCTCGACCTTGCGTTGCTCGTGGACCAGGCCCGCTCGCTCCAGGCCGCCGGCGTGCAGTCGGTTGCGGTCGTTTTCCTGCATTCCTACGCCAACCCTGCACACGAGCAAGCCGCAGGGGCGGCATTGGCCGAGGCCGTGCCGGATCTGGCGATTTCGCTGTCAATCGACGTCGCGCCGGAAATCCGCGAATTCGAACGCACGTCCACCACAGTGGTAAACGCCTACATCAAGCCGCTGGCGGCGCAATACCTGGACCGGCTGGCAGAGGAACTCGCCGGGCTGGGAATTGCTGCGCCGTTGCAGCTGATGCTCTCCAATGGCGGCCTCGGCGCGCTGGCACAGGCCAAGCAGGCGCCGGTCGCGCTGCTGGAAAGCGGCCCGGCGGCTGGCGCGCTTGCCGGCGCATGGTTCGGCGCCAACGACGGCGACGGCCATGTTCTGGCATTCGACATGGGCGGGACCACGGCCAAGCTTTCGCTGGTCGACGATGGCCAGCCACTGATCGCCTATGACTTCGAAGCAGCCCGACAAAAGCGCTTTGCCCATGGGTCCGGCCTGCCGATCAAGATCTCCACCATCGAGCTGATCGAGATCGGCGCCGGCGGTGGCTCAATCGCCCGGCTAAATCCGCTGGGACTGTTGCAGGTCGGCCCAGACAGCGCCGGCTCCGAGCCAGGCCCGGCCTGCTATGGCCTGGGCGGGCAGCAACCGACGGTGACGGACGCCAACTTCCTACTGGGCTACCTGAACCCCGACTTCTTTGCCGGCGGATCGATGCGCGTGGACATGCAGGC
>JAPOJR010000275.1 GCA_029978325.1 Alphaproteobacteria bacterium | reverse complement strand
TCCTCCACCCAGCTTTCAACAGAGCGCCTGCACCTAGCACTTGTTCCGGTTTAGCGCTGGAAAGCTACCATTCCGCCCTGTCGGATATCAGCAAATATTGCTGAGGCGAACCGCCTGGCGGTTTTTACCGCTTGAAGCGTTTCCGCAACTGGCGATAATCGCCATCAGAAGCGGGCACTGACTTTTTCCGGATGCCGGTGGCCGCCGACAAAACTTCGCCAATAGTCAGCAGGGAGGGGACCGATATGCAACATAAGGGTATTGCTTTCGCATTTGCCGTGACCGCAGGGCTGCTTACCAGCAGCGCCCAGGCCGCTACCGAGATCGTGTTCAACGTATTCACGGGGCCTCGCCATTTTCTGAACGACCCGATCAAGGCCTGGGCTGCCGATATCACCAAAGGTACAAGCGGCCGTGTCACGTTCAAGTTCCTGCCGACCAATGCCGCGCCACCGCCCAAGCAGATCGATGCCGTCGTGAGCGGCCAGTTCGACGGTGCTTTCATCTTCCACGGATTTACCGCCCGCCGGGCAGTCGGCCCGCAGTTCGGTATACTTCCCTTTCTGCAGAACACGCCGGCGGAAATCAGTTCTGCCGCCTATTGGCGCGCCTGGAACAAGTATTTTGGCGACAAGAAGGAATTCGCCCGGGTGGGCATTCGCATCCTCACCATGTTCCAGTTTACCGGTGGCAACTTCCACAGTGGCAATGAAACGCCAATGATGTCGATCGCGGAAATGAAGAAGCGCAAGATGTGGGCGCTGGCCGGTGCGAATTCACGCGTCTTGAAAGCTGCGGGCGTCAATCATGTGTCGGGTCCGGCTGCCCGGGTCAACGAGTTTACCCAGACCAACGTTGTCGATGGCCTGGCGACCATGACAAACGACGCTGTACGCGCCTTTGGCGCCATGAGTTTCGTCAAGAATGCAACCGTCACCAAGAGCAAGCTTTCGGCCGCATCGTTCGCGCTTTTCATTTCTGAAAAGAAATGGGCGCAGATTTCTGCAGAAGATCAGAAGACCATACTCTCCCTGTCCGGCGAGAAGCTGGCCGCGGCGGTTGGCAAGCGGTCCGACCAGGCTGACAAGGAAGCCGGTGAAGCGATGGAGAAAGCTGGCATCAAGTTCGTCAATGACGATGGCAAGTTCGAAGCGGAACTGCGCAAAGTCGGCGCGCCATTGATTACCAACTGGATAAAGGCCGCCAAGAAGAAGGGTGTCGACGGACAAGCTGTGATCGACATGTATCTAGCCGAACAGAAGAAGCTGGCTGGCGGGAAATAGCCCCCACGCAAATACGCGATGAGCGCCGGCGGAATTGATTCCGCCGGAGGTTCGCCTGCTCCTATCCGGACATTAAACATGACTGCTGTTGTCAATGTACTTTACAACGTTACCCGATGGTTTGGAGCCATCCTGCTGGCCGTCATTATGGTGTTGACCTGCGCTGACGTGTTCATGCGCTATGTGTTGCTCAGGCCAATCCTGGGCAGTAACGAAATGACGGAGTTCCTGCTGGGCGGTGTCGTCTTTGCCGGCCTGGCTCTGGTGACTGGAAGACGTGAGCATATTGTCGTCACCCTGTTCGAGCCGGCGCTCTTGCGCATCATGCCGAATTTCTACAAATGGATTGCGATCGTATGCAATTTCGTTGGTATCGTTGCAGTAGCCTTGCTTGTTTATAGTTACATGAAGTTTCAGTACCTGATGCAGAATGAAACCGAAATTCTGGAATGGCCCTATGGCAATACCGCGGCAATGATGACCGTGCTGGCTGGAATAGCGGTTGTGCTCGGCGTCTATTCGCTCTGGCGCCCGGTTGGCGGCGACAAGCATACGCCTCCCGGCATGGAATAGCGGTGACTTAATGACTGTTGCACTCATCGCTTTTGCCATCGTCCTTGGTCTTTCCTTCCTCGGAATACCGCTCGGTTACGCGACGCTGGCAGTTGGATTCTTCGGCTTCTGGTGGATGCGCGGCTTCGATGCTGCGGTGTCCGTTGCCGGTCAGGAGATTTTCGATTTCTCCACCAACTTCGGCCTTTCGGTCATCCCGCTCTTCATCCTGATGGGGTCGCTGATTCAGCGCGCCAATATCGCGGACGAACTGTTCGAGGCCGGGTATGCCTGGGTGGGCAGAAGGCGTGGCGGACTTGCCATGGCGACCGTCCTTTCCTGCGCTGGCTTTTCCGCAGTTTGTGGATCCTCGCTGGCAACCGCCGCGACCATGTCAAAGGTCGCTCTACCGCCCATGCGCCGCTACAAATATTCCGACGCGCTGTCGACGGGAACGCTGGCGGCAGGCGGTACCCTCGGCATCATGATTCCGCCGAGCGTTCCCATGATCATCTATGGCATCGTATCGGAAACGGATATCGGGGCCTTGTTCATTGCCGGTATCCTGCCGGGCATCCTGCTGGTTTCGACCTATTTGCTGGCTATCTATTTCTGGGTCCTGGTGAATCCGGCTCTGGGACCGAAAGGCGAGATCGTACCCTGGTCGCGCAAGTTGGCGACCCTGTACCGGTCCTGGCCAATCCTCGTCCTGTTTGGTTTGGTGCTGGGGGGAATTTACTTTGGCGTGTTCACGCCAACCGAGGCAGGGGCCGTTGGCGCCGCGGGCTCCTATCTGTTCGCCCTCTCGCGCGGGCGCATGTGGTCGATCCGCGATAATATTGATGTTTTCGCCGACGCCATGGTGACGTCGGCGCTCATCTTCACCATCGGTTTTGCAGCGTTGATATTCGGCCAGTTCCTCAACCAGTCCGGCATGTCAACGGCTCTGCTGAAATTTACCCAGGGCATGAACCTTGGCGCGAACGGCCTGGTGATCATGATCTCAACGATCTGCGTGCTCCTTGGAATGGTGTTCGAGAGCATCGGGATACTGCTGCTGGTGATACCGGTATTCCTTCCGTCGTTGAAAGCTGCCGGCGTTGATTTCATCTGGTTTGGGGTGATCGTGATCCTGGTGGTTG
>JAPOJR010000274.1 GCA_029978325.1 Alphaproteobacteria bacterium | reverse complement strand
GCTGCGGCCCGCGCCGGCGATGCCGCCACTGTCGATTCATGCCGTCGTGCGTTGCTCGCGATGATCGACTTTTTTGAAGGCCTGCCGGTTGCCCACCAGGCGTCGTTGTCAATTCGGCGTATGGAATCCACTCTGCAAGCCCAAACCAAACCCAAAGCACGGAAGCTCCGCCGTGCTCAGGCGTCTAACGGCAACGAATCAGCCTGATTCATCGCACCAGCCCTGCACCTTAGGGCCATTTCCTCAGTTCGAATGTTTTGAAGCCGGATGTCACATCATCCGGCCATGGTTAAGCACGCCTGACGGGTCAAAATTCGATTTGATTCTGGCCTGCAGCGCCATAAGACCAGCGGTCATCGGCGGAAACACCGGCACACCCGCCCGCAGTCCTACACTCCCCCGAATCAACGTCGCATGACCACCGCCTTCCTTTGCCAGGACGGATCGGATCGTCTCTGCCCCACCATCGGCATAACTGGTATCAGTTGCCAGCCAGATCAGCCCTCCACCCCAATCCATACAGCCTGATACGGCGACCGAATCCATCAAAGCCCGCCAGGCCGACGGCGCACTGGCCGGCGGCACTGACAACCGCCAGACAGGCCTGTCCGCCGGCGAGTGTAGTGGGGCCACGTCACGGACCTGACGCCAGCGCGCCTGGCTCTGCACAGTATCCAGCATAGTCTGCTCTGCCTTCTGTCCTGCCAGCAGATCTCGGATCGCGGCCACCCGCGCCTTGACCGATTCGGGGAACCCTTCGATCCGCAGCAAGGTCTCGCCCACGTCCGGCAACCAAGCTGCGCCAGAGACTTCATGCGGGCTTTGGAGCGCCAGCGTCATTGCAGCGACAGCCTGCGCCACCGTCTGGCCATGCAGCACCAAGGTTTGCGTCTCTTCCGGCGCCGGCAACACCTTGACCGTAACCTCGCTCATCACCGCCAAGGTTCCCCAAGCACCAGCCAGCAACTTGCACATGTCATACCCGGTCACATTCTTGACGACTTTGCCGCCGGCCTTGAACGTCTCGCCCCGGCCGCTGACGGCCTCGACGCCCAGGAAATGATCGCGGGCAGCCCCGGCTTTGAACCGGCGCGGGCCCGAGAGATTCGCTGACAGCGCTCCGCCGATCGTGCCTCTGCGCGCCGGGCCGCCCAACAATGGACCATAGTCCATAGGCTCGAACGCCAGTTGCTGATTGTTGCTCTCCAGCGCGCTTTCAATGGTCCAAAGCGGCGTACCGGCGCCGCAGGTCAGTACAAGCTCGTTCGGCTCGTACTCATGGATGCCGGCCAGCGCGGACAGGTCCAGCAGGTATTCGGCGTTGGTCGGCCGGCCGATCTGGCGCTTGCTGCCCGCCCCAATGATTTCGGCCGGCGCCTTGCGGGCGGCTAGCATGGCAACCATGTCACGCAGCATAGATGCATCAGAGGGGCGGAGATCGGTGGTCATCTTGGCTCCGGACGAATCAAAAGCGGGGCAAGTCTGGAAAGGGCATCTGCCCGGCGCGGATATGCATCCGGCCAAGTTCGGCGCAACGGTGCAGCGTCGGAAATACCTTACCGGGATTGAGCAACTGCTCTGGATCGAAGGCGCATTTCAGCCGAATCTGGTGCTTCAGGTCGTCGTCCGAGAACATAGCCGGCATCAAGTCGCGCTTTTCCACGCCAACGCCATGCTCGCCGGTCAACACACCGCCGACATCGACGCACAAGCGCAAAATATCCGCGCCAAAATCCTCCGCCCGTTCCAGTTCGCCGGGGATGTTGGCATCATAAAGGATGAGCGGATGCAAGTTGCCGTCGCCGGCGTGAAAGACGTTTGCGACCCGCAAGCCATACTTCTCGCTCAGCTCGGCCATGCGGTTCAACACCTTGGGCAGCGCGGCGCGCGGGATGGTGCCATCCATGCAGTAATAGTCGGGCGAGATCCGACCGACGGCTGGAAAAGCCGCCTTGCGCCCCGCCCAGAAATTTTCACGCTCCGCCTCGGAATTGGAGATGCGCAGCGATACCGAGCCTGCGGCCTCCCCAATGATGCGGACGCGGTCGATCAACTCGTCCACTTCAGCCTTGGGGCCATCAAGTTCGACGATCAACAGCGCTTCGACATCCAACGGATAGCCTGCGTGCACAAACGCCTCAGCCGCATGAATGGCCGGGCGGTCCATCATCTCCATGCCGCCAGGAATGATGCCTGCGCCGATGATCTTTGCCACGCAGTCGCCAGCGCTCTCGTTCGAGGGAAAACCGATGAGCAATGCCCGCGCCGTCGCCGGCCTCGGCAGAATGCGAACCGTAACCTCGGTGATCACGCCCAACAGGCCCTCTGAACCGCAGATCACGCCCATCAGGTCATAGAGTTCGGAATCCAGATGCTTGCCGCCGATTCGAATGACCTCGCCATCCATGAGGACCATCTCCAGGCCCAGGATGTTGTTGGTGGTGGTGCCGTATTTCAGGCAGTGAACGCCGCCGGAATTTTCCGCCACATTGCCGCCGATCGTGCAGGCGATCTGGCTGGATGGGTCCGGCGCATAATAAAAGCCCAAGTGCTGTACCGCCTGGGTCACGCCCAGATTGGTGACGCCCGGCTGCACAACGGCGCAGCGGTTTGGCAGGTCGATATCCAGCACTTTCTTGAACTTACCAAGGCCCAATGTGATGCCATCGGCCAACGGCAACGCACCGCCGGACAGGCTGGTTCCGGCACCGCGGGGCACGATCTTCACATTGTTGGCATGACAGTATTTCAGCACCTGCGAGACCTGCGCTGTCGTCTCGGGAAGCACCACGATCATCGGCAACTGGCGGTAGGCGGTCAGGCCGTCCGACTCGTACCCCCGCCGCTCATGCTCATCGGCGATCACGCTTTCCGCAGGCAGCATGCCGCGGAGGTCGGCTGCGATCTGGGCACGGCGGGCGAGAACGCCGGCATCTGGCTCTGGCATGCGCAGCATGGGGTGTGCTCCGGCGCGGATTGGGACAGGACCAGAAACCTTAACCCGTTTCGACCAAACGACACCAGTGGAGTTCGCACGCTGCGGAAAGCGTGGTCCGGAATTGCAATCATCACAGCGCCGTGAGCGTTCATCGATAT
>JAPOJR010000273.1 GCA_029978325.1 Alphaproteobacteria bacterium | reverse complement strand
CATAGGGGTGGGCGTCGACGCCATCCCCCAACTGCTGAGCCCAGGGCTGAACCTGGGTAATCGCAGGATCGCCGGCTGCATTGGCCGACTTGCCGGCGGCCATGGCACCGCCGGCCGCCAGGCCTGCCGCGATGAACCCGCGGCGGCTTGGTTGGAATGATTTCGGGTTGTCAGACATCGCCGTCGTCCCCTTTCGCATGCAAACATTCGATTTGATGAATTTATAGGACAAGGCTTTGCCTCTATCCTATTGAAAGCAGCCGTTTTATGCGCCGACCACCTGAACCGATTTGTTGGGATCAATCTGCACCCTACCCATCGACCGGATATGGGCTTCGACCACGTCCGAGATCGGCGGGCCTTCGGTGTTCTGGTTGATCGAGGCCCAGCCGGCTACGACATAGCTTTTGCCTGGATCAATCGGTGCGCCAGTCTTGAGTAAGGTCATGTCGGTGATGCGCTGGCCCTGCGGCTTGGTGATATCGATTTTATAGCCCATGCCACCAACGCGCACCATGTCACCGCCCTGTTGGTAATATGGATCGGGATTGAACAGGTTGTCCGCCACATCCTCCAGAACCGTATGCAAGAACTGGCCGGTCATTTCGGTGCGGTAGGCTGCCGGATAGCTCATGCCGGTGGCATTGAACAGGTCTTCGCGGGTGATCGGGTCGCCCGGCAACAGGCTTGGCCCCCAGCGGAAACCAGGGCTAAGCGCGACGTCGGCATCGCGCTGGCTGATCAACGCGTTGCAAATGAGATCGTCCCAGGTGCCGTTAAAATTGCCGCGCCGATAGAGCAGGCTGTCAGTATGCCCCAGCACCTCGCTCAGTTGCGCTTCGAACGGTGCGCGCTCTTTCGCAATAACCGCGCTGACGGCCTTGTCGGGCTGGATGACGTCCGAGAATACGGGGATCAGCTTGTGGCGCAGACCCTTGACCGCGCCGCCCTGCACGTCGAGGTCAATCCGGCTGATGAACTTGCCGTTGGACCCAGAGGCAATAATGGCGGTTTTCCCAACCCGGATGGGCTCCGGCAATGCATCGTGGGTGTGGCCGCTCAGAATGACATCGATCCCTTCCACCTCCGCGGCAAGCTTGCGGTCGACGTCAAACCCATTGTGCGACAGGAGCACAACCAACTCGGCGCCAGCGGCGCGCGTCTCCTGGACCATGGCCTGCACCCGGTCCTGACGGATGCCGAAGGAAAGGGTCGGGAACATCCATTTGGGATTGGCGATCGGCAGATAGGGGAAGGCCTGGCCGATGACAGCGATCTTGACGCCGCCACGCTCGAACATCTTGTAAGGCTTGTAGGCCGGCTCATCCCACTCGTTATTGAAGATGTTGGCGCCAAGAAATGCGAAGCCTAAGCCTTCGATGATTTCGTCTACCCGTTCCTTGCCATAGGTGAATTCCCAATGGGCCGTCATGGCGTCGGGCTTGAGCAAGGCCATTGTGTTGACGACATCCTGGCCGCGCGTTTTCTCTGCAGTGAACGAGCCGTTCCATGTGTCGCCGCCATCCAGCAGCAACGCGTTCGGCCGTTCCGCCCGTATAGCGTTGACAACCGTCGCGCAGCGATCCAGGCCGCCCATTTTGCCGTAGCCTTTGGCCAGGGCACTGAAGTCCTGATAGGTCAGGGCATAGGCTTCCGGTGATCCGGGTTTCAGGTTGAATAGCTTTAGAAAATCAGCGCCGGTCACATGCGGCGGTAATCCGCTGGCCTCGCCAACGCCTATGTTGATTTCCGGCTCCCGGAACCAGACAGGCTTTAACTGCGCGTGCAGGTCGGTGATATGGATCAACGTCACGTTGCCAAGCGGCTGGAATGCCAGCAACTGTTCCTGCGTCAGGCGCTGTTGCGCCGCCAGTTGAGACCAGCGCCCGACGCCGGACGCGCCGACAATAGCGGAAGCTGCCACTGTTGCCTGAAGAAAATCGCGGCGGGAGATCATAGGTATGGCCTCATGAATCGCATTGAACGCAATGTGCAGCAGACGACGCTGGCTCTAAATAGACTGAGGGCGTGGTCATGCCACGCCCTCCAATCCTGGTGATGATTACTGACGGACTGACGGGGTTTCCACCGACAACCCTTGGCCGCGCCAGGCCACATAAAGTTCCAGCGCGCGGAATTCGGCAGAACCGGTTGCAAAAGTTTCAGCGCGGGTGTCGCGGATGCAGCCTTTGAACCGGTCATGGATCGAATTTAGCTTGGTATTCTTCAGCCGGTAGGTTGGGAAGCCGTTGGTCTGCCCCTGACTGAGGTGGTCGGCGCGGATCATGTCGCCATAGTGATCTTCGTGGCAATTTGCGCACGATAGCTCCAACTGGCCGTACCGGGTGTAGTACATATCTTTGCCGCGGTTGAACCATTCTGCGGCCGGGCCCGAGACATCGACCTTAACCGGCATACCGCGCGATTGAAGGCCGACGGCAGCGACCATCGCATCCATTTCCGCTTTGGCCCAGGCCCAGGGTTTGGCCTGCATGCGGTTCTCGCGGCAGTCGTTGATGTAGTTCTCCAACGACCAGACCTCTTTGGCCTTTTCGTTCCATTTCGGCATGCCGGCGCGGACGCCCTTCATGGATGTCTGAATGTCCTTGTGGCAGGATTCGCAAGATTTTCCTGCGGCTCCGTCCACCTTTTTCCAGGCGGCCAATCCAGCTTCGACGAAGATGAAGCTGGGGTTGTCGAAATCATCGGTCTGCAGCGCCTGGGTTTCATCCGTACGGAACAGCCAGCCGGAAAGGATCTCCGGCAGGGGGTGCCCCTTTGGCGCGGCCAGTTTGGTTACCATAGTCTGGCCGTTGACGACCAAAGATGCGTTTTCATCCGCTTGAGCCGCAGGGGCGCCAAGCAACAAGGCTGCGGTTGCAAGGGCGGCAAATGTTTTTCCCAGCATGGTCGTTTCCTCCACGGGCCAGTCGTTTACTCGACAGTTATTTTCTTCGTATCTTCGTAAACCGAACCGTCGTCGTCGGTCCATTTGAAATGGAACTCGCCAGATTTATCGACCTTCGCTTGAAACTGGAAATAAGGATTAGCGGAAATCGCTGGACCAGCCCTCGCCCGCCCTGCGCTGCCTGGTGCTCCAGACCCTG
>JAPOJR010000272.1 GCA_029978325.1 Alphaproteobacteria bacterium | reverse complement strand
GCCTTCACCGCGGCTTTGATATCCCAATTACTTGCAATCAGGACATCACTCACTCCATTGAGAATCGCGCGCTGGCTATTGTAAGCAAGCTTATCGGCTTCGGTGGCGCTATCCAGTGGTGCTGGCAACAGGGCTTGGCCGATAAAGCCTTCATATAAGGTGCGTACGGTGGCACGCGCAAAACGAGGATCTTTGCTGATTTCCTCACCCAACCACTGCAGTAGATTGCGAAAATAGCCATCGGCCTTGACGGCGTTTTCCGCCATCACAATACCGCGGACCTGCTCTAGGAACCAGGGATCGTACTTGCAGGCCGCCTGGATGGTCTCGGTAGTAAGCCCGGCGCGATAGGCCTGGGCAATCGTCAGCAAGCGATCCGGCCGCGGCTGAACCAGGGCCGCCAACAATGACTGCTCGTCCTGACCGCCTGGGATCTCCACCTCGTCCAGGCCGGAGAGGCCGGTTTCCATCGAACGAAAGGCTTTTTGCAACGATTCTGCAAACGACCGCCCGACCGACATCGCTTCGCCCACCGATTTCATCGAGGTGGTGAGCGACGGGTCGGCGCCAGGGAATTTCTCGAACGTAAATCGCGGCATCTTGGTGACGACATAGTCGATGGTCGGCTCGAACGACGCCGGCGTCACCTTGGTGATGTCGTTGTCCAGTTCGTCCAACGTATAGCCGACCGCCAGCTTTGCCGCGACCTTGGCGATCGGAAAGCCCGTAGCCTTAGACGCCAGCGCTGATGAGCGGGACACACGCGGGTTCATCTCGATGACGACCAGTCGGCCGTTCTCGGGGTTCACGGCGAACTGAACGTTGGAGCCACCGGTATCGACGCCGATCTCGCGCAGGCACGCAATCGAGGCGTCGCGCATGATTTGATATTCTTTGTCGGTCAAGGTCAGCGCCGGCGCTACCGTGACGGAATCGCCGGTGTGAATCCCCATCGGGTCGACGTTTTCGATGGAGCAGATGATGATGCAGTTGTCGGCGTGGTCGCGCACGACCTCCATCTCGAACTCTTTCCAGCCCAGAACGCTTTCTTCGACCAGCACCTGATTGACCGGCGAGACTTCCAGACCATTGCGCACGATCTGTTCGAACTCGTCCCGGTTATAGGCGATGCCGCCGCCCTGGCCGCCTAGCGTGAACGATGGCCGGATGATCGCCGGCAGCCCGACCAATTCCAGCGCGCCGCGGGCGTCGTCCCACGAATTTACGATCTGGCTGCGCGGCGATTCCAGGCCGATACGGGTCATGGCATCGCGGAACAGCAGGCGGTCTTCCGCTTTGGCGATGGCATCGCGCTTTGCGCCGATCAACTCCACCTTAAATTCTGCCAGCGTGCCGTTATCCGCCAATGCCAACGCGGTATTCAGCGCCGTCTGTCCGCCCATGGTCGGTAACAATGCGTCCGGGCGTTCCTTAGCGATGATCTTGCGGACAAATTCCGGCGTAATCGGCTCCACATAGGTGGCGTCGGCCAGGTTCGGATCGGTCATGATCGTGGCTGGGTTCGAGTTCACCAGGATAATCCGATAGCCTTCCTCGCGCAGCGCCTTACAGGCCTGGGCGCCGGAATAATCGAACTCACACGCCTGGCCGATGACGATCGGGCCAGCGCCGATGATCAGGATGGACTTGATATCTGTGCGTTTTGGCATGGAGCTCTAGTTCGCCTGATCGATAGCGTGAATGAAACGTTGGAACAGATAGTGGCTGTCGTGCGGGCCCGGCGATGCTTCCGGATGGTACTGAACCGAAAACACCGGCTTGCCGTCGACCTGCAAGCCCTCAAGCGACCCATCGAACAATGAAATATGGGTGGCGCTGACGCCGGCCGGCAAGGTGTCCTGGTCGATGACGAAGCCATGGTTCTGGCTGGTGATCTCGACTTTGCCGGTCGCCAGGTCCTTCACCGGGTGATTGGCGCCGCGGTGGCCGATGGCCATCTTGCGGCTCTTCGCGCCCAGCGCCAGGGCCAGCAATTGGTGGCCAAGGCAAATTCCAAACGTCGGCAGGCCGGCTGCCAGCAGCTTTTGCAAGGTCGGCACCGCATGCTTGGCCGTTGCCGCCGGGTCGCCCGGGCCGTTTGCCAGGAACAGGCCATCGGGATTTAGCGCCAGAATCTCTTCCGCGGTTGCCTTGGCCGGCACCACCGTCACGCGGCAGCCCGCCCCGGCGAGGCGGCGCAGAATATTACGTTTTGCGCCATAATCGATGGCAACCACATGACGCTTCGGCTGGTCTTGTGTGCCGAATCCCGACCCTAACTGCCAGGGTGTCTCCGTCCAGGCATAGGTTTGGGTGCACGAAACATCCAAGGAAAGATCCATTCCCTCCAGTCCCGGCCAGTCCTTTGCAGCCGAATGGGCTGCTGCGATATCCATCACGCCGTCTTTGGCATGGACGATCACACCATTTGGCGCGCCGCTGTCCCGAATGCGGCGGGTCAGGCGACGGGTATCGATCCCGGCGATGCCAACGATCCCATGCCGCAGCAGCCATGCGTTCAAATGTTCCGCCGCCCTGAAGTTCGACGGCTCGGTGATATCCATGCGCACCACGCATCCGCGCGCGGCTGGCGTACCGGTCTCAATATCCTCAGCATTCGCTCCGACATTGCCGATATGCGGAAAGGTAAAGGTAATGATCTGACCCGCAAAAGAGGGATCGGTCATAATTTCCTGGTACCCGGTCATAGCGGTATTGAAGCATACTTCGCCAACCGATTGCCCAGTGGCCCCAAGGCCTTTTCCCCAAAACACGGAACCATCGGCCAAGACCAAAGCTGCCGTTGCGCCGCGCGGCGGTATGGCGCCAGATAATGGCGCTGCATTGTGATTTGTATTTGACATCGGACCTTCGTCGGGCCAAAGCGAGGCGGAACATTGCCACTTGGCGGCGAAACCCATCACAGTTTCGCCTTGCTTGACGACAGTACCGGACCCCTCCTAGAGAGACATCGATCTCTGCGCGCAAGCTAAGGAAGTTTGATAGGCGAAATCGACCGGAAGGTCAAGAAACGGACCACCCAGCAAACCTCATTATTTCAAAGCTTTACAGAGGCGGACGAAATGTCCCCACCGGCCTGCAGCCAATGG
>JAPOJR010000271.1 GCA_029978325.1 Alphaproteobacteria bacterium | reverse complement strand
TGATCCCGATCCGTTAGGATCGGGTAAATCTGCTCTAACTCTATGAATGGCGAGCAACATCCCCCGATCAAATGCCTCCATTTGGTCGGGCGTTGCTCTAGCAGGCTAACCAGAGGGCTGTCATGCAAACCCATTTTACCGAGGCGCAGAAGGCCAACCCGGATATCGCCGAGGCCGACAAGATCCTGCGCAACTGCGTCCATTGCGGCTTCTGCACGGCGACTTGCCCGACGTACACCCTGTTGGGCGACGAGTTGGACAGCCCGCGCGGCCGCATCTACCTGATCAAGGACATGCTGGAAAATGACCGGCCGGCGACACAGCAGGTAGTCAAGCACCTGGACCGCTGCCTGTCCTGCCTGTCGTGCATGAGCACCTGCCCCAGCGGCGTTCACTATATGCACCTGATCGATCACGCCCGGGCACATGTAGAAAAAACCTACCGCCGCCCCTGGTTCGACCGCGTTCAGCGCGACCTGCTGGCTAGGCTGATCCCCTATCCGGGCCGGTTCAAACTCGCGCTAGCGCTGGGCGCGCTGGCCAAACCCTTTGCGCCGCTGCTGCCGGGGCGGCTGAAGGCCATGTTGGATGTCGCGCCGCTGCCGGCCGGCCGCTCGCCGACCGACGCCCCGGGCACTTATCCGGCCGATGGCGGCGCGCGCCGGCACCGGGTAGCAATCCTGCCCGGCTGCGCGCAGCGGGCCATCGCCCCTACCATCAATGATGCAACACTGCGGCTGCTGCGCCGGCATGGGGCCGAGGTGGTGTTTCCCGCCGGCGCGACCTGCTGCGGCTCGCTGGTCCATCACATGGGACGGGAGGACCAGTCACACGCCCAGGCCAAGGCGATGATCGACGCCTGGTGGCCGGACACGGCGGAAGGCGGCGGCCAGGGGCTGGACGCCATCATCATCAACGCCAGTGGCTGCGGCACCACGGTCAAGGACTATGGGTTCATGCTGCGCAACGACCCTGGCTACGCCACAAAAGCCGCGATCATCAGCGCATTGGCCAAGGACGTCAGCGAATTCCTGGCCGAAATTGGCCTGGCAGCGTCGGCGATCCCCACCGGCCAGCGCGTCACCTATCACGCCGCCTGCTCGCTGCAGCACGGCCAGAAGGTTCGAAATCAGCCAAAAGCGTTGCTTGCCGCCGCAGGCTTCGTCGTCAGCGAACCGGCGGAGGGCCATCTCTGCTGCGGGTCGGCCGGCACCTATAACCTGCTGCAACCCGAAATCGCGGAGCGCCTGCGGCAGCGCAAGGTGGCGAACATCGCCGCCACCGCGCCCCAGATCGTCGCCGCCGGCAATATCGGCTGCATCACCCAACTGGCCGGCAAGGCGGGCGTGCCGGTGGTGCACACGGTGGAATTGCTCGACTGGGCCACTGGCGGACCGAAGCCGACGGGGATAAGCTGACCGCACCTTCCCCAAACGAAAGCGCCTGCCTCATGAAAATCAAACGCCTGGAACACGTGGCCATCACGGTCAAGGACATGGACAAGGCCCGCAACACCTGGGTCGATGTCCTGGGCATCAACCAGGAATACGAAGAGCAAATCGGCCAGACCAAGCTCGCCATGCTGCCGGTAGGCCAGACCTATATCGAATTGCTGGAGGCCACCGGGCCGGACTCGCCCGTCAACGAGTGGATGGACAAGTCTGGCGAGAGCCTTTGGCACTTGTGCTTTGAGGTGGACGACATCGACGCGGCCGTGCTCGAGTTGAAGGGCAAAGGCGTCAAGCTGCTGAACGACGAGCCGAAACCTGGCCATGGCGGCAGCCGCATCGTATTCCTGAACCCGGAATCGACCGGCAATGTGTTGATCGAGCTGGCGGAAATCCCGGAAGGGCACTGACCGCGACGGCAGATCACGCCGCTATAGCCCGCTGCTCACCGCAGACAGGTCGGCCAGCGCGCGGGCTATCTTTGCAGCCTGCGCCGCGTTGTTTTCTAGCAGGGCGATATTAGCGTCCAGAGTTCGCCCGCCGCTCAGATCGACCAGCCGCTTCAACAGGTACGGCGTAATAGCCTTGCCGACGACGCCAGCGCGCCGTGCATCGGCCAGCGCCTGCGCAACCCATGCCTCGACGTCATCAGCCGCAAGCGCCTCCGCATCCGGAACCGGCACGCCGATGACCATGCCGCCAAAGCCGAGGTCGCCTTGCTGCCGGATCGCGCGGGCCAGCACCGCCGGATCGTCGTAGCGCCGGTCCACTTTCAGGCCGCTGGCCTTGACCTGGAACGCCGGGAAATAGTCGGTCCAAAGCCCCAAGACTGGCACGCCCAGCGTCTCCAACGCCTCTACTGTTTTTGGCAGGTCGAGAATCGACTTGGCGCCGCTGCATACGACGGCGACGGGCGTTCGCGCCAATTCCGCCATGTCAGCCGAGATATCCAGGCTTTCCGCCACGTCACGATGAACGCCGCCGAGGCCTCCGGTCGCGAAGACGCGAATCCCGGCGGCATGGGCCAGGATCATCGTGCCTGCAACAGTGGTTGCGCCCGAGCCTTTTTCGGCCAGCAAAGGCGCAAAGTCGCGGCGGGAAACTTTTGGGAGGTCGGCGCCACGCGCAAACCGCTCAATCTCCGGTCGGGATAGTCCAACCCGCAGGCGCCCGTCCAGAATTCCGCACCATGCAGGAACCCCGCCATGGGTTGAGACAGCCGCCTCCAAACGCTCCGCCACCGCCAGGTTCTGCGGATAAGGCAGACCATGGGCGATGGCGGTGGTTTCGAGGGCGACGGGCGCTGTCGCCGATACGATTTGCGGGTCAATATCCAGATAGTCCTGGATGGGCATCCATCGCTCCCTATCAATCGACCCGACTTAGCAACGCGTCAGCCGAACAGCACCGACAGGTCGATGGTCGCATCGGTGAAGCTAATCAGCTCAATATTGACCAAGGTATCGACGCCATCGAAGTTGGCGTTATCCGTTACCGTCACCGAACCATCGGCATTCTGTACGATCGAGTAATTGGCATAATTGCTCTTATAGGCTGCCGTATCCTGGCCCTGGCCACCGTAAAGCAGGTCATCGCCAAATTCACCGTACAGCGTATCGTCGCCATAATACCCGAAGAGCTGGTCGTTGCCTTCGCCGCCACGGATTATATTGTTATTGT
>JAPOJR010000270.1 GCA_029978325.1 Alphaproteobacteria bacterium | reverse complement strand
CTCTCCAAATCGTTCGGCATGGCATTGTTGCGTTTCCACAATTCCCGGAAACACAGAGATTCTGAATTGTTGATAACAGCGTCTAGCGCGATGACCAACGGGCATCAAGGCCCATTTGTGCCGTGCCCGACATCGCTGGCTTCTCAGACCTAGCTCGCTTTGTTGCGGTGCTTCAGGGCGATTTCAGTACGGAAAAGCGTCCCACGATCAATAATTTGGCCTGCGCTTCTCCGGGAAGGCCCAATGCCCTGGCGGCGCCGATTATTGCGGGCCGGCCACCACTTTCGTATCATGCAGCTTGGCGATTTCGCCATCGGCCATGCCCAACACACCGGAGAGAATTTCGTCTGTGTGCTGGCCAAGGCGCGGCGCTGGCCTGGGCTCCATGCGTTTCAGCGCTTCGACATCGAACGGCGATCCGGGCATGGGGAATGCGCCGATGCCGGGTTGCTCGACCATTGAGAACATCGGGTGGGTTGCAGCATCCGCGGTCATGTCGGCAAAACTCTTGTACGGACCCCAGAGCGAGCCGCTCTTATCCAAGCCTTCGGCAACTTCTGCAAACGGTCGGCTGCCGACCCATCCTTCCAGGGCGGCGCTGAGCGCATGGCGGGCTTTATAGCGGTCGGCCTCGTCCATCAGGTTGACGCCCTCCGCCGCCTCGATCGCCGCTACCTTATCCGCGCCGATCAACTCGCCAAGCGCGGTGACGTGCCGGCCGGTGAACATGCACACCATGACATAGCGCCCATCGGCGCAACGGAACTCGCGCCCGAATGTGCCGAAGATATGATTGCCATAGCGCTCGCGCACATCGCCGGTCACCGCCGACTCGGCTACGTAGCCGAGCGCCGCCGTCGCCGCCAAAGCCACGTCGAACAGCGAAAGCCGCAGCCAACTGCCGGCGCCGGTCCGCAACCGCCGCCGCTCCGCCGCCAGCAGGCCGGTCGAGATCGACAGCGCGGCGGCGATATCCCAGGCTGGCAGCACATTGTTGACCGGTCCCTCATGCCCTTCCGGGCCTGTCACCATCGGAAAGCCCATCGCGGCGTTAACGGTATAGTCCACCTGCGCCTGGCCGTCGCGCGTGCCGGTCAGGCTGACCATGATCAGATCCTGGCGCAACTTCACCAGGTTCTCGTAAGCGTTCCAGCCGCGCACCGGCAGGTTGGTGATGAACAGACCGGCGTCGTCGCCCGGCGCCGTGATCAGGCGTTGCAGGATATCCCGCCCCTCCGGCTTGCGCACGTCTACCGCCAAAGAGCGCTTGCCCTTGTTCAGGCTGGCCCAATACAGGCTTTCGCCGTCGCGGGTGATCGGCCAGCGCTTACCGTCCAGCGCGCCGCCGATGTCGTCGAAGCGAATCACATCGGCGCCCAACTGCGAGAGTGTCATCCCTCCCATCGGAGCGGCGACAAAGGCCGAACCCTCGACAATGCGCATGCCGGCGAGAAGATCATACATGGCAAACCACCTTTGAAATGCAGACGAGAGGGTTATGCTACCGCAAACCGAAATCCCGATAGGCGCGCAACGACAGCGCGCTGCTGAAACCATCCTGAGAGGCCGCCCATGTCAAGTCCCCGCATCGCCCTGCTCGGCTTCATGCTGGAGGCAAATCAGTTTGCCCCGGTCACCTCCGGCGATGACTTTCGCAAATCCTGCTATTATGTCGGCCAGGATATCCTGACCGAGGCCAGCAAAAACGCGCCGCGCCTGCCCGCCGAGATCAACGGATTCATTCGTGACATGAATGCCGCCGGGGATTGGCAACCGGTGCCCATCGTCGTCACCAATGTCGAACCAGGCGGCCCGGCTGATGCGGGCTTTGTCGCCGAAACCCTGGAAAAAATGCGCCGGATGCTGGTCGAAGCCGGACCACTGGATGCGATCTATCTCTGCAATCACGGCGCGATGACCGCCACCGATTCGACCGACCCCGACGGCGCATACTACGCCATGGCCCGGGAGGTCGTTGGACCGAACGTGCCGATTGTCGCCACGGTCGACCTGCACGCCAACATCTCGGACCGGATGGTGGATTCGGTCGAGGCCATCATCAGCTATCGCACCAACCCGCATGTCGACCAGGCTGAGCGGGCAGCGGAGGCGGCACAACTCATCCGCTGGCTGCTGGCGGGCGGCAAGCTCTCCAAGACCTTTATCCGCATGCCCATCGTGGCGCCCAGCGTGCGCCTGCTCACCGCCGCCGGCCCCTATGCCGACCTGATCAACCGTGGCCAGGCGGAGAAGCCGGCCGGCGTGCGCGTCGTATCGGTCGTTGGCGGCTTCGCATGGGGCGACACGCCTGAGAACGGCCTGGCGATCCTCACCTATGGCGAGCCTGGGGCCGAGACGGATGCCGAGGCCCTTGCCAACAAGCTGGCGCAGCAATCCTGGGCAGAACGCGAACGTTTCAACGTTACGCTCACCTCACTCGGCGAGGCGATTGCCCAGGCCAAAGCCCGCGGCGAAGATTCAGCACTGCCTGCCCTTTGCATCGCTGACGTCGCCGATAACCCCGGTGGCGGCGGCCGCGGCAATACTACGGATGTCCTGGAAAGCCTGATTGCCGCCGAGGTACAGGACGCGCTGCTCGGCCTGTTTGTCGATCCTCTCGTCGCCAGCCAATGCCATAGCGCCGGGGTAGGCGCATCGATCGACGTCACCTTCAATCGCGACAACGCCGACGGGCACGGACGGGCTGTTCCCGCTAAAGTTGAAATTCTCGGACTATCGGACGGCCAGATCGTTGGCCGCAGGGGCATCGTCGCGGGGCGCACCATCGACCTGGGTCCAAGCGCGTGCGTCCGCCTGAACGGCATCACGATAGTGGTTGTCTCCCGCCGCATTCAGGCCGCAGACCCAGCGTTTTTCGAGGCATTCGGGCTCGCGATCCCCGCCTTCCGAACCGTCGTACTGAAAAGCCGTGGCCATTTCCGGGCGGGGTTCGATATTTTCTTCGATAACTCGCAGATCATCGAGGTCGATGCGCTTGGGTTGACCAACCCCATGTTGTCCCGTTTTCCATTCGCCCGGCTGCCCCGACCAGTCTATCCACTGGACCAAAACACAACCTGGACCGCGCCAGCTTCCTAACGATTGCAGCATTATCCCTGTAAACTGCAGCTTACATGTCTATGCAGCTTGTCAATTTTTTCGACTAGGCACTCGACAACAATCAAGGCCAAACTCTACTGAAATCCTA
>JAPOJR010000026.1 GCA_029978325.1 Alphaproteobacteria bacterium | reverse complement strand
ATGACGATTTCGAGGCTATCGAACCAGTCCTGCCTTTGTCCCCTGTCCATCATCAACTGAATGCAGCCAATGGCGATTGCCAAGGCCAGAAACCCGGTCCAGTCGAGCTTGACATTGGACTGACGCCCCTTGTCAGCCAGCAGGAAATACAGCCCGACTGTAGCCGCTATCCCCACCGGCACAATCATGTAAAAGGCATAACGCCAGGTGTAGACGTCAGCCAGATATCCCCCGACCATCGGCCCCAACACCGGCCCGATAACGACGCCCATGCCAAAAATCGAAGTCGCCTGCCCATGCTGTTCCTTCGGGTAGGTATCGAGGATAGTGGCTTGGGCTAACGGAATCAGCGGCGCACCCAGCGCACCCTGCATAATTCTGTACAGAACCAACGTCTCTAGCGATTCAGCAAGCCCACACAGCAGGGTCGCAATCGTAAAGCCGGCCTGGCAATAAATCATGACATTGCGGCGGCCAAACCGAGCCGTCAGCCAGCCGGTCGTCGGCGTTGCAATGGCGGTTGCCAGGATGTTGAACGTCATTACCCAGGCAATCTGGTCCTGGGTCGCCGACAATGACCCCTGCATTTGCGGCAGGATCACGGACACCACCAGAACTGTTGTTCCATAGAGCGTGGTTGCCATCGTAACCATGCTAAGCACGAGGGCGCGCTTGAGCGGTGTATCGGCAACGATACCGCGAGCCATGCCGATAATTACCTAACCGTAGGCGCGGGCGACCTGCCCATGCAATGTACAGGCAGCCTCTGCCAGAGAGACCGCGACCGGCGCCACCGCTTCTGGCGGACGCAGCGAATTCGGGTCTTCGCCCGGGAATGCGGTCGCCCGCATGCCAGTCCGCATCGCACCAGGGTCCAGCAGGTTGGCGCGAACTTTCGTGAAGCCGATTTCCTTTGCATAGCTCGCGACCAAGGTTTCCAGCGCCGCCTTACTGGCTGCATAGGCCGCCCAATAGGCCGAAGCTTCCATCGCCATGCCGCTGGTCACCATAATCACCCGTCCGCTTTCGGAACGGCGCAGGCCAGGGTCAAAGGCGCGCAACAGGCGCCAATTGGCGGTAACGTTTAGATCCATGGTCGCCTGCCAATCTTTTGGGCTCAGATGCCCCACAGGCGTCAATGGCGGCAAAGTCGCCGCATTGCCGACCAAGATGTCTAGGCGGCCAAAACGCTGCGCCACCGCCGCGGCCATGCGGTCGATTTCATCGAACTTGACCAGATCCAGCGGCAGCAATGTAGCTTGGCCGCCGGCAGCCCGTACGCGATCGTCCGTCTCCTCCAAGCCGCCCTGGGTGCGCGCCACCAGAATGACGTGTGCGCCCTCCATGGCAAATTTCTCCGCGATCGCAGCCCCCAGCCCGCGCGAGGCGCCGGTAATGAGCGCAATCCGGCCGGCTAACCGACCCTCTGTCATGTCTGCCATCAGTCTACTTGCTGTATCGATTTACGGTCGTGCTTGCCGGCGTTTCCGTCATCGCGGTCGGTCAGGCGGACGGGATAATCCCCCGTAAAGCATGCGTCACAAAATGCAGGAGCTGCATTGTCGCGATTGCCTTTGCCCATTGCCTCATAAAGGCCATCGATTGAGATAAAAGCCAAGCTATCGACGCCGATTTCCTTGGCAATCCCCGCCGGATCCAGCCGTGATGCGATTAACTCATCCCGTTCGGGCGTATCGATGCCGTAATAACAGGGATTAGCCGTCGGCGGCGAGGATATCCGCATGTGGATTTCCTTGGCGCCGGCGCTGCGCATCATCTCTACGATCTTACGGCTGGTGGTGCCGCGGACAATGCTGTCGTCGACGAGGATAATTCGCTTGCCCGCGACGATCGACCGGTTCGGATTGTGCTTGAGTTTCACGCCCAGGTGGCGGATTTGGGCCGTTGGCTCAATGAAGGTTCGGCCGACATAATGGTTCCGGATGATGCCATACTCGAACGGCACCCCTGACGCCGCGGCATAGCCGATGGCGGCCGGCACTCCGGAATCGGGGACCGGCACCACGACGTCCGCGCCATTTTCCGGATGCGATTCCGCCGCCAAGACCTCACCGATCCGCTTGCGCGCGCCATAGACGCCCCGTCCTTCCATGACACTGTCCGGGCGGGCGAAGTAAATGTATTCGAAGACGCAGAAGCGGCTTGGCTGCTTGGCGAACGGAAACAGCGATTGTACGCCGCTTTCATCGATCACCAGCAACTCGCCCGGTGCAACGTCCCGGACAAATTCTGCGCCAATGATATCGAATGCACAGGTTTCTGAGGCCAGAATGTGCGCATCGCCCAATTTGCCCAATACCAAAGGCCTGATCCCCAGGGGATCGCGCACGCCGATCAGCTTTTTCTGACTTAACGCAACCAGACTGTACGCGCCTTCAACATGGTGCAACGCATCGATTAACCGGTCGACCAGCGTGCTGCGAACGCTGCGGGCGATCAGATGGACGATCACCTCCGTATCGGTCGTCGATTGGAACAGCGAGCCTCCCTCAACCAACCGCCGCCGCAATGCGCGGGCGTTGGTGAGATTGCCGTTGTGCGCGATGGCAAAACCACCGAAGGCGAACTCTGCGAACAGGGGTTGGATATTGTGAACGGCCCCCTCGCCTGTCGTCGCATAGCGGTTATGGCCGATTGCGGCATAGCCGGTCAGGCGCTTGATTACCTCTTCGTTGTTCAGAACCGCGCCGACTTCGCCGACACCGCGCTGCGCATTAAACCGTTTCCCATCGAAACTGACGATGCCCGTAGCCTCCTGGCCGCGATGCTGTAGAGCGTGTAGGCCCAGCGCGGTATGGGCCGAGGCCTCACTGCCGCCATAAATCCCAAAGACCGCGCATTCCTCTCGCGGCCCTTCTTCTTCCAGCAGGGTGACAAGGCCCGGCTTATCGCTTGGCGCCAGCATCGCCGTTCTCCTTTTCGCCACGCAACAAGCTTTCGAGGCCACGCCGCATGTCCGTATTGTATCCTGAATTGACCGTATCGGCATTGCCGCCCGGCACCGAGGGCGCGGGGACATTAAAGCCCTGCCGCAATCGCTCAAGCTCTGCGGCGTGTTGATCCAAACGTCTCAGTCGGGCTGTTTCGCCGGGCTCGGACTTCCACCCAGATGGCAGAATTTTCTCCAACTCCCGGGCGCCTTCCCGAAGCATCGGCGTAACCTTGGCGTCATTCAGCCATTTCGGCTGTTCCGCTGCCGGAAAGAACCATGCGAAGGCCATGTAAGCCACCACCAGCAACAGCACACCGCGCAGAATGCCGAACAAAAACCCGGCGGCGCGGTCTATCGCATTGTGTTCGGAGCCGGCAATCGCCTCCGCCAGTGCGCCGCTGATCAGTCGCAGAAGGATAAATGAGACGAAAAATACACCAACGCCAGCCGCCAGATCCGCCGCCAACTGGGTTTCGATGTGCTGGCGCACAAATTCGCTGGCTTGCGGATAAAAATAAGCCGTGCCGACCACAGCGCCGATCCAGGTGCCCAGCGCAAAGACCTCACGGACAAAGCCGCGCAGATAGGCGATCCATGCCGAAAGTAAGACGACCGCGGCCGCAACACCGTCCAGAAGATAAAACTGATTCAGGTCTGGCATTGGCCCTTAGCCACCTTCGCGCAGCCATTCGGTCAGATCGGATAGCCGAGGGATGCGGACGGACGCAAGAGCGCCATGAGCCGCATCCGCGGCCTTACCATTGCCGGACGACAATGCCGCCAACGCCCGCTTGAAGCCAAGCCGCTCGGCCTCACGCAGGCGAGCGGATTCCTGGCCAACCGGCCGCAATTCGCCGGATAACCCGACCTCGCCGAACAAGACTACGTCACGGGGAACCGGCTTGTCGAGCAGAGCCGAGACCAATGCGGCAGCGGCCGCCAGATCCGCCGCGGGCTCGGCCAGGCGCAGGCCGCCGGCGACATTCAAAAACACGTCCCGCCCCTGAAAATCATAGAGGCACCGCGTCTCCAGCACCGCCAGCACCATCGACAGGCGCGACGAATCCCAGCCCACCGCCGTCCGCCGCGGCGTGGCATAGCCCGATTGCCCGACCAGCGCCTGGATTTCCACCAGCAGCGGTCTTGTGCCCTCAATGCCAGCAAAAACCGCGGAGCCACTGACTGCGGGGCCATCCGCATCGCGCGCGCCGAGGAACATGGCAGACGGGTTCGGCACCTCGGCCAAACCCAGTCCGGTCATCTCGAACACACCGATTTCATCTGTCGGGCCGAAACGGTTCTTGACCGCGCGCAGGATGCGGTACTGATGGCTGCGGTCGCCTTCGAAATAGAGCACCGTGTCCACCATGTGCTCCAGCACCCGCGGGCCGGCGATGGAGCCGTCCTTGGTCACATGCCCTACCAGCACGATCGGCACGTTCTGCTTTTTGGCGGTCTGGTTCAGTTCGTGTGCTGCCCCTCTGACCTGGGTGACGGTGCCGGGCGCGGACTCGATGATTTCCACCGCCATGGTCTGGATGGAATCGATGACCACCAATCCATAGTCGGGCTCGATCCCGGCGCAAATGGCACTGACGCCGGTGGCGGACGCCAGATCGACGCCCGCATCGGCCAACCCCAGCCTGGCGGCCCGCATTCGGACCTGGCTGATGCCCTCCTCGCCCGACACATACAGCACGCGCTTGCCGCTGGCGGCTGCCGCCTTCGCCGCCACCTGAAGCAACAGCGTGGATTTGCCGATGCCCGGATCTCCGCCGATCAGGATGCAGCCGCCGGGCACAAGCCCGCCGCCGCAGACATGGTCGAATTCCTTGATCCCTGTCTGCAACCGCGGCAAAGGCCGCTCCTTGCCAGCCAACGCCACTACCTGCAGCTTATTGGCCAGCCCGCGCGGCCCCGTAGCCGAAGCGGCCTGCATCACCGGCTCCTCAGCGATGGTGTTCCACTCGCCACAACCGCTGCACTGCCCCGCCCAACGGCCATGGGTGGTGCCGCAGGACTGGCAGATGAAGACAGCACGGGATTTGCCTTTGGCCATGGCTAGGCTAGCGCCTGCGGCAGCGATGGAACGGCGATCGGTCCCGTCAGTCGGCCATGCACAAATTGGTCCACCAGCGGGTCGCCACTGTTCAGCAAGTCGGCCACCGGCCCATTCCAGGCAATCTTGCCCTGATAGAGCATCGCCACATGATCGCCGATGCGCCGGGCCGAAGCGATATCGTGGGTAATCGTAATCCCGGTCGCGCCCAGGTCACCGATAGTCGACCGGATCAGGCCGTCGATCTGCCGCCCGACCAACGCATCCAACCCAGTGGTCGGTTCGTCGAACAACAGCAGGTCGGGCTCGGCCGCAATCGCACGCGCCAAGCCGATGCGCTTTTGCGCGCCTGTCGCCAATTCGCCGGGCAGGATGTTCGCAATCGCCTCATCCAGGCCGACACGCTCCAGCCAGCCGACGGCGGCTTTTCGTGCCTGCCGCCGCGATACTCTGCCGAACCGCAACGGCGCAAACATGACGTTTTCCCAAACCGGCAGGCTGTCCAGCAATGCCGCATGCTGAAACAACATGCCCACGCGCCGGTTCATGTCCGCACGCGCCCGTCCTTCGAGCCCGACCAGATTTTCGCCCTCCAGCGAAATCGTGCCGGCATCGGGATGGATGAAGCCCATGATGCACTTCAGCGTGACCGACTTGCCCGAGCCGGAACCTCCCAAAATCACCAGCGAGTCGCCGCGCTCGACTTCCAGGTCGACGCCACGGAGCACCTGATTGCCGCCAAAGCTCTTGGTTAGTCCCTGGATCGAAAGCATGGCGCTTACTTCGAGAAAAACAGTTCTGTCACGAAATAGTTCGCGATCAGGATCAGGATGGCAGAGGAAACGACGGCCTGCGTCGTCGCCCGCCCCACGCCCTGCGCACCGCCGGTCGAGCGATAGCCGTGATAACACCCCATCAGGGTAACGATGAAGCCATAGACCGCCGCTTTGGTCAGGCCGCTGACCACATCCTCGACCTCCAGCACGTCCCAGGTCTGAGCCATGTAAGAGTGCGCGTTGAAGCCCAGCTTGTAGACGCCGACGATATAGCCACCCAACACGCCGATCACATCGCCGACCGCCACCAGGAAAGGCATCATCAGAATGCCGGCCACCAGCCGCGGCGCCACCAGATAGCTGTAGGGATTCGTCGAGAGCGCTTCCAGCGCGTCGATCTGCTCGGTCACCCGCATTGTGCCGATTTCCGCCGCCATCGCCGCACCAATCCGGCCAGCGACCATCAGTCCGGCCAGAACCGGCGCCAACTCACGGGTGATCGACAGCACCACCACCATCGCCACGGCGCCTTCGGCAGAAAAGCGGCTGAAACCGGAATAGCTCTGCAACGCCAGCACCATGCCGCTGAACAACGTCGTCAGCGCCACCACGGGCAAGGACAGGTATCCGATTTCGATAAAGTGGCGCAGGTAGTTGCGCCAGAAAAACGGCGGCCGCACAGCATGCGACAGACCCATTGCTGCGAAAACCGCAACGCCGCCGATGGTCTGAAACAGGTCCAAAACAATGCGACCGACGAATGCAAACGGATTAACCAACTAGCCGTTTCCTGCTGGCAAATAAGTACGGGCGTAACGCGCCCCTAAGCTCGTGAGGACTTCATAGCCGATTGTGCCGGCCATGTCTGCCAATGCGTCAGCGGACTGATTGGGGCCGATCACCTCAGCCCAATCTCCAGGGGCCGGCTCCCTGGTCAAATGCGAAACATCAACCATGACAGAGTCCATCGACACCCTGCCGACCATTGGCGCCGCCGCGCCGTTGAAATACAGCCGGCCCCTGTTCGATAGCGCCCGGTGCAAACCATCGGCATACCCCAGCCCAACCGTTGCCAACACCTGTCCCGGACTGGCCGTGGCCGATGCGCCATAGCCGACCGTCCCACCATCCGGCGCGACCGCGCGCACCTGCAACACCTGGACCTCCAGCGTCACCACCGGACGCATCGGGTTTTCCGTATAGGGGGTCGGATTCAAGCCGTAGAGCGCCATTCCAGGGCGCACTACATCGCCCCGAAAGTCAGAGCCCAAAAAAATTCCGCTGGAATTTCCTAAACTTAACCTCAGCCTCGCTGTTTGTGCCGCAGTCACCGCCCGGTCGCGTTGCACGACATTGAGCCGGTGCTCCCGTTCGTCGGCGCAGGCATAATGGCTCATAAGGCCGCCAATGCCTGCCGCGCGCCAGTCGGGTGTCTCTACCGACAAAGCCAGCCATTCCGCCGGCGAGAGCCCCAGCCGATGCATGCCGGTATCCAGATGCAGCCACGCTGCTGCCGGAGCCGCCCAACGTGTCCAAGCCGCCACCGCCCCCGGATGATTGAGCACCGGCGTCAGGCGGTGTGCGGTCAGTTCGCGGATATTCGGCTCCACCTGATCGCTGAGCACCGCGATGCGGACGCGAGGCAAAAGCGCGCGCAGCGCAACCGCTTCATCCAGCGTCGCCACCCAGAAGCTAGCGCATCCGGCATCGGCCAAAGCCTCGGCCACCGGCTGCATGCCCAGACCATAGGCGTCGGCCTTCACCACCGCCGCACACTCGGCAGGGCGCACCAGGCCGGCCAATTGCCGCCAATTCGCGACCACGGCGTCCAGATTTATGGTCAAACGGCCAAGCGCCATCGCTCAATAAAACCCATCGTCCTCTTGCGCATCCGACACATAATCCCGGAACCGGGTATAGGCGCCATCAAAGTACAGCTTCACCCGGTCGGTCGGGCCATGGCGCTGTTTGGCGATGATGACCTCGGCGATATTATGCACCCGGTCCATATCTTGCTGCCATTTTTCATGCGCGTCGGTACCGGGGTCCGGTTCCTTGCGGCCCAAATAATATTCCTCGCGGTAGATAAACATGACGACATCGGCATCCTGCTCAATCGACCCGGATTCGCGCAGGTCTGCCAGCTGGGGCCGCTTGTCCTCGCGCTGTTCGACCTGCCGCGACAACTGCGACAGGGCGATCACCGGCACATCCAGCTCCTTTGCCACGGTTTTCAGGCCGCGTGTGATTTCCGATATCTCCTGCACGCGCCCGTCCGACTTCGACCCGGCCGAGCCTTGCATAAGCTGCAAATAATCGACCACTATCAGGTCGAGGCGGCCGTGCGTCCGCATCAGGCGGCGCGCCCGCGTGCGCATGTTGGCGACCGTGATGGCCGGGGTGTCGTCGATAAACAGCGACAGCGAATTCAGCCGCTGGCTTGCTTCGAACACCGCTTCGAACTGGCCCTGATCGATAGCGCCGCGCCGGATGGCGTCGGAAGGAACGCCCGACTGTTCGCCCAGGATACGCAACGCCAACTGCTCCGCCGACATCTCCAGCGAAAAGACCGCAACGTTGTGGCCATTGCGTTCGATCAGGTTGCCGGCTTCGTCGCGTTCCGTGCTGGAAGCGGCAGCCGCATTGAAAGCGATATTGGTGGCCAATGCGGTCTTGCCCATGGCCGGCCGGGCAGCAAGAATTAGCAGGTCCGACTTCTGCAGGCCGCCCAACAGCCGGTCCATATCGGTAAAGCCGGTGGTGATGCCTGTCAGCCTGCCTTCACGCTGGTAGGCCGCCTCGACCATCTTCAGCGTGTCTTTCAACGTGTGGCCGAAGGATCGAAAATCGCCGCTGCCATCGCCGGTTGCCGCCAAATTGAACAGGTGTTGCTCCGCCGCCTCGATCTGTTCAACGGCATTGTGCTCGTTGTCGGGGCGGAACGCATCGTTGACCACATCCTCGCCCAGTGCGATCAGCGCGCGGCGAAGGTACAGGTCATAGATCAACTGGCCGTAATTCTTGGGATCGATGATGGTCAGCGCGTTTGCCGCGAGTTCGGCCAGATATTGGATGCCACCCAATTCGGCCAGGCTTTCCTCGCGCTCCAGCACATGCTTCAGCGTTCGCGCGTCGGCAGTGCCGCCGCTCTCGATCACCCGTTTGAGCGCGCCATAGATCTTTTGATGGGCAGGGTCGGCGAAATGGTCCGGCAACAGAAAGTCGCCGACTTTGTCAAAGCCGTTATTGTTGGCCAACAACGTGCCAAGCAACGCCATCTCGGCATCGAGATTGGCTGGCGGCTCACGGCTGGGCGTGGCAAACGATGGCGCGGCTGGCAGAGCGAAGGTCGATGCAATGTTCATAGCGCCAACCTAGCCGATTCCCTTCCCCGCCTGTAAGCGGCTTGTCTCCGCCCGCCCCTGTGAATTGCCTGAATTACACGGGGAACTACTGGCTGAGGCGCGACAGCGCGGTCTGCAAGCGCCCGCCCAGCTCAGCCCCGGCCTGCGCCCCGACAAGGTTGGACAGAACCCGGTCGAAGCCCTCGATTTTTTGATGTCCCAACAGGGCATTCAGGCCGTGCAGCCCGGAATCCGGGGTGCCGCTGACCAGCCCGCTGGCCTCGCCCATCAGGCCGAACCCGCCGCCACCACTGCCGGCCGCCTCCAAATCTCCCAGCCCGTCGATGCTTGCTTCCAGTTCCCCGGCCAGGTGTCCCTCCGCGCCCTCATGCAGTTCCTGCAACACCATCGCCAGCGCCTGACGCGCCAACGCATGGTCAATCGCACATTGCTTGGCCAGACTATCGATCAATGCTTCCAACATCACACAGAACCTCCGGAATATCGCAACCGCTACGCTGATCCTGCCCATCGCCCATTCAGGCAAGGGGTTGCTGGACCGGCAGACAAGCGGAGCATCAAATCATCGCCCGCGCCTTGATCCATGTCAGGCGTGGGGCACGACCGGGGCAGGCAGATGCTCTCATATTGAGATTTAGAGCAGATTTAGCCGATCCAATCGGATCGGGATCTGTTCTAACCCTTGCTCAGCCGCAGCAATGCGGTTTCGGTGCGGTTGGCCAAAGCGTCATCCGTTTGATCCCGGACAAATTCCGCGACCACCGCAATCACCTCCACCATTTTCTCGGCTCCGATCATACCGGCCAGGGCCGCGACCGGTGGCTTGCCTCCCCCCATCATACCAGCCAGACCGCCCATCAACCCACCGCCGCCAGCCGCCAGTTCGCCCAGCCCGGAAATTCGCGCCGTCAGTTCCGCCACAAGTTCCCGCTCGCCGCCGGCGCCCAGGCCCTTCATCACCATCCCCAAGGCCTGCCGCGCCATCCCTTCGCCGACACCAAACCGCGCCGACAACGTGGTGACCAATCCCTCGATCATCAATCCAAAATCCAAATGCAAGCGTTACTGGAGCGATAGTTATCGGGTGCCCCGCGCCCAAAGACAACCTGCCATCCTTGACAGGAGTCGCGCCGCGTGGCCTTTGGCGCCAATTCAATTTCTGACCGGAGCATTCCCGATGACCGACCGCCTGACCGAAGCCGAACTGGCAGCCCTCCGCGCGCTTGACACCCCCACCGTCTGCAATGCGCTGGAAGAAATCGATTCCAAGTTCCGCGACACGGGCTTCACCACCCGCCCGCTGGTCTGCCCATTCCCCGACCTGCCGCCGATCGTCGGCTATGCCCGCACCGCCACCTGCCGCAGCGTCCATCCCGGCACGCGCAAGGGCCAGACCGCGACAGACTTTCGCGTGGCCTACTATGGTTATGTCAACGAGGGCGACGAGCCAAAGATCGCCGTGATTCAGGATTTGGACGGCCCGCATGTTGGCCACGGCGCCTTCTGGGGCGAAGTGCAGTCGAACGTGCACAAGGCGTTGGGTTGCCTCGGCGTCGTCACCGACGGCTGCATCCGCGATATCCCGGACTGGGCGGATGGTTTCCAGGCGCTGGCCGGGTCGATCAAGCCGAGCCATGCGCATGTGCATGCCGTCGACTATGGCTGCCAGGTGATGATTTCCGGCATGATCGTGAACCATGGCGACCTGATCCACGCTGACCAGCACGGCGCAGTCGTCATTCCGATGGACGTCGCCCGCCAAGTGCCCGCCGCGGCGGCCCGCATTGCCGCTAAGGAAAAGGTGATCCTGGACATCGCCAAGGGCCCGGATTTCTCGTTCGAGAAACTCCGCGCCGCTATGCTCGGCCCGAAGGACATCCACTGATGGCGCTTCCCCGCGGCGTTCTGGCGGCAGCGGCGGCGATGATCGGCCTGATTGTCGCCTCTAACATCCTGGTTCAGTACCCGCTGAACGACTGGCTGACCTGGGGAGCACTGCTGTTCCCGGTCTGCTTTTTGGTGACGGACCTGACGAACCGGATTCACGGCGCATCGGCAACCCGCAAGATGGTGCTGATCGCGTTTCCCGTGGCCATCGTCATGTCCATGCTGCTCGCCACGCCGCGGATTGGCCTCGCATCCGGCACGGCCTTTCTGGTCGGCCAAATGCTGGACGTTGCCGTGTTCGACCGCCTGCGCCAGATGACCTGGTGGCAAGCGCCTCTGATTTCCTCCGTTTTTGCCTCAGCCGTGGATACGGCGTTGTTCTTCAGCCTGGCCTTCTATGCGACGCCTGTGCCGTGGGTGACGCTGGGCATTGGCGACTTTTTCGTGAAGGTCGCAATGGCGCTCGCAATGCTGATCCCGTTCCGTGCGCTGATGCCAACACTTCGGAGCGCGTAATCCGTATAATAGTATTGAATCTCAAAACCGTTTCCGATAGTTGTGCAGGTAGTTTGAAATCAATCTAGGGGACTTTGGAATGAAACGGTTTGTGCGGATGTTCGCCGCAGTTGTTTGCGCGTCGGGACTGGGGGCTTGCGCCTCTGTCGTTGAGGGCACCAGCCAGGAAATTGCGGTGAATACCCAACCGCCCGGCGCTTCATGCGATCTGATGCGCGATGGAGTGGTCATTGGCACGGTCGCCAATACGCCAGGCAAGGTTACGGTTAAAAAGAACAAGCAGAACATTAACGTGGTCTGCAAAAAGGAGGGCTTCCAACAAGCCACCCAGAGCAATAAGAGCGATTTTGCGGGCGCGACCGTCGGCAACGTGCTCCTCGGCGGGCTGGTTGGCGTTGCGATTGACGCTGCATCCGGCGCAGCCAACAAGTATGATCCTGAGGTCAATATCGTCCTGCAACCGGTGACGGCCACGTCCGAAGACAAACCAGCCACAGCGGCGGCCGACCGCCCAACCAGCTAACGCTATTCGCTAGCTTGCTGCCGCCTCCGCCGCCTTGCGCCGTTCGGAGGCGCGCAGCTTTTCGCTTTCGCTCTTTAACTGACCGCACGCCGCCATAATGTCCTGGCCGCGCGCATGTCGGATCGGCGCAGACATGTTCTGCTCGCTCAGATAGTCGGCGAAGCGGCGAATGGCATTGTTCGACGAACACTCGAAGACACTGCCGGGCCAGGGATTGAACGGGATCAGGTTGATCTTGGCGGGAATGCCCTTCAGCAACTGCACCATTGCTTGGGCGTCGGCCAATGAGTCGTTAACGCCCTTCAGCATCACATACTCGAATGTGATCCGCCGCGCGTTGGATAGCCCCGGATAGTCCCGGCAGGCCTGCATCAACTGCTCCAGCGGGTACTTGCGGTTGATCGGCACCAGTTCGTTGCGCAATTCGTCGCGAACGGCATGCAGCGAGATAGCGAGATTGACTCCCAATTCCGCCCCCACTTGCCCGATCATCGGCACGACGCCGGCGGTCGACAACGTGATCCGGCGCTTGGAAATGCCGAGGCCTTCGCCATCCATGACAATGCGCATCGCCCGGGCAACATTGTCATAGTTATAGAGTGGCTCGCCCATTCCCATCAGCACGATGTTGGTAAGGCTGCGGTCATGCTCCGGCGCTGGCCACTCCCCGAAGGCATCGCGCGCCAGCATGACCTGGCCGACGATCTCGGGCGCCTCCAGGTTGCGGACCCAGCGTTGCGTGCCGGTGTGGCAGAACTTGCAGGTCAGCGTGCAGCCGACCTGACTGGAAACGCAAAGCGTGCCGCGGTCGGTCTCCGGAATGTGGACGCTTTCCACCTCTTTCCCATCTGGGAAGCGCAGCAGCCATTTCTGCGTGCCGTCAGTCGATTGCTGGTGCATCGAGACCATCGGTCGCCCGATGACAAAATAATCCGCCAACGTCGCGCGTACCGCCTTCGACAGGCTGGACATCTGCTCGAAATCCGTAGCGCCGCGATGGTAGATCCACTGCCAGAGTTGGCGCAGCCTAAATCCTTCGACGCCGAAGGGCGCCAAAGCTTCCGCCAGGCCTTCCCTGTCCAGTCCAACCAGATTGCGCCGCGTATCGGACGGCTGCGCAGCAATTTCCGCGGTGGGAGCCAATTGGGTCACTTGCGCCCGCATTCCTTGTCGATCGCCCGCAGCGCCGCTGTAATGCCGCTTAGGGAATAAGTGTCTGTGGTCACCGTCCCCCGGCTGGATGTGCCTTGCACCACCATCGTGGAACCGGCCTTCATCTCTTTCACCAAGGCGCTTTCGTCCTTCTGAAACACCCAGGCTGCGTCGCCTTCGGTGTAAAATTTGAACTTCCGACGACTGACGGTGACAAGGGGTTCGCTGCCCTGTTTGAAGGTGTAGCCAGCGATCATACTGACTTCCTCAAACACATCGCCTTTGGGACGATGTGTCACCAGGAAATAGACGTCGCCGCGGCTTGTGTACTTGCCTTTTGCTTCCTTGGGCTCGCTCACTACATAGCAGATTTTACCGCCCGGATCGTCATAAGTATACGCACGCCAATCATTGAACTTCCCGATCTGAACCGGGTCTGCCGCCATTCCCGCGAATGGGAACAAGGCCCCAGCCACGACGACCACTATCACTTTCCAATTCATCACTATCCCTCTGATTCGCCCTACTTGTTGCTGTACCGCAATCGAGGACAAGATTCGCGAGCGGACCATACGAAAATTGGCATAGAACGCCAAGGGTTCCTGTCCAGGGCCCGGCGGTGCTGTGGATTGCCAGACGCCGACACTCTGGGCATTCTGGTTCGAAACTCGTTGGAGACAAAAGTTATGCGCGCCGTCTGGGTTGAAGATTGGAAGCCGTTCGAAGAATTGCAACTGGAGCAAGTGCCAAGCCCCACCATCGGCCCTCGCCAGGTGCGCATTGCCGTGCAGGCCGCCGGCGTGAGCTTTGCCACCAGCCTCGTGGTGCAGGGCAAGTACCAGCGCAAGCCGCCGCGCCCGTTTGCGCCTGGAACCGAAGTCGCCGGCATCGTCACGGAAGTCGGCGCGCAGGTCAGCAAATTTCGCCGCGGCGACCGGGTCTGCGCGATCCTCGACTGGGGCGGGCTCGCCGAAGAAGCAGCGGCGTTTGAGGTCAACACCTTCCGCATCCCCGACGCTTTGCCTTTCCCCGAGGCAATAAGCTTCACCAATTCCTATGGCACCTCCGCCGCCGCATTCCTGTGGCCGCATCTTCTGCACGTGCAAAAGCGGGACTGGCTGTTGGTCCATGGCGGGGCGGCGTCGGCATCGCCGCGGTGGAGATCGGCAAGATCCTGGGCGCAAAGGTCATTGCCACGGCCAGCAGCCAGGAAAAACTGGATTTGGTGCGGGCGCACGGCGCCGACCATGCCATCAATTACCGCGAGCAGGACTTCCGCGAAGCCGTCCTCGACATCACCAAGGGCGCCGGCGTCAACAAAGTGTATGACCCGGTCGGCGGCGACGTGTTCATGCAATCGCTGCGTTGCATGGCGCCGGAGGGCCGCATCATGCCGGTTGGCTTTGCAGGCGGCACGATCCAACAGATTCCGGCAAACCTGCTGCTGGTGAAAAACCTGACCGTTTGCGGCCTGAATATGGGCTACTACGCCGGCTGGTCGCCGAACGATGTCCGCTATGCCTATGAAGACCGCTATCGCTCGCTGATGAACCAGTTGTTCGACTGGTATGTGAACGGCAGAATCAAGCCGGTCGCCGGCACGGTCTACCCGCTGGAGCGCTTTCAGGAGGCCATGGCGGACGTTCTGGGCCGCAAGTCTCTTGGCCGCGTCGCCATTGTGATGGACAAAGAGGCCAAGAAGCATGGGTTTTAGGAGACCAGCGCATGCGCGCCGTCGTCGTTGACGAGTTCAAACCGTTCGACCAGCTAGAGGTCCGCGACTGGCCCTCGCCAGAAGTTGGGCCGAAACAGGTCAAAATCCGCACCCAGGCTATCGGCATCAGCTTTGCCGAGAGCCTGCTGGTCTCCGGCCAGTATCAGCGCCGGCCGCCGCTGCCCTTCGTTGCCGGTTGCGAGGTGGCGGGAATCGTCACCGAGTGCGGCAAGGGCGCAACCCGCTTCCGTCCGGGAGACCGCGTGTGCGGACTGATCGACTGGGGCTCGATGGCGGAGGAAGCCGTTGCACTGGAGGTCAGCCTGCACAAGATGCCGGACAGCATGAGCTTCGGACAGGGCACGACCATCGCCAGTTCCTATGCCACCACGGCCGCCGCCTTCACCTGGCAGCACCTGCTGAACGTGCAGGCCGGCGATTGGGTGCTGGTGCACGGCGCCACCGGCGGCGTCGGCATGGCGGCGGTAGAGATCGGCAAGATTCTGGGCGCCAGGGTGATCGCCACCGCCGGCTCGGCAGAAAAGCTGGAACTGACGCGCCACCGCGGCGCCGACCACAGCATCAACTACCGCGAGCAGGACTTCCGCGAAGCTGTCCTCGACATCACGAAGGGCGCAGGCGTCAATAAGGTCTACGACCCCGTCGGCGGCGCGGTTTTCATGCAGTCGCTGCGTTGCATGGCGCCGGAGGGCCGAATCTGCCCTATCGGCTTTGCCAGCGGCGAATTCCCGCAAATCCCGGCGAACATCCTGCTGGTCAAGAACCTGAGCGTGTGCGGCCTGAACCTCGGCTATTATTTCGGCTGGTCGCCCAACGATGTCCGCTATCAGTACGAGGATCTGACCCGCGGCCTGATCGGCCAAGTATTCCAATGGTTCGAAGCCGGCCGACTGAGCCCGCCCATCGACCAGGTCTTCCCCCTCTCTCAGTTCCGCGAGGCGCTGGCCCGAGTGCTGGCGCGCGAATCGATTGGCCGCGTCGTCCTGGCCGTAAACGAAGAGGCCGAACGGTTGCGGGTGGGGTTGTAGGCTCGTGTCCGCTGTTACCGCCTGCATCTCCTTCGGCAGCAACCTGGGCGACCGGCACGCCACGCTGGCCGGCGCCTATGAATCCCTGACCCGCGATCCCGCCATTCGCCCGCTCCGCGCTTCCCGCCTCTATGAAACCGCGCCGGTCGGTGGCCCTGACGGGCAAGGCCGTTTCCTCAACACCGTGTTGGCGGTCGAAACCGACCTTGACCCACATGCGCTCCTCGTCCGCTGCATGACGGTGGAGCGGGAATTTCGGCGAGAGCGCAAAATCCGCTGGGATGCGCGCACGCTTGACCTGGACGTTTTGCTGTATGGCGATGCAATCATCGCAACCGCAGACCTGGAAGTACCGCATCCACGCCTGCATCTGCGCCGTTTCGTCTTAGTACCGCTTGCCGATGTGGCCGCCGACATGACGCACCCTGTGCTGGGCGAATCCATTGCTACCTTGCTCGCACACTTGCCGGTCGAGCCCGGCGATGTCTATCCGATCGCCGACACCTGGACCTGAGCCCCGATGATCAACGCCGACCAGATCTTTGCCCGCTGGCAGCAGCATGCCGACGCACTCGCTGCCCCAGTGCGCTCCATCTCGCTGCCGAAATTCGGCAGGACGTTCGAAGATCGCGCCTACCAGATGGCCGTGGTCAACTTCAGCCGCGACAGCTCCTATCGCGAGAGCGTGGTTTTCAGCCAGGAGCAGGCAGACTACCGCTGCGACCGCCTGCTGCTGGAAGGCGCCGACATCCTGGACCTGGGCGCGGAATCCGTCGGCGACTTCGCCTCCCGCGTCAGTGCGGAGCGCCAAGCCGACCTGCTGCTGCCCACCGTCCGCCGCATGGCCGCCCGCGGCGTGCCCGTCTCGGTCGAGACCTATTATCCGGAGGTCGCCGCAGCGGCGCTGGAAGCCGGGGCCGCCATCATCAACCTGACCGGACGGGACGAAGATGGCGAGATCTACCGGCTCTGCGCCAAGCACAACGCCGGCCTGATTCTCTGCTACATGGCCGGGCGCAACGTGCGCGACAACGTCTCGCTGCCAAGCCGCGAGGCGTTGGTAGACGTGCAGATGGACTTTTTCCGCGAGCAACTGGCCAGGGCGACCGAGGCCGGCGTCGAGGCGATCTGGGTCGATCCCGGCCTGGGCTTCTACAACAACCTGCCGGACGGGCCGGGCCGCGTCGCCTTCCAGATCGAAAGCGCGCTGGAGGCATTCCGCTTCCGCACACTCGGCTGGCCGATCTGCCTGACGCTCGCCTCGCCGGTCTATTGGTTTCGGGAGGAAGCAAGGGTGGCGGAAACCGCCTATGCCGTGCTCTGCCTGCTTTCCAAGGCCAACCTCATTCGCAGCCACGAGGCCGCGCGCGTCACCCCGGTGCTGGCGGCGCAGAACCTGACGCCGGCCTGGTGAGCGAGCGAGACGGCCTCGTCGCCGACCAGTACGAGACCCATCCCTATCCGGAGCGCAATCCGGCCGATGAGAAAAAGCGCCTGATCGAGGGCTCGCCCTCCGACCTGCTGGAGCTATCGCACTATCTGTTCCGCGGCCGGACGCCGAACCCGTTCCGCGCCCTGATCGCCGGCGGCGGCACCGGCGACGCCGCCATCATGCTGGCCCAGCATTGCGCCAGCGCCGGGCTGGCGGCTGAGATTGTCTATCTCGACATGTCCACCGCCGCCCGCGCCGTGGTCGAGGCCAGGGCCAGGATGCGTGGCCTCGCCAACCTGCGTTTCGTCACCGGCTCGCTGCTGGACGTGGCGGATATCGCGACCGGCCCCTACGACTACATCGATTGCTGCGGCGTGCTGCACCACCTGGAAGTGCCGGAGGATGGGCTGAGAGCCCTGGCCGGACAGCTCAAGCCCACGGGCGGCATGGGCCTGATGGTCTATGGCGAATATGGCCGCCGCGGCGTCTATGAGACCCAGGCCCTCCTGCGCCAACTCGCGCCGCCGAGCCTGCCCCCGCAGGACCGCCTCACCCAGACCCGCCGCCTGCTGGAAGCGCTGCCTCGCACCAACTGGCTAAAGCGCAATCCGTTCGTGCAGGATCACCAGCACGCGGGCGATGCCGGCCTCTATGACCTGCTGCTGCACGCCCGCGACCGCGCCTACACCGTGCCGCAACTGGCCGAGTTCGTGGCCAGCGCCGGCCTCGCAATAGTCGATTTCATCGAGCCCGCCCGCTACGCCCCCGCCACCTATCTGCGCGACCCGCGCCTGCTGGCGCTTTTGCAAGACCGGTCGCCATTTGAGCAGGCCGCGGCGGCGGAGACCATCGCCGGCAATCTGCGCAAACACACGGTCTATGTCGCTGCCGTTGAGCGCGCCACATCCTGCAGCGCGACCACTGCCGACCGCGATCTGGTTCCCGTCCTGCGCCGCCACCCGCCCGAGGCACTGGCCAAGGCCCTGCGCTCCGGCCACCTCAGCGTGGACTTGGACGGCTTCCCCGCCAAGTTCCCAGCGCCGGCCCGCGCCGCCGCCATTGCGCAGCGCCTGGACGGCCGACGCACGGTGGCAGAAATCCTGACAGACCTGCGGGCTGCGGACCCAAGCCTCAGCGATGACCAAGCGGGCGAGATATTCACCTCGCTTTATCACCTGCTGGCCGGCCTGAACCTGCTGTTCCTGACCGACCGACGCGGCTAGGATGCCGCGCAGACCGCCACCGCTCACCGACCCGGAGCCATACCCCATGACCCTCGCCGCTGCTGCCGGTATTGACCCCGGCCCGAACGCCTATCTCATCGGCCAGCCCGGCTCACGCGAGCAATTGGATACGCCGGCGCTGATTATCGACCTGGATAGGCTGGAGGCCAATATTCAAGCAATGGCCGACCATACGCGGGCCGTCGGCCAGCGCCTGCGCCCGCATACCAAGACGCACAAGTCCGTGGAAATCGCCCGTCGCCAAGTTGCTGCCGGCGCGGTCGGCGTATGCTGCGCCACTCTTGGAGAGGCAGAGGTGATGGGGCGGGCTGGCATTCCCGGCGTGCATATCACCTCCCCGGTCGTCCGCCCGCACCGGATTGCACGCCTGATCGCGCTGAACGCCGTCGCCGAAAATCTGTCGGTCGTCGCTGACCATCCGGACAATCTTGCGGCCCTCGCCGAGGCCGCAGCTGCTGCCGGTCAGACGTTACAGATCATGGTGGATATTGACGTCGGCTCGCGTCGGACCGGCGTGCCATCCGCCCAGCAAGCCACGGCCCTGGCGCAACAGGTTGAAGCCGCCAGCCATCTCTCACTGGTTGGCATACAGGGATACGCCGGTGGCCTGCAACACATTTACGACTGGGACGAGCGCGTCCGCCGTGGCCAAGAGGTCGCCGACTTCCTGATCGAGGTCCGCCGTCAACTGGCCGCGGCTGGCATCACGCCGCCATTGTTCACCGGCGGCGGCACCGGAACCCACGCCATCGACCACGGCCAGGGTATCTTGAACGAGCTTCAGGCCGGCTCCTATGTGTTCCTGGACGTGGATTATCAGCGCGTCGCCCACGCCGGCGCCGGCGCCAACCGGTTTCGCGAAGCGCTATTTGTGCAAACCAGCGTCGTCAGCGCGGCCCAGGAGGATTGCGTCACCACCGATGCCGGCCTGAAAGCCTTCGCCACTGACTGCGGGTTCCCGGAAATCCGGCGCGGCGCGCCCACCGGCGCGAAATACACGTTTTCCGGCGATGAACACGGCCGCGTCACCTTCGCCGGCAGCGAACGAATTGGTCTTGGCGCCGTGGTCGAGTGCCTGTCGCCGCATTGCGACCCGACCGTAAATCTCTACAGCGTCTACCACGTCGTCCGTGGCGATACCCTGGTCGACATTTGGCCGGTCGATACGCGCGGCCTGCGGTAGCTCCGATAGACCGTTACTGCCCGCGCAACTGGCGAACGCTGTCCAGCACCGCCTGCATCTCGGCCGGATCGCCGTTACCGCTGGCCAGCCGCGCCTTCGCCAATTCTTCCGCTTTGGACAGAGCCGCGGCGGAATCCTCGGCGCGGCCCAAAACGCCATAGGCCCGGCCCAACCGCAGCCATCCCGCGGGATCGTCCGGCTGGTCTTTCAGCCGGTCTGCCAGCCGTTGCACCATACTCTCGATAAAAGCTGCCCGGTCCTGTCCCGACATGTCCCGCGCCGCGGCGACATCGGCCGCTGTCGGTCCGCTTTGCGGACGGGCAATATCCGACGCCGGCCCGGATGGGGCCGGGGCGATAGCGGGCGGGGCGATTGCTGGCGGGGCTGCGGCGATTACCGGCGGCGGCGGTGGCGGCAACCCTTTTTTCTGCGCCAGCAGCGCTTCGACCTGCCCCAATTGCTCGGCAACAGGCTCACGCCATGTCGCATCCGCCGGCGCATCCGCCAACAGCGCGCGCCAACGTTCGATGGCTTCTTCGTACCGGCCCCGCTGCGCCGCCGCCAGGGCCACAAAGTGGCGCGACTTCGCCACCGTCGGGTCCAGCTTGAGCGAGCGCTGCGCCGCATCCAACGCCTGGTCGTCCACTAATCCCTGGCGTACGGCAATCAGCAAATCCGAAAGCTCCGCCCAATCATCGGCGGTCGTTCTGTCACCTTTCAGCGCGATGACCCTGCTTAACGCGTTGCTTGCCGCAGCCCATTCGCCCAACGCCCGATAGGATCGGGCCAACATCGTCCAGCCTTCCTCGTCATTCGGCTGTTTCTCCAGGCGGTCGGCAAGGCCCGCCACCATCTTGCGGAAATCCACCTGTTCCTGGCCATGTGCCACCTCAGGCTCGGCCGCTTTCCGGCCTGCCAACGGCAGGTCCGTGACCTCCGGCGAGCCAAGGACGGCATAAAGCGCCAGCGCCGCCACCGGCACAGCAAACCCGGCTATCAATGCGAGCCCAAGGCCGGCTTTGCGCAACGCGAACGCCATCCACCCGGCGATGCCGAGCGCAATCATCACCAATCCGATAGCACCAAACGTCATCGCCGCGTTATCTCCCATCCGTCGCCATCGTCGTCGTCCGGATCAGCTCCCGACGCCGCAAGGCGCGCTTTGTTGCGCTTAGCGATGCGCCATATCACTATCGCCCCAAGCAGGATCACTGCAAAGGGTCCATACCACAAAATCCACGTGGTCGACTTGACTGGGGGCTCCAACAGCACAAAGTCGCCATAGCGGGCAGTCAAGTAGTCCTTAACCTGGGCATCCGAATCGCCCGCCACCAACCGCTCGCGCACGATCCGGCGCAGATCGGAGGCAATACCCGCCTCAGAGTCGTCCAGGGATTGATTCTGGCACTTCGGACAACGCAATTCCTTGCCCAACTCTCGCGCCCGGCCCTCAAGAACCGGGTCGCTCAGCATCTCCGACGGTGCAATGGCTTGTGCCGCCGGCGCGATCCACAGAAGCGCCAGCGTTGCCAGCATGATCAGCCTCATTTGAGCGACTCCAGCAGCGGCAGAATAGTGTTCTGGGCAATTTCCGGGCTGAGGGGCCCAGGATGGCGGTATTGGATCCGCCCTTTTCCATCCACAACAAACGTCTCCGGAATGCCATACACGCCAAAATCGATGGCAACCCTACCGTCCTGGTCACGTCCGACCCGGTCATAGGTATCGCCCAATTGCCCAAGAAATATCAGCGCCCGACGCGGATCGTCCTTGTAGTTGACGCCCTGGATAATGACATCGTGGGCTTTCGCCATATCGTTCAGAATCGGATGCTCGACCTGGCATGGTCCACACCAGGAGGCAAAGAAATTCACCAGCATTGGCTTTCCGGTCGCCAAAGAAGCCGTGGTGAGTGGCAATTCCTCGGACTTGCCGTCGAGCCTCGCCCGGCCTTGCAGCGGCGGCAAGTTAAATTCTGGGGCCGGCTTGTTCAGCAGCGCCGACGGCAATATGCGGGGGTCATGGCCAAGACCGATCCACAGATACACGCCGATTCCAGCGAAAATCAGCAGCGGCAGAATATAGGGCAGGCGCTTCAGCGACATCTAAGCGACAGCCTCCGCCGCAGCCGTTGCAGCGCGGCTACGCCGGGTTCGGATCTTGCCGGCGGCCGATATCACGCCGCCCAGCGCCATGAACGCCGCGCCAAACCACATCCAGGGCACCAGAGGATTGTAGTAAAGGCGCACGGCCCAACCACTTTGCGGATTCCCCTCGCCCAGAACGGCATAGAGGTCCGCCAGACCGGTCGTGTGAATGGCCGCTTCCGTCGTATTCTGCTGGGCTACCGGATAAAACCGCCGCTCCGGATGCAGGGTGCTGACCGTGCTGCCGTCGCTGGTGCGAGTCACCGTCATGTCGCCCCGCATCGCCTGGTAGTTCGGTCCGATCGTATCGTAAACCCGGTCTAGCCGCCAAGTATAGCCAGCCAGATCGACAGAATCGCCGACCTTCATCAGCTTGACTGCCTCGCCCTGCCAAACACTCGTCGCGGTAATCCCGGCGACGATGACCGCGGCCGCGCAATGCGCGATGGTCATGCCGTGGACCTCAAGTGGCAGGCCAACCAACCGACCCAAAGCACCTTTGCCCCACCAGCGGCGCACCCAAGCATAGATACTCGCGACGGCCAGCCATGCAGCCAGAGTCATGCCGATGATCCCAGCCACTCCAGCGCCGCCGATCCATACCACCAGCAACAGCACACCGGCGGCGGCGATCCCCGCCAGCCAAAGTTGCTTCATTGCAGCCAACGCACTGGCTTTCCGCCAGGCCAGCAGCGGCGCGACTGCCATGATCGCCAACATCGGCATCATCAACGGCACAAAGGTCGCGTTGAAGAAGGGCGGCCCCACCGAAACCTTCTCACCTGTCACCGCCTCCAGCACCAGCGGATAAAGCGTGCCGATCAGCACGGTCGCCGTCGCGGTCGCGAACAGCAGGTTGTTCAGCAACAATGCGCCTTCACGGCTGACAGGCTCAAACCCGTTTCCGCCCTCCATAGTCGGTGCGCGGATGGCAAAAAGCAGCAAAGCGCCGCCAACCGCAACGCCCAAAAGCCCCAGGATAAACACGCCGCGCGCCGGGTCTGTCGCAAATGCATGGACAGACGTCAGCAAGCCAGAGCGGACGATAAAGGTGCCCAGCAGGCTGAGGGAAAATCCGAGGATCGACAGCAACAGCGTCCAGCCCTTGAACGCGTCGCGCTTGGCGACGACGCTGACGCAATGCAACAGTGCGGTGGCCAAGAGCCAGGGCATGAACGAGGCGTTCTCCACCGGGTCCCAGAACCAGAAGCCGCCCCAGCCCAGCTCATAATAAGCCCACCAGGACCCGAGCGAAATTCCCATGGTCAGGCCCGCCCAGGCGATCAACACCCAGGTCCGCGCCCAGCGCGCCCAATCGGGCGTCACCTTGCCTTCGATCAGGGCTGCCACCGCAAACGAAAATGCCGTCGACATACCGACATAGCCAAAATACAGCAACGGCGGATGGAACACCAAGCCCGGGTCCTGCAACAGCGGGTTCAGGCCATTGCCATCGACCGGCGCCTCCAGCAGGCGGGAGAATGGGTTGGAGGTCAGCAGGGTGAACAACAGAAACCCAACCCCGATCATCCCCTGGACCGCCAACACGCGGGCCCGCAACGGATCAGGCATCCCCCGGCCAAAAGTTGCGACGCAAGCGCCAAACAGAGAGAGGATCAGGATCCAAAGCAACAGCGATCCTTCGTGATGGCCCCAGCTCGCCGCCAGCTTGTACATAAACGGCTTATCGGAGTGCGAGTTCATCGCGACCACGGCCACGGAAAAATCGGACCGCGAAAATGCATACATCAGCGCACAAAACGCCAGAGTCACGCAGATCAATTGGCCCCACGCGGTGTGGCGCGCCAAGGTCATCAGTTCGCGGTTGCCGCGGGCGGCCGCCCACATCGGCACAGTCGATTGCAACAATGCCAGGATCAACGCAACGATCAGGGCAAAATGCCCGGTTTCCACCGTCATGACGAAATCGCCCTCATCGTTGAAACATAGGAGAGAACAGGAGACACCATCATTTGCGCTCCGGCATCCATTGCCCTGCAGCCTTCAGCGCGTCGGCCACTTCTGGCGGCATGTAGTTCTCATCGTGCTTGGCCAGCACCTCTTCAGCTTGAAACGTGCCGCCGGCGTCCAGACGACCGAAAGTCACGATCCCCTGCCCTTCGCGAAAAAGGTCGGGCAGGTTGCCGGTATAGGCCACGGCGACCGTCTGTGCGCCGTCGGTGATCTTGAAATGGGAATTGAGGCCGTCTTTGACCAACGAACCTTCCTCGACCAGCCCACCGATGCGGATCGCCTGTCCGGGCGGAACATTCTTCGCCTTCAGGTCGGTCGGGCTGTAGAAGAATACTAGGTTGTCCTCAAACGCGTTCAGGACCAACGCAGCAGCCGTACCTAAAGCCAGCAATGCCAGCAGCACCACATAGAGTCGACGAGTTTTTGGCTTCATGTCTGAGTCACACCCGTTGTCTTCATCATGCTCGCTCAACCCTGGCCGATCGCCGGCGTGGACGTTTGCCCAGGGCTGCCTCAGCCTGTTCGGCCTTTTTCAGTCCGCGCCAGGACCAGATGAACAGGCAGGCGATAACGCCGGCAGCAATACCGTATGCCGGCCAGATATAGGCAGCGTATCCGCCCATGTCGAAGAATTCGGCCATCGTCATCCTGCCTCTTTAAGACGGTTCGCCATCGCGGGAGCGCGCCAGCTGCAGCGCCATGACCCGGCGTTCAGCCAACTCCACCCGCATCCGCAGCAGCAATAGCAGCAGGAACAGGCCGAGATAGGCCACACCCATCAGCAGCAACGGCCGCAACATTGCCGGATCGATCGCTGGCGTGCCGATCCGGCTGATACTGGCCGGCTGGTGCAACGTGTTCCACCAATCGACCGAAAACTTGATGATCGGCAGGTTGACGATGCCAACCAACGCCAATATCGACGCCGCCCTCGCGGCTCGTTGCGGCTGCTCAAATGCATTCCACAGCGCCATATAGCCCAGATACAGGAACAGCAACACGACGACCGACGTCAGCCGCGCATCCCATACCCACCAAGTTCCCCATGTCGGCTTGCCCCACAGCGAGCCGGTAGCCAACGCAATGATAGTGAAGCCCGCGCCGATCGGCGCAGCCGCCTTTCCTGCAAGATCGGCCAGCGGGTGCTTCCAGATCAGGCCGATGGCGCTGGCGATCGCCAAGCTGGAATAGCCAAACATCGCCATCCAAGCCGCCGGCACATGCACATACATGATGCGCACGGTGTCTTTCTGTTGATAGTCGATTGGCGACTCTACCAGTCCCAGGTAAAGCCCCGCCAGCAAGCACGGCACGGTTACCGCCAGGATCCAGGGCTGAATCGCACGCGACAATCGCAGAAAACGGGCCGGATTGGCAAAGCGATGCAAGGACGATCCTCGCGCCGTGCCGCCTGCCTCTTTCCCGGGAGGTGTTGAAGCCGTCACTGGTCCACCTGAGTTTGTCGCGCCTAGTCACCGACCTGCCGCAACGCCACTGCAGCCGCCCATGGGGTCAGCACCAGCGACAACAGCATGATCGCGCCTAAAATGGAGACATGGCCGCCAAAAGCCAGTCCCGTTTCCGCCGCAGTCACTGTGCCCGACATGAAAATCAAAACAGGGATATAGAGCGGCAGAACCAATAATGCCAGCAGCACGCCGCCGCGCCGCGTGCCGATGGTGAGCGCCGCGCCCACCGCCCCGACCAGGCTCAACGTCGGCGTGCCCAACGCCAATGCGACCACCAATCCACCGATAGCTGGCCAACTCATCTGCAGCAGCACGCCCAGCAATGGTGCAGCCAACAACATAGGCGCGCCGGTAATCAGCCAATGCGCCACCGCTTTACCCAGAACGATGCTCCACAACGGCGCCGGGCTGGTCAGCAGCAAGTCCAGCGTGCCGTCCTCATGGTCCTGCTGGAACAGCCGGTCCAAGGCCAGCAATGTCGCCAACAGCGCCATCACGGCCAACAAGCCGCCGCCAAGACGCGACAGCATCCCCGGCTCCGGGCCCAAACCCAGTGGAAACAATAGGATACCCAAAGCAAAAAATTGGACGGCCAGCAGGGCGCCGCCGCTTTCCGCCCGCGCCAGGGCCAGGTCCCGGCCCAAAATCGCCCAAAAGCCGTTCACGCCGACGCCCCCATATCCAAGCGGTAGGTCGGCTCGAACCCCAGGTCCTGGTGCGTCGCCAGGATTGCCATGCCGCCCCTATCCCTATGCGCCGCAACGGCGTCCGCGAAAGCCTTGACAGAGCCTGCATCCAATGCGGTCGTCGGTTCGTCCAACAGCCAGAGCGGCGCCGGAATCGCCACCAGGCGGGCCAGCGCCAGACGCCGCTGTTGGCCGGCCGACAAAACCCGGGCCGGCAGGTCAACCAGGTCGTCGAGCGCGAACGCCGCTTGCGCCGCCGCCGTCGCTGCAGCGTCGCCCGCCCCCGCCAGGCGTTGCCAGAACGCCAAATTCTGGGCCACCGTCAGCGCGCCCTTCACAGAGTTTTGATGTCCGAGGTAGTGCAGCGCCACACGGCCGTCTTCCGGCTGTGGCTCCCAACCGACCGACCCTTCCGCAGCGGGCAGCAAGCCGGCCAAAATCCGCAGCAAGGTTGTCTTGCCCGTGCCGTTCGGACCAGTAACGACCAACACTTCGCCTGGCCCGAGCGTCAGGTCGAGCCCGTCGAAAAGCCAGCGTTCGCCGCGCGCTCCAGCCAAGCCGCGCGCCTGAAATGAATAGGAAAAGCCGCAATCTGACACCATGGCCTCTCATAAGCACGTTAGCGCCGGATTAACCAGCGTCTCTAGCGGCGCACCCGGATCAATGCCCGGGTTCAGACCCAGGTCAAGGACAGGACCGCGATAGGGAAATCATGCATCGCCAGAACGCATCTGACGTGTTCCGATCTGTGCAACTTTGTCGGGCAAATCCGCACTATGAACCATTGCAGCGGCTATGACCGATCCCCACATTGCGCCTAGGCTAGGCATCGCCATTACCCCATGCGGACAGAACGCTTCGCATACAAGGGGGTAGGTTATCTGCTGCTTGCTGCCGGCTGAATTCCCGAGATCGAGCGGTTCTCCCCAAAACCGTTCGTAGGCCGGGTCGATCTCCATGCCCTGCACTCACTCGCGATCGACCCGGCCGCCTTATCCGTGCCGACCACAGAAGTCGCGGCCAACACTCCGACACACTACTCAGCCGCCTCGCCCCGTCAATGTACCTGTCTCGCACTTGCAGCGGTGGGAATTCACGGGAACAATCTCCGGCAAATAACTCCGTAACCGCGAGGCCGCACATATGTCAGTCGCCAGCGAAGCCATCACTGTCCTGCGCAACGTTGCTTGGGCCGCCGTTTGGGACGAGGGCAATGCATGCCATGCCTACGCCCGAGATATTGATATCGCATTTGCCGGCGGCAGAGTGATTCACGTCGGGCCGTCCTACCAGGGGCCCGCCAGCCGCGAGATCGATGGCCGCGGACGGCTGGTGTTACCGGGCATGATCAACATCCATACCCACCCGACCAGCGAGCCGCTGCGAAAGGGCATCACCGACGAGACTTTGAGCCCCGGCTTCTGGCATTCATCGCTCTACGAATACTTGACCGTATTTGGCAACGACCATGCCGGCAGCATCGCAGCGATGCGGGTGGCATTGGCAGAGTTGCTGTGCTCTGGCGTCACCACCGTCGTCGATCTTTCGATCCCGTTCGATGGCTGGCTCGATGTGCTGGGCGGTGCCGGAATCCGCGCCGTTGCCGCGCCGATGTTCCGTGACGCACGCTGGTATACGCAAGATGGCCACGAGCTGAAATACGAGTGGGACACCGCTGGCGGCAAAAAGAGTTTCGAGCAGGCGCTGCGCCTGATCGACCTGGCGAACCAGCATCCGAGCGGCCGGCTTTCCGGCATGGTCTGCCCAGCGCAGATCGACACCTGTACGGCCGATCTGTTGCGTGACGCCCACGACGCCGCCGGCGAACGCAACCTGCCCTTTCAGATCCACGCGGCCCAAAGCGTCACCGAGTTCCACGAGATGCAGCGCCGCCATGGCAGGTCGCCGATCCAATGGATGGCGGACCTGGGCGTGTTGACCGACCGCTCCATTATCGGCCATGGCATTTTCCTGGATCATCACCCCTGGCTGCATTGGACGACCCGGGCCGATTTGGGCCTGCTGGCGGACAACGGGGCGACGGTCGCCCATTGCCCCACCGTGTTCGTGCGCCGCGGCATCGCGCTCAACACCTTCGGGGAATATGCGCGGCGGGGAATCAACCTCGGCATCGGCACCGATACCTACCCGCACAACTATCTCGATGAACTGCGGACAACGCTTTATACGGCCCGCGCCGTCGCCGGGTCGGTTGCAGACCTGACAACAGGCAATGTATTCGATGCTGCCACTATCGGCGGCGCCCGCGCCCTCCGTCGCGACGATATCGGCAGATTGGCTGTCGGCGCGCGGGCCGACCTCTTCCTGGTCGATCTGAAACACCCGGCAATGATGCCAATGCGCGAGCCGCTGCGCAGCCTGATCTATGTGGCCGGCGACCGCGCAGTTCAGGATGTCTTCGTCGACGGCGAGCAAGTGGTCCGGGATGGCGTTTGCCTGACCATCGACGTTGCCGCTGAGAGCCAGGCGCTGGAGGAAGCCCAGGCACGCTCTATGGCCAAAGTCCCGGACCGGGACTGGGCCGGACGCGACACCGACCGGTTAGCGCCAATGGCGCTGCCCATGCTGCAAGGCTCAAAACCCTAGAGTATCTATGATAGGTCAAGCGTGATGTACGGCCCATGGCCTTTTTTCCCGCAACACGGCATTAGCAAAGGAAATCAGCTTTCGCATGGCGGCTGTTATGGCGACCTTAGCGGGTTTTTCGGCGGCCACCATGTCGGTGTGTCTGTCCTTTAGGCAGCGGTTGAAGCGAACGGCGACCAACCCGGTGTCCAACAAGGTCAGGGCAGCGGACGGGAAGCCAAAGTCTATCGCTTTGGCGACGTGGGGCAGCAAATCCTCAAGTGCCGCTCGACGAAGGGCGCCTGGTCAGCGAATTCCTGTTGGCCGAACTCCTTCGCTGATTCCTGGGCCGCATGTGCTCCAGCCGTAACAACCTCCTTGGGTACCTCTCCTGTGCGGACGCCAAAGTCATTCGGGAGGTCGTCGCATCGGCAAAACTAGATGACACTTGCTTGCA
>JAPOJR010000269.1 GCA_029978325.1 Alphaproteobacteria bacterium | reverse complement strand
GGCATATTGCGACGGCGCGCCATGGTCCCATCGTATTTAGTGCAAATTGAAGCCATGATTTTGCGCAGTTCTACGGTTCGCTCTCAATGGGATAAAATTAAGAAATCCAGATGCTAGAATGCATTAACTGGGTAACGTATTCTAACTGTTTATTCTGGTCAAGTGGAGTGCCTGCTGCTAAATTGTGCGGCAGCAAAAAAGTTGGGCCATCCGCAACACCTTGTGTTCGTGGCACGCGTCCCACCCCAAAATGTAGAGACCCGCGGTTAGGGCATAAGGACAGTACAGTTGGTCGAAGAACCCAGAGGGCGGGCGAGCGATATAGCGCCCGTCTCGATCGAAGACGAAATGCAGCGCTCGTACCTGGATTACGCCATGAGCGTGATCGTAGCGCGGGCGATTCCGGATGTGCGCGATGGCCTGAAGCCGGTGCATCGCCGTATTTTGTATGCCATGCGGGTCGGCGGCTATGATTGGTCGCGGCCCTATCGCAAGTCCGCCAGAATCGTTGGCGACGTCATGGGTCAGTTCCATCCGCACGGCGACACCGCCATCTATGACGCGTTGGTCCGCATGGCCCAACCGTTCAGCATGCGGTTGCCTTTGATTTCCGGACAGGGAAATTTCGGTTCGCTGGACAACGATCCGCCGGCCGCGATGCGCTATACCGAGGCTCGGTTGGCCAACGCGGCGGAGCCGTTGCTGTCGGACATCGACAAGGACACGGTCGATTTCCAGCCGAACTATGATGAGTCGGAGAAAGAGCCGACCGTTCTGCCAGCGCGCTTCCCGAACCTGCTGGTCAACGGGGCAGGCGGCATCGCCGTTGGTATGGCCACCAACATTCCACCGCACAATCTCGTGGAAGTCGTGAACGCCACGCTCGCCTATATGGACGATCCGGAAATCGGCCTCGACGAGTTGCTGGACATCATGCCTGGGCCAGATTTCCCCACTGGCGCGGTTGTCATGGGGCGCGGCGGCATTCGCCAGGCGTTCGCCACCGGCCGCGGCTCGGTCATTATGCGCTGCCGGCATGTGATAGAGGCAAGGCCGAACAACCGGGAAGCCATCATCCTCACCGATGTGCCGTATCAGACCAACAAGGCCAAGATGGTCGAGCGCATCGCCGAAGTTGTGAACCTTAAGCTAATCGATGGCATTTCGGACCTGCGCGACGAAAGCGACCGCCATGGCATTCGCGTCGTCATCGAATTGAAACGCGACGCTGTCACCGACGTGGTGCTGAACCAGTTGTTCCGCTTCACCCCGGTGCAAAGCTCTTTTTCCTACAACATGTTGGCTCTGAACGGCGGCAAGCCTGAGTTGTTGCCGGTAAAGGGCGTTCTGCAGGCGTTTTGCCGCTTCCGCGAGCAGGTTATTACCCGGCGGACCGCCTACGAACTGGCGCGGGCAAGGGAACGGGCCAATACGTTGCTGGCATTGGCCGTTGCCGTTGCCAACCTGGACGACGTCATCCGCCTGATCCGTGAGGCGCCCGATCCTGCAACCGCCCGGCAACGGTTGATGGAGCGGGTATGGCCGGCAGGCGACGTGGCGCCGCTGATTGCGCTGGTTGACGACAGCGCCTCGGCCCGCGCGGATGGCCATTATCAGCTTAGCCAGGCCCAGGCCCAGTCCATTCTGGACCTGCGATTGCATCGCCTGACTGGGCTGGAGCGCGATAAGATCGACTCTGATCTGCGCGAGACCGTTTCCCATATCGAGGACTATTTGGATATTCTCGGCAACCGCGACCGCGTTCTGGGAATTATGCGCCAAGAGCTTCAGGAAATCCGCGATAAGTTCGGCAATGAACGCCGGACCGAAATCTTGGATGCCGAGGCCGACCAGGACGACGAAGACCTGATCCAACGCGAGGACATGGTCATCACGGTCAGCCAGCAGGGCTATATCAAGCGCGTTCCCTTGGCCAGCTACCGCGAACAACGGCGCGGAGGCAAGGGCAGGGCAGGCATGTCTACCCGCGACGAGGATTTCGTCGCTGACGTCTTTGTTGCCAACACCCATGCGCCGGTGCTGTTTTTCTCGTCGGCTGGGATGGTCTACAAGCTCAAAACCTATCGCCTGCCGATCGGAACGCCGCAGGCGCGCGGCAAGGCGATGGTCAACCTGCTGCCGCTCAGCCAGGGTGAGACGATCTCCACCGTTTTGCCATTGCCTGAAGAAGATGCCGAGGGCGTGGACGAGATGGACATCGTCTTTGCCACCGCCAGCGGCAATGTCCGCCGCAACAAGCTCTCGGACTTCACCAACGTCATGTCGAACGGCAAGATCGCGATGAAGCTGGACGAGGGCGATAGCCTGATCGGCGTCGCCCTGGCCCTGGCCACCGATCACTTTCTGCTGGCGACCCAGCAGGGCAAAGCGATCCGCTTCCCGGTCACCGACGTGCGTGTCTTCGCAGGCCGTTCCTCCAATGGGATTCGCGGCATTGCCTTGGGTGATGGCGATCGGGTGATTTCGCTCACCATTCTGCATGGGGCAGAGATCGATACCGACACCCGCGACGCGTTCCTCCGTATGGCCGCTGCGCGGCGGCGCGACGAAGGCGGCGATCTGGGCGACGACCAGCCGCTAGGCGAGGACCAGTTCGCAGAGTTGAGCGCGGCCGAAGAATTGATCCTGTCCGTAGCCGACGACGGTTATGGCAAGCGGACCAGCGCCTATGACTATCGCGTCACCAAGCGCGGCGGCAAAGGGATCGATCTGATGGACTTAATGCCGGGGGCCGGCGTTTGCGCCGCATTCCCGGTTAGTGATTCCGATGGCTTGGTGCTGGTGACCGATGGCGGCCAGTTGATCCGCGTGCCGGTCCAAGACATCCGCATCGCTCGGCGTTCCACCCGGGGCGTGCGTTTGTTCTCCTTGGGCGAAGGCGAAAGGGTTGTATCTGTCTCGCGGATCGCAGAGGATTAGGCGAACAGGTGGCATAGCCATTTGTACCGAATTTTTCGCAACAATAGAGAGTACCCACTGTGGACGGGCACATCGCGCTTTACCCGGGGACCTTTGATCCGGCAACGAAAGGTCATACCGACATTATCAAACGGGCTGCCGCCGTAGTGGACAAGCTCTATGTCGGCGTCGCCGGCAACGCCGGCAAGGGACCGTTGTTCTCTGTGGACGAACGGGTGGCGATGGTCCGCGACGAAATCGATGCCATGTCCGACCGCGGACTTGCCGCCAATATCTCGGTGGTCGTGGTGGAAGGTCTTTTGGTACACAG
>JAPOJR010000268.1 GCA_029978325.1 Alphaproteobacteria bacterium | reverse complement strand
CCATTTGCCATGACCATTCGCTTTGGCCTCGCGCTATCCCCAGCAGGATGGTACCGGTAGGCGGTTGCCCGAAACAGGAGTTCGCGCGCCATGCCAGCGACAGCCGCCGTCCATGTGGTTGACCACCCTTTGGTTGTTCATCGGCTCTCGCAGATGCGGGATCGGCGGTCGGAACCTTATACTTTTCGGCGTTTGTGCCGGGAAATTGGCCAGTTTATGGCGTATGAGGTGTTGCGTGACCTGCCTTTGGCGCACAAACGGATAGAGACTCCGGTCGCACAGATGCAGGCGCCCTTTCTTGCCGATGGCACCGTCTTTTTGGCGCCGGTACTGCGCGCGGGACTGGGCATCAGCGAAGGATTCGCCGAAATGCTTCCGGCTGCCAAGTTCGCCCATATTGGGCTGGCTCGCGATCCGGAGACCCTCGCCGCTGCCGAGTATTATTTTAAGGCGCCAGAGGGACTGGACCGGCACCCGGTATTGATTCTCGATCCCATGTTGGCGACCGGGCATTCCGCCATTGCGGCGGCAGACCGGTTGCGCCGCGCCGGCGCGGTCGACCTGCGTTTGGTCTGCCTGCTTGCTGCGCCTGAGGGCATAGCGAATTTCCACGCGAAACATCCGGGCGCACCAATTTTTACCGCCGCAATCGACGAGCGCCTGAACGAACACGGCTATATTGTGCCGGGCCTTGGCGATGCCGGCGATCGGCTGTTTGGCACCACCTGACGGACGTTTTGCTGCGGGCGCGGGGCATTGGCACCTTTCGCATTCGCCTGGTCGCTGCTATGGCACGGGTCGGTTCGATTAGCGAAAAGGTGATGCCGTCATGGCCATATTCCTGCATCAGGGCGATTTGCCGGCCAACATCGACTGGAATAACGGCGTTGCCATCGATTCAGAGACGATGGGGCTGTTGCCGGGCAGGGACCGGTTGTGTTTGGTGCAATTGTCGCCGGGGAATGGCGATGCGCACCTGGTGCAGTTTAAACGTCCAGCCGATGGCGCGCTGCCCGACTATCGCGCGCCGGTTCTCCGGGCGTTGTTGGCCGATGTCTCAATTCCCAAAATATTCCACTTCGGGCGATTCGACTTGGCAGTGATCCAACACTATATGCAGGTGCGGTGTGCGCCTGTGTTCTGTACCAAGATCGCGTCTCGCCTGGTCCGAACCTATACAGACCGCCATGGTCTTAAGGATTTGTGCAAGGAGATGCTGGGAGTCGAGTTAAAGAAGGAGCAACAATCGTCAGATTGGGGTGCTCCGGAATTGAGCGAAGCCCAGTGCGCCTATGCGGCGTCAGACGTGTTACATTTGCATCAACTGCGCGACGCGCTGGCCGAACGGTTAGCCCGCGAAGGCCGGATGGCCATGGCGCAGGCGTGTTTTGACTTTTTGCCGACGCGTGCGGCACTCGACCTGGAAGGTTGGAGCGACGTTGACATCTTTGCCCACAGCTAGCGAAAGAGACACCGCGGTCAAGACTATCGCTACCGCCCAGCGGGTGCTGCGGACCGAGGCGAAGTCGCTGAACGCCATGGCGGATAGCATCGGCGATGCATTCCTCCAGGCGACCGGCGCCCTGGCGTCGATCACTGGGCGGGTGGTGGTCACTGGAATGGGCAAAAGCGGCCATATCGCCCGCAAAATCGCGGCGACGATGGCGTCTACCGGAACGCCCGCCCATTTCGTCCACCCGGCTGAAGCGAGTCATGGCGACCTGGGGATGATCACCCGGGGCGATGCTCTGCTGGCGCTGTCGAATTCGGGCAACACAGCGGAATTGGCGGATGTCATCGCCTATGCTGCTCGCCTATCGATCCCGATTATTGCAATCACGGCGCGCGCGCCATCGACTTTGGCAGATGCCGCCACGGTGACCTTGCTGTTGCCGCCGGTCGAAGAGGCCTGTCCCATGGGGCTGGCGCCAACGACCTCGACGACAGCGACCATGGCCATGGGCGATGCGTTGGCCGTAGCGCTGCTGGAACGGCGCAATTTCTCCGCCGAACAATTCCGTTCGCTGCATCCCGGCGGCGCACTGGGGCGGCGGCTTTTGCTGGTGTCCGACATTATGCACGCCGAGCCGCCGTTGGTCGCCATGGACACCATCATGGCGGATGCGTTGGTTGCGATGACAGCCAAGAGCTTTGGATGTGTCGGCGTGGTGGATAGCGATGGCACGTTGGCCGGCATCGTTACCGATGGCGATCTCCGGCGGCACATGACCGCCGACCTGTTATCGCGGACAGCAGGGGCGATCATGACGGCCGGCCCGCGGACCATCCGCCCGCGCGCCTTGGCCGCCGAAGCGCTGGCGACCATGAACGCCAACCATATCACCAGTCTCTTCGTCGTAGCGCCTGGCGTCGATGGGGCTATGCAGACCGTTGGCATCGTTCATATCCACGATTGCCTGCGAGCCGGTCTGACATGACCAGCATCGCCGACAACACCGCCCGACGCGAACGGCTGGTCCAGACCCGTGCCGCAAAAGGGCTTGGTCACGGCTATTCCCGTCTGGTGCGGTCGTTGCGGCTGTTGCTGCCGTTGTTGGCTGGAGCCCTGTTGGTTTTGGCGATGATCTGGCCGCAATTGGATTGGCGCAATGTCGTCCTATCTGATGACCCCGAGACCAAGATCGATATCAACGATGCGCAGCAGTTGCGTATGCGGAACGCCAAATTGGTTGGCGTCGATGAGGACAACCAGCCGTTCAAGGTCTCCGCAGTTGAAGCGCGCCAGGGCGCCGATGGTATCAACACCGTGCTTCTCAACCGCCCGGCGGGTGAAATCGCGATGAAGGATGGCACCGAACTGACTATGCAGGCCGATAGTGGGCTCTATAACCGCAAGGAAGACCGCCTGGAGTTGTCTGGCGCTGTAACGGTCACGCACGGTGACGGTTATCGCCTCCAAACGGAATCGGCCACAGTGATGATGAAATCGGGCCGGGCGGTGGGGAACCAACTGATCGACGGATACGGCCCAGAAGGGTTGATCCAGGGCGAAGGGTTTGAGATCCTCGACAAAGGCAAGACCGTGCGCATTCTCGGCAAATCGCGCCTGATTTTCACGCCGCCGCCAGAGCAGAAATGAAAACCCCGATGCTTGCCAGAATTGTTCTCGGAATAATGCTGTTGGCTGCATTCGGTTTGCCCGCCGCCGCCAGCGCCCAGTCGCAGACGCTGCCAGGGATTGGCGACTCGAAAGCGCCGCTGGAGATCGAGGCGTCCGGCGAGTCCGGGACGAAATGACGCGCGCGTTTGAGTGAGCGGTGTTTCTAAGTTTTTTTTGTGAAAAAGCTGTTCGCGCTCGCGCCTTCATTCGTAAACGTCGCTCTCGTATG
>JAPOJR010000267.1 GCA_029978325.1 Alphaproteobacteria bacterium | reverse complement strand
AGCGGGGAGGGATCAAACCCTCCCGCCTAAAAAAAGAAGGAAGAAACGAAATGGCAAATATTGGTGCGACCACGGCGTTTTATAAGGTGGAGACAGCCTTAACGCGTGCAAACAGCGAAGTGAGCAAGAGCATGGAGCGTCTTGCGACAGGTAAACAGAACGCGAATGCGGGAGACCGATCTTCATATGTTGCCATGGCGGATACATTCCGACTAGATTTTGTGGGAACGAAAGCGGGTATCAAGGGTGCATCGGTTACGATGGGTTATCTTGAGACAGGTATGCGGGTTTTGGACTCTGCCTCTGCGCTTCTTTCCAGATTGCAAGAGCTTGCTGTTTTGGGTGCGAATGACACCAATACAACCGCTGATCACGAGGCGATTAACCTTGAGGCGGAAGCGATTGCGGATGAATTTAACCGATTGATGACAACATCAACCTACAAGGGTCGTGATATCTACAACGACACAGCAGGTGGACTTTATGTCTCCATGGGGGGTCGTGATCAGGAAATCCTGCCGTTTGCCGATGCCATCGCAGCCCTCGTGGCGGAAGGCCTTATGCCGGGAGGAGAAGGGTAGGCGGACATGCCCTCACCCCTGCTGTTAAGTCCGCGTCAGCGACTGACTTGGCTTGCCCATTTCTGGAAGGCTGCAACCCAGCAGCACCATAAGGAAATGCGCCAGGTTTTCGGCCCTATCCTGCCGCAGGATGGGGTCGTCTTCGATGTTGGCGCGCATTCCGGGCAGTTTGCCAAACTGTTTGCTGAAATGGTGCCGAACGGCCATGTGCACGCGTTCGAGCCGGGAAGTTATGCCTTGTCCCTGCTGCGGCCCGTCCTGCGGCTTAACCGGCTTGCCAATGTGACCGTGCATGAATGCGGTCTTGGCGACGCAGAGCAGGAACTGGTGTTGAACATGCCCAGAAAGCGCTCTGGTAGCTATGGCTTCGGCCTCAGCTTTATGGGCGACGCCAGCGGCGAGGCCCGGGCCTTGGTTTCCGAAACGGTTCGGGTTCGCCGTATCGACGACATCGTTGCAGAACTGGGACTCAAACGACTAGACCTGATCAAGGCAGACATTGAAGGCTCGGAAATGCGGATGGTGGTGGGCGCTGAGGCAACGTTGCGCCGGTACCGGCCGGCGCTGTTCCTGGAGGTCTCGGATTCCACACTCAGACGCCATGGTGACAGCATCGCTGGCCTGACAGAGTTCCTGAAGAGCCTTGGTTATGCGCCGCAAGGTGGCTGGCGGGATGAACCGGTGCGTGGCGACGTCCTGTTCGACGCGGCCGGCGCCTTGCCCTGACTGTTGCAATAAGGAAGCTTTGCCATGGTAAAGAAGCGCACCGGCACCCCCTGGAAACCTGCCGGCGAGTATTCGAAAGAGTTGGGCGGGCTGACGGTGAACCTGCTGGTTCGCGACATGGGCAAGGCGACCGCATTTGCTCGCGCGGTGCTGCAGGCGACGGTCGTCTACGAGGACCCGGACTTCGCTGCCCTGGAGGCATGTGGCGCCAAATGGTGCCTGCACGCCGACCATACCTATTCTAACCACCCCTTATCAGGCTCGCTCGCGGAGACCGAAATCCGTGGCACCGGCGCGGAACTGCGCGTTTTGGGCCTGGACCCGGACGCCGCCGAAGCCCGCGCGCGGGCCGCAGGTTACCATGTCCTGGCCGGCAGCCTCGACAAGCCGCACGGCATGCGGGAATGCTATATCCTTGATCCGGACGGCTACCTTTGGGTTCCGAGCGTTACCCCATAGCGTTTTCGATGTGGCGCGACCTCAAACCCTGCAACGTCCGCAATGTCATGTCTTGGGGCGTGTTCCTTGGACCGGCAATTCTGTACCTGCGCAGCCTGCTGCTCGATGCGCCGGGCGAAGCAGACGAGGGCGAGTTGCTGGTCTACCTAATCGCGGGCGGAATCGGCGGCGGCTTGATGTTCTCGATGGTGGCGATTCTATACAATCTGGCGGTCAAGCAGCGGAGCGACTGAGGCTGCCGACATCAGTACCCCGCCCGCCGGGTTTCATCGACGACATAGCGTTCTTCCAGCTCTTTGACCCGGTCCATTCCCAGCAGGTTGAAGAAATCCTGGAAGCTGGTCAGGCTGTTTGCCACGGCCTTGGCCTCCCCGGTCTCCTTTAGGGTGCGCAGCATTGCCTGTGCCGCCGGGATAGCTGCCAGCATAACGAAGTTCGGGTAGATGCAGACGGAAAAGCCTAATTCCTGCATGCGTTCTGCCGAGAGGAAGGGAGTCTTGCCGCTGCTGGCCATGTTGTAGAGCAGCGGCGTATCCGGGAATTGGCGGCAGGCCTCTGCCAACTGCTCCTCGCTGGTCATGGCTTCGATGAACAGCACGTCCGCGCCGGCCTCGCGGTAGGCGTGAGCGCGTTCGAGCCCGGCTTCGAAGCCCTCCACTGCGATGGCGTCCGTACGGGCGATCAGCACGAAATTCTGGTCATGCCGGGCATCACAGCCGGCCTTGATGTGCGCGACCATATCCGCTGTCGGGATCACTGCCTTGCCAGCCAGGTGACCGCAGCGTTTCGGCCAGGATTGGTCCTCGATATGCACGCCTGCGACCCCCGCCCGCTCATAGCTCTGGATCGTGCGCCGCACGTTCAGCGGCCCGCCATATCCGGTATCGGCGTCGGCGATCAGCGGCAGTTGCCGTCCGTCCGGGGCGATACAGGCATCGGCGATGCGCCCGGCATTGTCGACCATCTCGGTCATGGTCAATAGCCCGACATCCGGCCAGCCGAGGCGAGAGGCGCTTGTGCCGGCGCCGGTCATGTAAACCGCATCGAACCCTTCTGCTGCAACGACACGGGCCCAGGCAGCATCGACCACGCCAGGGATTTGCGTCAGTTTGGGATCGGCCAGCAGGCGGCGGAGGGCGGCGGTCGGGCGCTCGGACATGGAGTTTCCTTTGCGAGATCGGATTCTTCACCGTAAACTAGCGCAGTCTTCGGCCTTTGCCACCAAGGACGATTGGAAATGAGCACGAACTTGAAGCCGGGCGACGCCGTCGTCGTCCGCAACGATATTCCCACCGGCCATTGCCGCACGCCGCACTATCTGCGCGGGCGCAAGGGGAAAGTGCTGTCCATTCTGGGCACGTTCCCTAATCCGGAGAAAATCGCCTATTATCAAAAGGGCGAGCCGCGGGTGCTGTACGAAGTGCGGTTTGCCCCTGAGGACGTCTGGCAGGGCTATCAGGGCTCGTCCAACGATTCGATTGTCCCCGATATCTATGACCACTGGCTGGAGCCGCAAAATGGCTGACCCGCATGATCACCATGACCATCATCATGATCATGACCACGATCATTCCCTGACGTTTCAGGCTGATCACCCGGATACCAAGTATGACC
>JAPOJR010000266.1 GCA_029978325.1 Alphaproteobacteria bacterium | reverse complement strand
ATCCAGTACGCGGTGGAGGAAGCCCTCGCAGCCGGCATCGAGGAGATCATCTTCGTCACCGGCCGGGGCAAGGCGGCGATTGAGGACCATTTCGATTACAGTTTCGAACTGGATGCCATGTTGCAGCGGCGCGACAAGCAGGATGCCTTGGAAATCGTCCGCGAAATGATGATGCCGCCCGGGTCGATCTCCTATGTCCGCCAACAGGAGCCAATGGGCCTGGGGCACGCGGTCTGGTGCGCGCGTCCATTGGTTGGTGACGAGCCCTTCGCGGTGCTATTGCCGGACGATCTGGTCCAGTCGAAGACACCATGTCTTGCACAACTTTTGGAAGTGTATGAAGAGACCGGCGGGAATGTCGTGGCTGTTATGGATGTGCCGCGCGCGCACACGCAACGATACGGGATTCTGGACGTAGAAAGCGACGATGGTCGGCTCGCATCGGTGAAGGGCTTGGTGGAAAAGCCCAGCCCTGAGGTGGCGCCATCGACGCTCTCGATTATCGGCCGCTATGTATTGCTGCCGCGTGTGATGGACTACCTGGCAGAAAAAGTGGTCGGCGCGGGCGGCGAAATCCAACTGACCGATGCCATGGCCCGTACTATCGGAACACATCCCTTTCACGGGTTGCGGTTTGAAGGCCGGCGCTTCGACTGCGGCGACAAAGTTGGCTTCATGGAGGCGAATATCGCCTTCGCGCTGGCCCGCGACGACCTGGGCAAGGACATGCGCGCGGCATTGTTGCCGTATTTCGCTTAGGATTCCTTAGCGTAACGGATGGGATTATCGGCACCGGAAAGGGTTGCTTCGATGAAAGTGGTAATGATCGGCGCGGGCTATGTGGGTTTGGTGACAGGGGCTTGTTTTTCCGAGTTCGGCTTTGACGTAACCTGCGTCGATGTCGATGAGACCAAGATCCGGGCGCTTGAAAAAGGCGAAATCCCGATCTACGAGCCCGGCCTCGACGATCTGGTTGCAAGCAATTGCAAGGCGGGCCGCCTGCATTTCTCGACCAGTTTGGCCGATGCGGTTCCGGCTGCGGACCTGGTGTTCATTGCGGTTGGAACACCGTCCCGACGTGGCGACGGCTATGCTGATTTGCGGTATGTTTACGCCGCCGCCGAGCAAGTGGCCCTCAACCTGTCCGGATATACGACGGTCGTGACCAAATCCACGGTCCCGGTTGGTACTGGAAAAGAGGTTGCCCGGATCGTCGCCAAACATGCGCCGGCCCATGCGGAATGGGACGTGGTTTCGAACCCGGAGTTCCTGCGCGAAGGCGCGGCCATCGAAGATTTCATGCGGCCGGACCGGGTTGTGATCGGCGCCGAAAGCGACAGGGCGCGCGAGCAGATGCGGCAGTTGTACCGTCCGCTATCGCTGCGGGAAGTGCCGATGGTCTTCACGGAGATCGTTACAGCGGAACTGATTAAGTACGCAGCGAACGCCTTTCTCGCGACGAAAATCACCTTCATCAACGAAATTGCCGACCTGTGCGAGAAGACTGGGGCCAATGTGCAGCATGTCGCCAAAGGAATTGGCTTGGATGGGCGGATCGGAAGCAAGTTCCTGCACCCGGGACCGGGTTACGGCGGGTCCTGTTTTCCTAAGGATACGCTGGCCCTGGCATATTCCGCACGTCAACACGGTACCCCGCTTCGCATTGTCGAGTCGGTGATCGACATCAATGATCGGCGCAAGCTGGCGATGGCGGACCGTGTTATCGATGCGATGGGCGGCCTCAGCGTAGTGCGTGGAAAAAAGGTGGCGGTGCTGGGTCTTACGTTCAAGCCCGGAACTGACGACATGCGGGAGTCGCCGGCGCTTGCCATTGTGCCGGCTTTGATGGCCGCTGGAATTGAGGCCCGGGTCTTCGATCCGCAGGGCATGTCGAACGCCAAAGCGGAAATCGGCGTCGGACCTTACTACGCGTCAAGCGCCTATGATGCGTTGGATGGGGCCGATTGCCTGGCCATCGTGACCGAATGGAATGAATTTAGGGCTCTGCAACTGGATCGTGTCAAAAGCTTAATGAATGCGCCAGTTATGGTGGATATGCGCAATATCTATGTTCCGGAAGAAATGAGGGCCGCTGGTTTTACTTACTATGGGATCGGCCGTGGTTATACCGGACAGAGTATTTTGACAGGACAAGCAGAGGCAGCCGAATAATGTCAACCAAATATCAGTTCGATCCAACTATTCTGCGTGAATACGATATTCGCGGCATTATTGATCGGACATTGTTTGTTGCGGATGCACGCGCTATTGGCCGGGCCTTTGCGACGATCGCCCGGGCACGTGGTGCGCGCAAGATTGCCGTTGGTTATGATGGCCGCCTGTCGTCGCCGACTATGGCGGACGCGGTTGTCGATGGTCTTTTGGCAGGCGGGGTCGATGCCGTGCGTATCGGGATGAGCCCGACGCCCATGCTGTATTTCGCCTGCTTCCACCTGGAAGGCGTTGATGGCGGTATCCAGATTACCGGCAGCCACAATCCGCCGGACTACAACGGCTTCAAGATGATCTTGCAGAAGAAGCCGTTTTTTGGATCGGATATTCAGGAAATCGGCCGGATTGCCGCCGCTGGAACATTTGCAACCGGGGCCGGATCGGAATCCAGCGTCGATATCAACGCTGCCTACGTCAACCGGATTTTGCAGGACTACACGCCGGGACGCGCGCTGAAAGTGGTCTGGGACTGCGGCAATGGCGCAACCGGCCCGACGGTCGAGGCTTTGGTTGCCCGCCTTCCGGGCGAGCACACAGTGCTAAATGCTCCGGTTGACGGCACATTTCCGGTGCATCACCCAGACCCGACATTGCCGGAAACCTTGCAGCAGCTGCAGGCGGCGGTCACGGCGGCCGGCGCCGAACTCGGCATTGCCTTCGATGGCGATGGCGACCGCATCGGCGTAATCGATGGCGCCGGCGCAGTGCTTTGGGCGGATCAACTGCTCGTCATGTTGGCCGCCGACGTGTTGGAACGGCATCCCGGTGCAACGATCATTGCCGATGTGAAAGCCAGCCAGGTTCTGTTCGACGCCGTTGCGAATGCTGGCGGCAAACCACTGATGTATAAAACCGGCCACTCCCTGATCAAGGCCAAGATGGCGGAGGTCAAAGCGCCGTTGGCCGGCGAAATGAGCGGCCATATTTTCTATGCCGACCGGTATTATGGCTTCGACGATGCATTGTATGTCGCGGTGCGAACCTTGGGAATCCTGGCTACCGGCACCGTGACCCTGGAAGACTTCCGAAAGACGCTTCCGGTCGTCATCAATACACCTGAATTGCGGTTTACGTGTTCGGAAGACCGCAAATTTGTGGTCCCGCAGGAAGTCCACGCTCGGTTAATCCATGCAGGAGCGGACGTTGACGCG
>JAPOJR010000265.1 GCA_029978325.1 Alphaproteobacteria bacterium | reverse complement strand
CCCAGCCGGCTTGGGTGAGAAGCGGTTGGCGTGAGGCTTGCATGGCTCAGGCCCTCCCGTGCAGAGGAGAGGTGGCTCTTACACAACGTCCTTCAGCCTGAGGTGCGAGCGTAGCGAGCCTCGAAGGCGGCGTGCTGGGCGGAGGCGACCCTTCGAGGGCGGCTAGCGCCGCCACCTCAGGGTGAAGGGAAATATTGGAGGCCTGCATGTTACGCCTCCTCCGACCGGCCCTTGAGGGCGAACAGGCCGCGCGGGCGTCTTTGGATGAACAGGATTACAAGCACCAGAACCACCACTTTGCCCAGCACCGCACCGGCGACGGGCTCCAAGAATTTGTTGAGGACACCAAGGCTCATTGCGGCAACGAACGTTCCGGCCAGGTTGCCGACGCCGCCGAAGACCACGACCATGAAGCTATCGACAATGTAGAGCTGGCCCAGGTTCGGGCTGACATTGCCGACCTGGCTCAGTGCCACCCCGGCAATGCCGGCAACGCCGGAGCCGAGGCCGAAAGTCAGCGCATCGACGCGGCTGGAATCAATGCCCATGCTCCGCGCCATGCGCCGGTTCTGGGTCACGGCCCGCATCTCCAGCCCAAAATGCGTCTTGCGCAGGATGAGCACCACCAGGCCCAGCACGATCAGGCAGAAGGCGATGATGCAGAGCCGGTTGTAGGTCAGCACGACGCCGCCGATGATCTCAAAACCGCCGCTCATCCAATTCGGGTTGGCGACCTCCTGGTTGGTGGCGCCAAAGACTGAACGGACTGCCTGCTGCAGGATGAGGCTGATGCCCCAGGTCGCCAGCAGCGTCTCCAGCGGGCGGTTGTAGAGGAAGCGGATCACGCTCCGCTCCATCGCCATGCCGGTTAGCGCCGCGACCAGGAATGCTACGGGTATCGCGGCGATCAGGTAGAGATCGAACACGGACGCCGGCAGAAACGCACGAAAAGCCTCCTGCACCACAAATGTGGAGTAGGCGCCAAGCATGATCATCTCGCCGTGCGCCATGTTGATTACGCCCATCACGCCAAAGGTGATGGCAAGGCCGATGGCAGCCAGCAGCAGGATCGAGCCCAGTGAAACGCCCTGGAACACCGCAAGACCGGCATCGAGCCAGGCGCGCTGGCTTTCGATCTTGTCGATGGCTTTCGCCGCCGCCGCCTTCACCTCCGGTTGGGTATTGGCGTCGTTCAGCACCTGGCCCAGCAGAGCCCGGACGCCCGGGTCCAGACTGCCGGACAATCGCTCAATCGCCGCCACGCGCTCCTGTGGCGTGCCGGCAGCCAGCTCCGCAGCAATCATCGCCGATTGCAACGCGCCCTTCACCTCCGGAGCCTGCTCGTGCTCCAGGGCTGTGCGCAGGCGGGCCAGCATCGCAGGCGAGCCATAGTTGACGGCATCTGCAGCGGCAGCCAGGCGTTCCGCCTGATCGGGACTGGCCAGCTTTAGCTGGACCAGTGCCTCCGCAATGGCGCCGCGGACGCGGTTGTTGACTTTAATCTTGTCGGTATCGCCACGCCCCGCTGTTCCAAGGCGTTCGCCGGAAATCGGATCGCTTAGGGCGTAATCCCGCCCATCGCGCTTGGCCAGCACAACCCGCCCGTCGCTTGCGCGGACATGCAGGTCGCCGTCGCTCAGCGCCGCCAGCAGCGGAATGGCGCGCGGATCGCCTAGCCCGGCTATGACTTCGATCTGGGCAGCCCGATCACTATAGCCGCCTTCCGGCAGCTTGGCGACAGCGTCGGCCAGCGGGTCGGCCTGCGCCGGCGCGAGGCCGAGCGCCAGCAAACCGGCAAGAATTGCTATAACCAGTCGCATTGTTTGTTTCGTTTCTGCGGGCGTTTCGGTCGGATACGAAAAAATGGACAAACAAATGAGATGCTTGGAAAAGATCAGGGGGCGATCCCCGGCAGCCTGTCGGCCGCGCCGGGGATCGCCGGAACAAAGATCAGTTGGTCGCCATGCCGTACTTCGGCTTCTCGCAGTTGCCGCAGACCCATGGGTAGGTCCAGTCGGCGGTCAACTTGGCGCTTTCCGGCAGATAGTCGGTCCACGCATCGCCCTTGATCGGACCTTTGGTTTCCCAAACGATCTCAAACTGGCCGTTCGCCTGGATCTCGCCGATCAGCACCGGCTTGGAGAGGTGGTGGTTGGTGTTCATCACCACGTCGAAACCGCTCGGGCTGCGCACCTTCTGGCCATACATCGCCTGGCGCACCGCATCGACATTGGTGGTGCCGGCCTGCTCGACCGCTTGCACCCACATCTGGAAGCCGATCACGTGCGCCTCCATCGGGTCGTTGGTCACGCGCTTGTCGTTCTTGATGAAAGCATGCCATTTCTTGATGAATGCCGCGTTCTCAGGCGTATCGACGCTCATGAAATAGTTCCACGCCGCCAGGTGACCGACCAGGTTGGAGGTGTCGATACCCGCCAACTCTTCCTCGCCGACACTGAAGGCAACCACCGGAACGTCCGCCGCCTTGATGCCCTGGTTCGACAACTCTTTATAGAATGGTACGTTGGCGTCGCCATTGATGGTGGAGACGACGGCCGTCTTTTTGCCTTCTGCGGCGAACTTCTTGATGTCGGCGACAATGGTCTGCCAGTCGGAGTGGCCGAACGGCGTGTAGTTGATCATGATGTCCGAAGCGGCGACACCCTTGGACTTAAGGTAGGCTTCCAGGATCTTGTTGGTCGTGCGCGGATAGACATAGTCCGTACCGGCCAGCACCCAGCGCTTCACGCTGCCGCCATCCTTGCTCATCAAATAATCGACCGCCGGGATGGCCTGCTGGTTCGGCGCAGCGCCGGTGTAGAACACATTGCGCGAAGACTCTTCGCCTTCGTACTGGACGGGATAGAACAACATGCCGTTCAGCTCTTCGAACACGGGCAGCACCGACTTGCGGCTGACGCTGGTCCAGCAGCCGAAGACCACATCGACCTTGTCCTTGGTCAGCAGGTCACGGGCCTTTTCGGCGAACAATGGCCAGTTCGAGGCCGGGTCGACCACCACCGCTTCCAACTTCTTGCCCAACAGACCGCCCTTGGCGTTCTGGTCGGCAATCAGCATCAGCATGGCGTCTTTCAGCGTGGTCTCGCTGATCGCCATGGTGCCGGAGAGCGAGTGAAGGACACCGACCTTGATCGTGTCGGCAGCAGTTGCCGCATGACTGAGCAGCATTGCCGCGGCGGATGCACCAGCAATGGTCAGCGTGCGGAGGGTTTTGGACAGCGCCATAAGGAAAAGCTCCTTTCCCGGTTGAGACATCCAACCGATGCAAGGAGCGTGCCAAAATCCGAAGAGCCGGTATTTTTCAATTATTTCAGATAATTAAAAGGGATATATTTTCCGCAACAGATCTATAGGCGAAGAAATT
>JAPOJR010000264.1 GCA_029978325.1 Alphaproteobacteria bacterium | reverse complement strand
CATGCGGGACTGGTTTCTATCATCGTTTCCTCCACTTAGATTTCGGCCCGACTTTCTTGCAATGATTAAACGGCGCAGGCTTGTTCCGCCGCTTTGGTTTTGGCTCAGGTCGCCACGTCAGCCCGACGCTAGTTTTCGCAGCCATTTCGGCATCTCCTCCCGCTTGACGTACACAATCTCTCGATGTTGATCGCACCAGACACCGCCCTCGCCGGCTTTCCTGTGGCAGTATTCGACTTTTGGCGGGTGGTCCGGGTCGATCCGCTTGACCCACTGGCACATGCGCGTGTGCGCCTCTGGCTGGGGCGTGTTCTTTGGCTGGGGGTTGCCGTATGGCAAGTACTTCTGCCCCTTTCCGTTTTTCAATCCCATGCGGTAGGCCAGGCCAGTGACCGCGTTTTTGGTCATCTGGTGGCCGGCGTCCGCTAAGTTGCGGACGATTTCCCGAATAGTGCGGCCATTGTCGTATCCTTCGCGAACGATCTCTCGCACGGAACTTTTGTGCTTGCGCACGGCGTCGGCCTCTACGACCCGTTTTGGTAGATCCAGATCTCTGGCCTTGCGCCTCACGCTGTTGAGGGTCCGCCCCATGTCCCTCGCGATTGCGCTGACGGTGGACCCAGGCGCGAACCACATGCGTTCAAGGTGTTGGGCTTCTTCGTCAGTCCACTTCACAGCAAAATGATCCCTCGGCGCTTGAACGGTATAACCGAGATGAGCCCGCGCCGCTCGGCAACCTTGATGCGCTTGTAAACGGCCTGCCGGGTGATCCCAAGGCGCTCGCCAATTTCTTGCATGGTCGGCGAGTGCTTTTCCGGGTGCCGTTCCTTCAGCACCCGGATGACGGCGATCAAAACATCTGTGTCGGTCATAGGATGAACATCAGGCAGACGGAGAGGCCAGCAATGAGCCACGCCAGCTCAAGGATATTACAGAGCATTTTCATGTTCGCACTCCTGGCAATGATCAAATCGACCCATATCGACCTGGACCGGAGCGTAAGCATCGCAGCCCTTGCACTGGTGCAAATCTCCTCTTTCGTACACAACCCCGTCAATGCAGACGAACTGCTCCAGCAATTCTTTGACGGTGTATTTTTCGAACAAATCCAATTTATCGAAAAAATCGGTCAGCGTTTCTATCGTGTCAATTTTGGTCATGGTGTTCCTCCAGGTTGGTGGCTGTCGGCCAATTCCGTTTGCCATGTCCTTAATGTAAACCTTTTCGGCCAAACGTCAACCTTTTTTCTGCGCAATCTCCAATATTTTTTCGCGTGCATCGTCGAAGCCAGCGCCGACCACAACATCATCGCCGCAAACCGTGGTCAGGTAGTCAATCCAGTCGATCTGGGTTTTCGACAGTCTGCCGCCGGTGGATCTTTTCATCTCGATCCATAGCCGCCACTGCGGGACGTACAGATCGGGGACACCGGACGTTGCGCCCTCGGCCTTCAGCTTTGCCGCAACGCTCAAGTGTCGGTGCCCCCCGTTCGGGATCGAAAAAATCCGCACGCCGGCAAATGTCTGCCGGAACCACTGCACCAGCCGTCGTTGTTCTACATGCTCGCTGTCTGCCATGATCTGCCTGTGATCCTGTTAAATTTGCCATCACGCTTGTAGGTGATCGATGCCGGCGGCTTGGCCGCGTTCATCGTGCCAGCGATCTCGGTCAGGTCCATATGCTGCCCAGCATCGACGCCTGCATTGCGGGCGATTTCGGCCAATGTAGCCGCCGCTTTCTGGCCAGCATAGCCCGGATAACCCAGCGTCAGATACTCGGTCACGCCTGAGTCAAAAATTCCCTGATGATAGGTCACGGCCAACATGGGGTTGCCGCTGGCCCGGCTGACTTGCGTGCGCCAACGCCAGCGCTTGACCGGCATCGTTTGCGCCCCAGGCCCCATGATGTCCTGATCGCCCAGCTTAAATTCTCGCTTTGCCGGCGCCGGAAATGGCTCACCGCAGCCAATGCAATCGCGAGCGGCCAACGGGTTGATCTCGGCACAATGCTCGCAAGTCTTGACCGGCGCATCGCCAGTGCCGGCTTTGCGCCCAGGATCTACCGCCGTGATTGGCCCGTGCGTTGCCACCAGCCCGGCAAAGTCCAGCACCAAACAATGATCTGTATGCGATTTGACCCGCATTCCGCGCCCGGCCATCTGGACATACAGGCTGACTGACAGCGTCGGTCGCAAAAATACAATGCAATCTAGATCCGGGTGGTCAAAGCCTGTTGTTAGCACGTTGGCATTGGTGACTGCGCGGATTTCGCCGGATTTGAATGCAGTCAGGATTCGGTCGCGTTCGTCCCTTGGCGTTGATCCAATAACCGTTTCTGCGGTTATGCCAAAGTCGCGCAGGATGTCTCGCACCTGATAGGCATGGTCAACGCCCGTGCAAAAAAACAGCAGCGACCGGCAATGATCGGCGCGCCGCATCGCCTCATGGACAGCGCCCATGGTGTCAAAATCCTCCAGCGCCTTTAGCAGGTCGTCCTCGCGGTAGTCGCCACCGCGTTTGCGGACGCCTTCAACCGACATGCGGATGTCTGGCCGCTTTGATCGCAGCGGGGCCAGATATTTTTTGTGGATCAACTCCTCCATGCTCGCCGGCTGGATCAGGGCCGAGAATAGCGCCGGCTCGTCGGTGATCAGGCCGTGGCCCAGCCGATATGGCGTGGCAGTCAGGCCCACGACACGAAGCGCCGGGTTAATAGCTGTCAGATCGTCGATCAGCTTGCGATAGCCGCCCTGCTGTTTGTGGTTGATCAGGTGACACTCGTCTACGATCACTAGATCGACATGACCAATATCGTCAGCCCGGTTCCGTATTGATTGGATGCCCGCAAACGTAATTGGCTGGCCTATCTCGCGCCGATTGAGCCCAGCCGAATAGATGCCGAGCGGCGCATCTGGCCAGTGCTCCAGCATTTTGTTGGCGTTCTGGCGGATCAATTCTTTGACATGCGTCAACATCAATACGCGCGTTCCGGGCCAGCTTTCCAGCGCGTCCTTGCATAGCGCCGCCACGATATGCGACTTGCCGGAGCCGGTCGGCAGTTCCAGGCATGCGTGGCCCTCAGAATGCTCTGAGAACCACGCATAAAGCTGATCAATCGCCCGCTGCTGGTAGTCGCGGAGCATCGCGCACCTCCTTCACCGTCGCGCCTGGGAATGCCCGTCGGATCTCGCCGACCTCCTGCCGCGCGCAAGCCTCGCCGCCTGCGATTAGCTCCTGGCTGGAAAACGTAAAAGCATCGGCCTCACCATTGCGAACATCCACGCCGTCGATGATGTAGACGGCCTCGTTCGGGTCGCCGCTATCCTTGATTTGCCATGGCGTCATGTCCGGGTGCAGGACGTGCGCATGGCAGCCAGTCCGCTGATGCTCGACTTCAACG
>JAPOJR010000263.1 GCA_029978325.1 Alphaproteobacteria bacterium | reverse complement strand
GTAGTAACCGGACACGACCAGGTCGAGAAAGAAGCTGGTCCAACAGAGGTCTTGTTTCAATTCCGATACCACGGCCGTATCTTTGCTCCTGGCCTTGGCGATGAGGAGGGCCGGCTTTTCCGCCAGGAAGCTGCCTGCCGTGCCGGGCAGTACGGACAGTTCGCCCAGGACGGCGCGCATGTCTTCCTGGTTCGCAACATTCTCTCCGGAGAATGCCGACGCCAGGTCAACCACCGTGCGCAGGAATTGTTGCCCTTTTTCCGGCCGTCCGATCAAGGCGCATAAGTCCCTGAATTTTTGCTGGAACAGGTGGACCTGGGCATCGTCAAATGCGACGGTGTATGTCCAGGCGATTGCCTCTGTCCCATTCGCGGTTTTCAGCTGTAGCGGCGCATATCCTGTGTCGGCGACGGCAATGCTTCGTTCACCGATCTGATCGAGGCCATATTGCCGGCGCAGGCGTTCATCGAACTTGATCTCGGCCGAGGCGCTGGAAATTGCCTGGGCTGCGGTGTCAGCCAGCGTGTCGCCGACAAGGTCGCGGCGGGTTTCGGACAAGGCCTGTTGCACTTCGGCGATGGCGACCAAAAGGCTTTTCTGGACCTCAACGCTGGTGACTTGCTCGGCTGTCCTGAAGTCGATCCTGGGCAGGGTTTTCGCACTGATATCGGGCCGGCTGGATTGAAACAGCCGCACGGCCTGGCGCTCCAGCGTGGCGCGTGCTTCGGCTCGTGATGGATTGCCCTGGTCATCGGTTTCGACCACGATCGGATAGTAGAGGATGTTATTGGCGGCCAATAATCCATTGATCCGGTCGATATTGGCATCCGGTCGCGACCCGTGGTCGGCGATATGGATGATTACCCTGGGCCCATCCTCGAGCCAGCCGCTCGAATTGGCGAAACTGCTGACCAATTGCCCGATCAGTTCAAAACCGGCCTCTGCAAACCCGCCGGCGCTATCGGCTAGGCCAGGGTGTCGCGCTATCGGGTCCAACTCCTCTTTCTGAAAGCTGCGATCGATGGCGGTCGGCGGCAACAATTCCGCTGTCACAATTTTTCCGTTTTGGGAAATCTGGGCGGTTGAAGCAAAGTCGCTGTAGGCAATCACGCCGATTCTGGCGCTGGGCAGTTGCTGCTGGTTAGTGGCCACAGTCTTTTGATAGTCCTGAATAAAATTCGCGATCCCTTCCGTGATTTTGGCCAGATATGGCGTCATGCTTTCGGTGGTATCAATGGCGAATAAAATATTGAGCTTTTGAACGTCGCTGATCGAATTGCTGATGTTGGCCTGCCGGGTCAGTTGCTCGCCAGCATTCGCGTCAGCGGAGCCGAGGAAGACGACTTCGTTGTAGGCAGGGTCGCCCTGGATTTCAGGCTGTTGAATCGTGTTGACGATCGGGTAGCTCAGCAAGGGCAATCTGCCGTCGATGTGCTGCTGCACCTTGTCCGTTGACCCCGCCGTGACGTTGGGGTCTGGCCGTCCGGTCCGCCAGTTCTGTATCATGTCTCCACGCTTCGAGAAGACGACGCCGCGAGCTTCGTGGTCGAAGTAGAGCGCCAGCCGCGTCGGCCATAGCCGCAGCGCTTCGATGCTGATCCATCCGAACATGTTGCCGTCGCCATCACCGACCAACAAGCGTGTATCAGCCGGCTCCGGCCCGCGTTCGGCGCCGAAAATCTCCAGCAGCGAGAAAAACGGCTTGGAATCGCGGCGGTCCTCTCCGGATTGGCCGCCAGCCCGCCGAAAGAACGGATATTTGACCTCATTCGCGCTGCCCTGCGTCGCCCCGGTCAGGACCGCCTTAGCACGGAGCCCTTTCGGAGCCTGGCCGCAGTTGCGCTGATAGACTTCGCTTTCCAGTTGCCCATGGATCGCTTTCATGCGGTCGCATAGCGTCGCAAATTCCATCGCCTGCGGCGCAGGGCAGGCCAAGGACGAAGTTTCGTCGTTCAGCACATTATAGGCCCGGGCATTTTCCGCCAAAAGCCGGGCGCGTTGCGCCCAACCGCATACGGTGAAGTCTTTGTTGGCGACGAAAACAAAGCTGGACCGGTTGTTTTGATCACGGTCGGACGATTGGCCATAGCACTGCACTTTTTCGAACGCGACCGGCACCGTCGAACTCAAAAATCGCGGGTCGGGCCGTTTGTACAGCGGGACATTTTCGCCGATCAGCCATTGCGAACCCAGCACGGTGCGGGCCCGCAAAACTTTGCCGACATTGGCACAATCGGCCGGGCCAGCGATCAGCAATTCGTTGGATGTGGCCGGCCGGGTCGGTTGCGCCTGGGCCGGCCCGACGGCCGCGGCCAAAGCAATGCCGAACCATGCGATTGTCAGCGGCAGTCTTTTCGAAATGCGATGCCAACCCAGCATATGACTGTACCCCTAACGATGCGTACCTTTTGCGAAAGCAATGCTTTGCAATAGCTTGCCCAAATAATCGCCCACAGCAACCGAATACCGTTGCGCCAATTCAGTCGAATCGTACCACGATTGCGCGACGAACGGAATTGTCTCCAACTTTTGGCCGCTGTCGCCGCACGGCAACAGTCCATCCGGGAATTGCTCCGGATCGATGCCGAACCGCGACTCCAGAACATTGCCGATCCAGCCTTTGGTCGCCTTGCGGTATTCCTCGATCAGGCTTTCCCGATCAACCAGCGGCAACCAGATCATGCGCTCCTGGCGACCAGGGGTAAAATCGGCCAAGGTCGTGGCGGCATTCTCCATGACCGGGTCTTGGCACAGGTTCTGCGCATCGACGGCGCGGCCCAAAACGACGATGATCCGCGGATTTTTGGCGTTGGCGTCGAAAGGCTTTGCTTTCAACAATCCGGTCAACCGATCTTCGCTCAATGTCGAGTTGCGTTCCACATAGCGATTGATCGGGTCAGGATCGGTTGACGGAAAGGCGGTATTGATGGCGGCTGGGTCGCGAACGGCGTTCGCGGACAGGGAAAACAACACGTCACTGTCTTTCGCCTCATGCAGGATGGCGACGCTATCGGCAATATGCCAGGGCGCATCACTGCGATCGGCATTAAGCCGGCGGTGCGCGCTTTCCATCGCTGCCAGCATGGCGCGCCCCCAGATTCGTCGGCCCGCGCTGTCTTTAAACCATTGGGTGGTGGAGGCGTCATTGAACATCGGCAGGAATACCAGTGTGGTCCGGCTGTCCGATGGTCCGGCGAGGTCGATCGTAAAGGTCTCTGTGTCCCCATCTACGCTCGCATCCTTGCCGGATAAGGTGACGGGGGTGGTGTCGATTGCGCAATCGCGCGGATTGCTCGGGTAAATTGTCAGCGTGAATTGATCGCCATCTTGCAATGTATTGTTGGCGTCGGTGCACGCAAGTTCCACCGCAGTTTACTTACCATCAAGCGTGTGGAGAACCGAGGTGATGACGCTTTTCAGAGGAGATGGTTCGAAGAGGCAGTGCTCGAGTATTCAGATGCGGAC
>JAPOJR010000262.1 GCA_029978325.1 Alphaproteobacteria bacterium | reverse complement strand
CATCACCTTGGTCACCAGGCTCATCTGGTCCTGGTAGGCGAGCCAGGCGTCGCGCAGCTTCAGCCGGGCTATGGAGGCGCGGATGCCGATGACCGGCACAAAGCTGAGCGTGATGCAACCAAGCAGCACGTCCTTGCTCATCAGTACATAGGCGCCGCCGCCGATCAGGGTCGTCAGCAGGAAAGATCGGAGAACGCCGGTATCTGTCCAGAGGCGGATGCCCTCGATATCGAGGATGCCCCGGGTCATCAGGTCGCCGGTATGCACCCGGTCGTGCCAGGAAAAACTCAGCCGCTGCAATTGCCGATAAAAATCCAGCCGCAACTGATACCCGATCAGTTGGCCCACGGCCTCACCCATATAGTTTTGCATCATCGTGCAGAGGCCGCGCAGCGATGCGGCGCCGAGCAGCAGCAGAGCCGTCGTCAGCAAGGCTGTTTCCGCAGCGGCCTTATCGGCGCCGGGGTTGCCAAGCAATGCTTGAGCCTGGTCGATCGCCTGCCCCAGGTATTGCGGGACGAACAACTGAAACACAGCGGCGCTTATGGTGGCCACAATGGCGATCGCCATGCGCCAGCGGTGCCGGAACGCCATCTTGGTGATGCGCCAGAGCACCGCCGTATCCACTTTGGACACTTCGATCTGATAGGTGGCGTCGTCACGCCCCGTTGGGGGTTTTGCTGCGATCATAGCGCCTATTGTTTGGGCGCTTTGGCTCTGTGAGGCAAGTCCAGGCCAACGCCTTTCAGGTGGCCGAACGTGTTTTCCAGGCGTTTGCGGTCTGCTTCCGGCAGCGGCGGGCGGAGGATGGAGGCGATATTGGCCTTCAGGTGGGAAATCTCGGATGTGCCGAACAGGGTCACATGCGCGCCAGGCTCATGCCGGGCATAGCGATAAGCGGCATCCAGGAGGCTGGTCGCGCCCGATTCGTGAATCAGAAAGCCCAGCGGCTCCGGATCGTCGGTGAAGGCCGCCGGCAGCTGGCCCGCAGTGGCCAGGTCCTTGACGGTTTGTTCCAGCAAGCCCGGCTGGCTGAAGACATTGCGAACGACGAACATCAGTAAGGTTCCAACGCCGTGCGCCTGCGTCAGCGGAAAGACGGCCTGCCGGGCGCCCTGGTTCATCAGGTTGAAGGCGAACATTGCGCTTTCCCACAGGCCGGTCGGCAGGACCCGTTGCAGCATCACCTGATCGTGGTCGTTTGGCGAGGTCTCGGTCAGCCCGAAATGACGAATCTTGCCGCTGGCCTTGGCGGCTTGCAGGACCGGCACCAACTCTGCTTCAACCTGATCGACCATGGCCAGCGTGACCGCGTGCAGCTGGTACAGGTCGATATAGTCGGTCTGCATTGCCTTCAACGACGCGTCGATCTTTTCTGCCAGCTGGGTCGCGGAAATCAGGTTTCCGCATTCGCGCATGCGGGCCTTTGTGGCCAGGATTATCTTGTCCCGACCGATCTGGCGCACCGCCGTGCCGACCACGCCTTCGGTGCCATAGACCTCGGCGGTGTCGAACAGGGTGACGCCCTCGTCAAACGCGGCGAGGACGAGGCGGACAGCGTCGGCCTCCGACTTGCCGCGACCGAGGCCTAATTGCGAATTGCCGCCGCAGCCGAGCCCGGCAACGGAAACGGATAGGCCGGTCCGGCCGAACGGGACGTAATCCATTAGCTTGGCAATGCTTTCAGAAAAAAGGAGCGGATAGTGGCCGCGAGCGACGCACGCATGGGTGCTTTGTTATATCGCCGGCGCGCCGGACGCCAGGGCCATTGCTAGGCAAAGGCGGATCGGAAATAAATTGTGTGCTCGGTGCATTGGGCCGATAGTGGGGCAGGTGCATCGCTTTAGACAACGCGGCGATAGGATGCCGCCGACTATCGTTACCGCCATCGACCTTGGCTCTAAAGCTCTAAGCGCACGCGGTGCGCCTCGCCACACTTGACCGCTGGAACGCACATGCCATGCCGCCTGTTGAGACTGTTGAAACCGTAGTCATCGGCGCCGGACAGGCCGGCCTTTCGGCCAGTTATCACTTGGGCAGGCGTGGCTTGCAGCATGTGGTTCTGGAACGCGGACGCGTAGGCGAACGCTGGCGGAGCGAGCGGTGGGACAATCTGCATTTTCAGTTCCCGAACGCCTTCGCCCGCTTGCCGGGGTTCCCCTACGACGGAGACGATCCGGCAGGCTTTATGCATCGGGACGGAATTGTCCGGACGCTGGACCGCTATGCCCAACGCATTGCCGCGCCGGTCCGTTGTGGCGTTGCTGTGCGCCGGGTGCGGGCCGACGGGGATGGGGCCCTGCTGGTGGACCTGGACAGCCACACCATAAGGGCCCGCAACGTCATCTCCGCCACCGGGCCTTATCAGACGCCGCGTATCCCCGCCTTCAGCCGGGACCTGCCGCCAGGCATCGTGCAGGTGACGGCCAACCGCTATGCCAATTCCGCGCAATTGCCGCCCGGCGCGGTTCTGGTCATCGGCGGCGGGTCGTCCGGCTATCAGATTGCCGAGGACCTGAACGACCAGGGTCGGAAGGTGTTCCTGTCCGTCGGACGGCACCGCCGCTTGCCGAGATATTACCGCGGCAAGGATTACGGCTATTGGCTGGAAGAAACCGGCACGGCGGGGCAGGTCGGCAAAAACATTCTGGCGGGGCAACCGACCGTGCTGATGTCCGGCTATCGCGGCGGGCGCGACGTGGATATCCGTATTCTCTCCGCCCGCGGCGTGCGGATGGTCGGCACGTTGTCGGGCGTCGATGGTTCGGTTCTGACATTCGCTCAAAACATGGATGCTCTGCTGGCCGGCGCGGACCAGGGATATGCCGCATTTAAGGCGATTGTCGACGACTATCTGGCCCGCTCGGGCGCCGCCGCGCCGCCACCGGACTCAGAGCAGCCGTTGCCGGCGATTGGCCCGACGCCGGCCAGCTTGGACCTCGCCGCGGAGGGCATCCGCAGCGTAATTTGGGCGACCGGCTATACCTTCGATCTCGGCTGGATTGACCTGCCCGTTACCGACGCGGATGGCCGCCCCAGGCATGTCCGGGGCGTAACGGACGTTCCGGGCTTCTACTTCCTGGGCCTGCAATACCTGCACGCAATGCGCTCGGCATTTTTCTGGGGGGCGGACGAAGACGCCGCCTATCTTGCCGAATGCATCGGTGCAACCACTGCGAACTGAGCCGCTGAGATTGAGGCTGCCCTCCCGCGAGGTTGGGCTATCCGTCTCGGCTGCTGACAAAACCGGTCAGTCTTTTTCTGGCAGCATGCACGAATTTCCGAAATTCCCATGAAATCTGGTAGATCGAAATCAACAACGCGATCACGGAAATCGCGCCGAGCGCGAGGTCCCAGTCAGCAATCAGTATTAGGAGTAGAAAAATCGGCAGCGCCGTGAACGCTATGGTCCAGGGTGACAGGCGCGGCAAGAATGGGAGCCTGTTCAACAACGGCTGAGGATTGCGCGGTACGTTAAGGCAGTCG
>JAPOJR010000261.1 GCA_029978325.1 Alphaproteobacteria bacterium | reverse complement strand
CTTGATTGCCATATACCGGCGATCCGCCTGGAACTTGACTGGATGCCGCAGGTGCTGGCGGCGGAAAAGCCGTTTCTCGGCATCTGCCTTGGCGCGCAAATGCTGGCGCGGGTTCTGGGCGCACGGGTTTGGCCGCATCCGGAAGGCCGGGTTGAAATCGGCTATACCCCAATCGTCCCGACGCAAGCCGGACGGGAGTATTTCGACGGTCCGATGAAAATGTTCCAGTGGCACCGCGATGGCTTCGACCTGCCGCATGGCGCTACCCTCCTCGCCACCAATGAGCACTTTCCGCAACAATGTTTCCGGTACGGGGCGAATGCATTCGGCGTCCAGTTCCATCCCGAAGTTACACCGGCCATTATGGAACGGTGGACGGTAGGCGGCGGTCACATGCTGCACATGCCGGGCGCACAGCAACGGGAAGATCAGTTGGCCGACTATCCGACCTGTGACCCGATCATGGAGCGCTGGGCCAGCAGCTTTCTGGACCGGTTGCTGGATAGCAAAGCCGCCTTGGCTGCCTGACGTTGGATCGAAACAGAGCCGGCACGTTTTGCGCGAAGATACAAACCAGATTGCAATCGGCTTCGAACCCTCCACAATGAATGGAGAAAACAACAGTCCCAAGGAGGATTTGACGCCATGTGGAAAGCGTTTCTAGGTGGGCTCGCTCTATCTGCCGCGTTGGTCGTGCCGGCCGTGGCAGCCGATGAATTTCCTGGCGACAAGACGATTGAAGTTGTCATTCATGCGAAGTATGGCGGCGGTACGGATACCACTGCGCGGATGATGATGATCCGCTCGCGTAAAGAATTGGGCACCGACATGGTCGTGGTGTCCAAGCGCGGCGGCAGCGGCGCGGCCGCGCAAGAATACGTCCTGAGCCGTCCAGCCGATGGCTATACGCTGATGGCGTTGACCCAGTCGCACCTCTATACGATCGCCCGCGGCAAAGGCGGCATGAAGATCGAAGAGATGGTCGGCGTCGCCCGCGCTATGGACGACCCAACTTTCATCACGGTGCAAAAAGACAGCAAGTTCAAGACACTGGCGGACCTGATCGCCGCTTCGAAGGAAAGCCCCCTTAACTGGGGCGTCGGCGACATCGGCTCGACCGAACATATCGGTTTGTTGCAATTCGCCAAGGCCGCGGGCATCAAGGTCAAGGCCGTGCCGTTCGGCAGCGGCGCGCAAATGGTGCAGGCGTTGATGAGCGGCGCGATCGACGCCACCCTGCCGAACGTCTCCGAGGCGCTGAGCCAGGTGCAGGACGGCACATTCCGGCCGTTGGTGGTGATGGCGGAGCAACGGCTGACCGACTTCCCGGACGTGCCGACGACGTTCGAACTGGGCTTCAATGTCAAGACCTCCACCACCCGTGGGTATGTCGTAAAGGCTGGTACGCCCGAGCCGGTTATCCAGAAACTCTCAGACTCGCTGGTCAAGGCGATGAACCATAAGGTGTTCGCCGATTACCTGCGTTCGTCGGGTCTTGACCCCAAGACCAGCGTTGCGGGGTGGAAGGTTTGGGACAAGCAACTGAAGGAAGACTATGCCAACGCCCGCGCCGCGATGCTCGAGCTTGGCCTGATAAAGTAGGTCCGCCGCAATGGCACGGGCCCCCAGGTCTTCCACCGGACGCGCTCGGCGCTGGGTCCATCCATCGGATCTGGTGCTGAGCTTGGTGATTCTGGCTTTGGTCGGATTTTTCTTCTATGTCAGCATGACGTTCGAGGAAGTGTCCGCCTTGTTCGATGGTGGCGTCACGCCGGAATTTTTTCCGCGGCTGCTGTTGTGGGTTATTGCAATTTTGGCGGTGCTGATGCCGTTCGAGCACGCTTGGCGCGCTGCGCGATCGGGAGACAGTGGTCTGGATGAGGACCGGAAGGATACGGTCCAGCCCATCGCCTATGTCACCATGGTTGTCGCATTGCTGATTGTTGCGGTTGCGGAGCACCTTGGCACCTATTTGACCCTGATGGCGGCCTGTTGCGTGCTGCCGGCGCTATGGGGTGAGCGGCGATGGTTGATGATGGTGGGCTTCGGACTGGGCTTCCCCACCGCCGTGGCGCTGGTGTTTACCCAGGTGTTCAAGATCTATTTCCAGCCAGGCATTTTCGGTCTGAGCTTCCAGTAGCAAAAGGCGGCCTCGTCGATGGACCCCGTAATCGAAGGCCTTGGCCTTGCCTTCAGTCTCTACAATATCGGCCTGGTGATGATGGGCGTGCTGATCGGCGTGATCGTTGGCGCACTGCCTGGCCTGTCATCGCCACTGGCGATTGCGCTGCTGTTGCCGTTTACGGTGACCCTGGAACCTATCTCGGCGATCTGCATGATGGCGGCGCTGTATTGCGCCGGAACGTTCGGCGGTTCGATCACGGCCATTCTGATCAATGCGCCTGGCGCGCCGCCGGCTGTCGCGACCGCGTTCGACGGCTATCCGATGGCGCAAAAGGGCGAGGCGGGCCGGGCCTTGGGAATTGCGGCATTCTCCAGTGTTATCGGGGGGGTGCTGTCGCTGGTGGTGTTTATCGTGGCGACGCCGTTGCTGGCCAAGATCGCGGTCTCGTTCCGTCCGCAGGAATATTTTGCGCTGACTGTATTTGCGCTCTCCATGCTGGCGTCGATCAGCGGTCGTTCTGCGTTGCGCAACCTGATTGCGGGCGGCATCGGCGTCTTTATCAGCACCATCGGTACGCACCTTTCCACGGGGATTGAGCGGTTCACCTTCGATATTCCGGAACTGACGGAGGGCATCGAGTTTGTGCCGGTCTTGATCGGCCTGTTCGCTGTGTCCGAGATGCTGCAACAAAGCCAGACTGCCGACAAAGTGATGGAGCGAATCACCTCGGTCGTCGTTCGCCTGCCGAGCCGACGCGACCTGCGCGAGATCATGCCAACTATCCTGCGATCCAGCGGGATCGGTACTTTTATCGGTATACTGCCGGCTGAGGGCAGCACCGTCGCCGCCATCATCGGCTATAACGAGGCGAAGCGCTGGTCCAAGCGTAAGAATTTGTTTGGCACCGGCGTGCCGGAAGGCATTGCAGGGCCGGAGGCCGCCAACAACGCCGCCACCGGCGGCGCCATGGTGCCAACCCTGGCGCTGGGTATTCCCGGCAGCGGCACGACCGCACTTATTCTGGCGGCGCTGATTACCCATGGCATGCGTCCGGGGCCATACCTCGTGCAGGAGACGCCGCAGTTCGTCTATGCCATCTTCGGCGCAATGGCTGTTGCCAACGTCGCTTTTCTGGCTGTTGGCTTGCTGGGCGCAAAGGTATTCGCCCGTATTACCCTAATTCCGCGAACGTTCCTTTGGCCTATGGTGTTCGGGTTTTCAATGATCGGCGCTTATTCGCTCAGCGCCTCGTTCTTTGATGTTTGGGTGATGCTGGTGGCGGGAATTGTCGGCTTCATCATGCGCCGGCACGGCTTCGGCGCAGCGCCGCTGGTGATGGGCCTGATCCTTGGCAAGATGCTGGAGGAAA
>JAPOJR010000260.1 GCA_029978325.1 Alphaproteobacteria bacterium | reverse complement strand
GTGAAGTTGTTTCATGAGGGCGAATTTATCGGGCCATTCGTCTATAAATCCATCGGCGAATTTGACCTGAAAGATTTTCAATGGCGCTACAAAGAAGACCGGTCGTCACCACAGCCAATTCGTTTTTTCTGCTTGGGCGATACCTATAGCTATTTCGGGTTGATCGAAGGTCGATTCCATGTGTTCTGTCCGGCCGAAGACGGGGAATTATTTCTGTTCGGCACCGACCGCCTGGGCAGGGACGTGCTATCCCGAATGATCTATGGCGCCAGAATTTCCCTGACAGTCGGCCTTTTTGGCGTCGCCATATCGTTTCTGATCGGCATCGTGGTCGGCGGCTTGGCTGGATATTATGGCGGCTGGGGGGACAGCATCACCCAGCGGGTAATCGAGGTCGTTCGCTCTTTTCCGGAACTGCCGCTTTGGCTGGCGCTGTCTGCGGCATTACCTGTCACCTGGAGCCCGATCTTGGTCTATTTCGGGATTACGATCATCTTAGGCCTGCTGGATTGGACCGGACTGGCGCGCGCCGTTCGATCCAAATTGCTGGCCTTGCGTGAGGAAGACTTTACGACTGCAGCGGTCTTGATGGGCGCAAAGCCGGCCCGGGTGATCGGACGCCATCTGGTGCCGAATTTCATGAGCCACCTGATTGCGTCGGCGACCTTGTCGATCCCCAGTATGATACTGGGCGAGACTGCGCTCAGCTTTTTGGGGCTTGGCTTGCGGCCGCCGATCACCAGTTGGGGAGTTTTGCTGGTAGAAGCTCAGAATATCAATGTGGTAGCTTTGTACCCATGGTTAATGCTGCCTGTTTTGCCGGTGATTCTATCGATCCTTGCTTTTAACTTTTTAGGGGATGGATTGCGCGATGCCGCCGATCCGTACAAAAGCTCCTGATATCAACCGCATGATACGGTCGGCGCGCTGCGTCAATTGCGCTGCGGCCGGCATGGACCTATTGTTTGCACAAAATGGAAGTCCCACATGGGTCGCCATTCACAACCCTGCCGCCACGGCGTAGGAGATCCCAACATGCGGTTTACTTCAGCGATAGTTCTAAGTTTGTTTCTAGCGGCCTGTAGCACAAGCGACCAGGGCGGCTCGTCGAATACCGGTACCGGTTCGACCGCGAATACTCCGGCAGGTTCGACCGGCCCCGCCGCTCCCGCGCCCGGCAGCCAAGCGGAACTGAACCAGACGATTGGTGACCGCGTTTTCTTCGATACCGACCGCTACAATATCGATGCGACTGCTAATGCAACGGTTCAAGCCTGGGCGAAATGGCTGGCCCGCAATCCGAACGTCACGGTGATGATCGAAGGTCATGCCGACGAACGCGGCACCCGCGATTACAACTTTGCGCTTGGCGCCCGTCGCTCGCACGCTGTGAAGGAAGCGCTGCAGCATCTCGGCATCGCCGGCAACCGCATCGAGACCACCACTTTCGGCAAAGAGCGGCCTGCCGTGCTGGGATCGACCCCGGCCGCATGGGCCAAGAACCGCCGCGCTGTGATGGTTGTAGCGGGCTAACCGTAAGACATGGGATGCCGGTCGACCTTGTGGCTTAGCATGTTGGCGATACTCACAGTAACGCCAGCATGGGCAAACACGGTCGACCAATTGCGCCTGCCGCTTCTGAACGGCCAGTTTGACCAGGCCGTTCAGGCAGCGTCACCGTCTTCCGGCAACGTCAGGGAAGATGGTGATACAGCTGCTTTTACCGCATATTATCAAGGACTTGCTGCCTTTGCGCAGCGTGATTATGCCAAAGCCGTAGCGGCAATGGTCGGCGTAACGGAAAAGCATGGCGACAAGCCGGTGGCGCTGAAAGCCGCAGTCGTCGCCACACTGGCGCTGTCGCGAAAAGGCGATCACAAGAACGCCTGTCAGAATGCCGGAGTCGTGATGCCACTGACTCCTTCGCTTAGTCCAATTTGGCGCGCATGGGTTGAGGAGGCGCGCCGCACCAGCGCCTGCCAATAATAATGCAATTGGCTGTTGCAGTATCGGGCGGCGCCGACAGCGTTGCTTTGATGCTTCTGGCCGCCAAGGAGGCGACGCCAGCATTTGTGACGGCGTTATCGGTGGATCACGGCATGCGTCGCGCTGCAACCGCGGAACGCGATTTTGCAAAAGCCAGCGCCGAACGGCTCGGTATCCGGTTCCATACATTAACGCCGATGATCCAAGGCTATGGCCATGCTCATTGGAGGCAGGCGCGGTATGAAGCCCTGACTGCCTATTGCCATTGCGCCGGCATCGATACGCTTTGGCTGGGCCATCACGCCGACGATGCGGTCGAGACCGCTGCAATACGGTTGCTGGCCGGCGGCCCCTTGAGCAGCCTAGCTGGCATTTCGGGCACGGCGACATCCCAAGGCATTCGAATCGAACGACCGTTGCTGCGCCTGTCCGCCCGCGTCATCAGACGCTTGAATATGCAGGCTGGCTTTGGTTGGACCGAAGACCCATCCAATCGCAACCTCGCCTACAAGAGGTCGGCTGTGCGGCAGGTTTTGCCGCAATCCGAGCATTCGCGCTCTGTCATAAGGGAAATGGTTAGAGACGCCGCAAAATGGCGCGTTGCGTCCGAGCGCGTGGAGCAAAAAGCCTGGAACCTGGTCGCTAGGGACTCCGGCCTCGGATCGATCCAGCTCCATCGTCAGCGCTTTAGCCGATTGCCGGCGTCGCTCCGTGCTGCTCTGCTGCGCCGCGCGGCCAATTTCGTCGTTGGCGATCCGGACAGGCTGCGTAACGTTGATTTTGACGCTGCGGCAGCATCTATCCGCTGCGGAGCCATCGGCGGCGCGTTCATTGAGCAATTCGGCGACCGGATTTGGATATCGCGCAACCCCTCTAGTATCGGCGGCCCGGTACCGCTCACCTCCAACATGACCTGGGACGAGCGAGCGCATTTACGGATCGAGGCGACCCTGCCGTCTGCAGGATTGACGGTTTCCCCCGTCGGAGGGCGCCGCATCGGCAGCATGTCGAAGATTGCTCCCGCGGCGGCTCTATCTTCCCTTCCATCGATCGAGAAGGCCGGCACGATCGTCGCAATACCCAACATCGGGATCTGGCGTGGGCCAGAGGGGCCGTTCTGGGCTCGTTATCTTAGGTGCCAATGGCTAGACTGGCCGGAGCCTAGCGGATTTGAGCTTGCGCTGTAACGTTGGCGTCCTATCTGTTTTGTTGCTACTGTACCCTATCGTCCTTTGCTGATGCTCCCGCTTGTCGGGTTACTTTGGGAATACCGATGCGAAATATCGTTGTTTGGCTCGTCGTATTTGTACTTCTTGTAGCGTTGTTTAACGCTTTCCAAGGTTCTGTGGGAACATCTCACAGAAATCAAATGGCTTATTCGGACTTAATCAATAACGTTCGCAACGATCATGTTCGCGATATTGAAATAACTGGCCATGATGTCAAAGGACATCTTACAGATGGACAGGAATTCTATACTTATGTTCCAAACTCGGCTGATCTGTTGGAAGAGACCAAGAAATCCAACGCCCGGGTTGTGGCAGTGCCGCCCGAAGACAATA
>JAPOJR010000025.1 GCA_029978325.1 Alphaproteobacteria bacterium | reverse complement strand
GTTAAAGGACCCTATTCTATGAGCGATGTTGCTGAGCGCGTAAAAAAGATCGTTGTTGAACATCTGGGCGTCGAAGAAGACAAGGTCACCGACACCGCGACCTTTATCGATGATCTGGGCGCAGATTCGCTCGATACCGTTGAGCTGGTGATGGCTTTCGAAGAAGAATTCGGCGTCGAAATTCCCGACGATGCTGCCGAAAAGATCCAGAGTGTAAAGGACGCGATCGCCTTTATTACCGAAAACGCCTAAGGTTTTCTACGTTCTAACGGACGGGACCTGGTCAGTCGGCGGGAGTTTTGTGTAGATGCGACGTGTGGTGGTGACGGGGCTCGGCTTGGTGACGCCGCTTGGCTGCGGTGTTGAGCCTACCTGGCAGCGGTTGATTGCCGGTAAATCCGGCCTGCAAAAAATCGATCGGTTCCAGACGGACGACCTGCCATGCAAAGTCGCGGCACAGCTTCCGGAAGGTGCGACTGCCGATGGTCTTTGGAATCCCGATGACTGGGTCGAAAAGCGTGAGCAGCGCAAGATCGACCCGTTCATCATGTACGGCATTGCTGCGGCCCAGCAGGCAGTAGACGATTCCGGCTGGGTGGCGGAGACCGAGGAGCAGCGTTGCCGTAGCGGCGTGATGATCGGCTCCGGCATTGGCGGCCTGTGCACGATCTACGAAAACTCCTTGATTTTGGAGAGCAAAGGCCCGCGCCGGATTTCGCCCTTTTTCATTCCGGCGGCGCTGATCAATCTGGTGTCTGGCCAGGTATCGATCCGATTTGGCTTCAAAGGTCCGAACCATGCGCCGGTGACGGCGTGCGCGACCGGCGCACATGCCATTGGCGATGCGGCCCGTCTGATCGCATTCGACGATGCTGACGTCATGGTTGCAGGCGGTGCGGAGGCGGCGATTTGCCGGCTCGGCATTGCGGGCTTTGCCGCCGCGCGGGCGCTTTCGACGGGTTACAATGACGATCCGGAAGCGGCATCCCGTCCCTGGGATGTCGGCCGGGATGGTTTTGTTATGGGCGAAGGCGCTGGCGTAGTCGTGCTGGAAGAGTATGAGCACGCCAAGGCCCGGGGCGCCAAGATTTATGCGGAATTGCGCGGCTATGGCCTATCCGGCGACGCGCATCATATTACGGCGCCTGCGGACGACGGGGATGGCGGCTTCCGGGCGATGACCGGCGCTTTGAAGCGGGCCGGCATGAACGTCGAGGATATCGACTACATTAACGCGCATGGCACTTCGACGCCGCTTGGCGACGAAATCGAATTGGGCGCAGTCAAGCGGCTGTTTGGGGCGCACGCCTATAAAATCGCTATGTCCTCAACCAAGTCGGCGATCGGCCACTTGTTGGGCGCGGCTGGCGCGGTGGAATCGATCTTTTCGATCCTGGCGGTTCGCGACGGCGTGTTGCCGCCGACCCTGAACCTGGAAAATCCATCGGAAGGCTGCGATATCAACCTGGTGCCGAAAGTTGCGCAGCAACGCAATGTTAATGCCGCGTTGTCCAACTCGTTTGGCTTTGGCGGCACCAACGCGTCGTTGATTTTCACCAAAGTGTAACGCGCGGAGGAACAGCGCCCGTGTGGAAACGGCTGCTGGCCCTGGTATTGGTGCTGCTGCTTGCGGGCACGGGCGGCGCTTATCTGTGGTGGCAGAAAGCTATCAGCGAACCCGGTCCAACCGAAACCAATACCCGCGTCCTGATCGCCCGAGGCAGCGGGGTGATGCAGATTGCCTGGCAGCTGAAACGTGCGGGTGTGATCGAGCATCCGCGGCTGTTCCAGTTATTGGCGGAATGGCGGAAATCGACCAAAGACCTTAAGGCCGGCGAATTCCTGTTTCCTGCCGGGATCAGCCTGGAAGGCGCGCTGGGGCAGATCGTGCGCGGTGAGGTTGAAATCCACAAACTGACCATACCGGAAGGCCTGACGAGCTTCGCCATCGTGCAGCGGCTGGCCGATGCGGAAGGGCTGGCGGGGGCATTACCCAGCGTGCCGCCCGAGGGATCATTGCTACCGTCCACCTATGACTATACCTGGGGCATCGACCGACAGGCGCTGTTGCAGCGCATGCGCGACGCAATGGATCGCGCGGTGGCCAAGGCTTGGGAGGCGCGCGCGGCTAACCTGCCGATTGGCAGCCCGGAGGAGTTGGTCATCCTTGCGTCTATCGTGGAGAAAGAGACCGGTTTGTCCGGCGAACGCGCCGAAGTTGCCGGGGTTTTTATCAACCGCCTGCGGCTTGGTATGAAATTGCAGTCCGACCCCACTACGATCTATGCCCTGACCCGCGGCGAAAGCGTACTGGGCCGAGGCCTGCGGCGCAGCGAGTTGGCGCATAAGGACCCGTACAACACCTACCACGCCGAGGGCCTGCCGCCTGGTCCCATCGCCAACCCGGGGGAAGCCGCGTTGATGGCGGTGGCGCAGCCGGCGGCGACCGAAGCCCTGTTTTTTGTCGCCGATGGCACGGGCGGGCATGCCTTTGCCAAGACGCTGGCGGAACACAACCGCAATGTCGCCAAATGGCGGGCAATTGAGCGCAAGCGCAGTGCTGCGCAATAAGGAATTCCGATGACCATAGCCTCCATGACCGGTTTTGCCCGGACCCAGGGAACCGCCGGCGATCTTGCATGGGTTTGGGAGATGCGCAGCGTCAATAACCGCGGCCTTGATCTGCGGTTGCGCCTGCCCAGCGGTTTTGAGGCGCTGGACCAGCCGGTGCGCAAGCTGGCGAGCGGCGCATTCGCCCGGGGCAGCGTCTCGCTGAACCTCCAGGTTCAGCGCGCCAGGCCGGCCGCCAGCTATCGGATCAATGAGGAATGGCTGGCGACGGTCCAGGCCCGGGCCCGGTTGCTGCTGTTGCGGGGCGACGCTGCGGAATATGCACCGATCCGTCCGGATGGCCTGCTGGCCTTGCGCGGCGTCATCGAGGCGGCGGAGGAATCCGCCGATCTGGTGCTGGAGGCGGAGGCGCAGGGCGAGATCATGGCCGGCGCGGAGGCGGCGGTGATGGCTCTGTTGCAGGCGCGCGCGGACGAGGGGTTGGCCCTGCTCGCCATCCTGACCGGGCATCTGGACCAGATCGCGGTGCTGACGGCTGCCGCTCGGGCCACGGCGGCTACGCAGCCGGAGGCAATCCAGGCGCGGTTGTTGCGTGCTGTCGGCGACATGGTCGCCAACAACACGGCTTTGCCCGAGGAGCGAATCGCGCAAGAAGTGGCGGTGCTAGCGGCCAAGGCCGATGTGCGGGAGGAGTTGGACCGGCTCGAAGCGCATATCGCCGCCGGCCGGGAGTTGATCGCAAAGGGCGAGCCATGCGGACGCAAGCTGGAATTCCTGGCGCAGGAATTCAACCGCGAGGCCAACACGCTTTGCAGCAAATCACAGGATATCGAGTTGACCCGCATCGGGCTCGACCTGAAGGCCACGATCGACCAGGTGCGGGAGCAGGTCGCGAACGTCGAATAAGGTTTTGTAACGCCATGGACGCTGTCCTCCGCCGCCGCGGCTTGATGTTGGTGTTGTCGTCGCCTTCGGGTGCCGGCAAGACGACGATTGCGCGCCGCATGTTGAAAGACGACGCCAACCTCAGTATGTCCGTTTCGGCGACGACACGCTCGAAACGGCCGGGCGAAGTGTCCGGCGTCGATTATCATTTCGTCGATAAGACCGATTTCAACCTGATGCTGAACCGGGGCGAACTGCTGGAGCATGCCCGTGTGTTCTCCAATTATTACGGCACGCCGCGCGGCCCGGTCGAAAAGGCGTTGAGCAGCGGGCGCGACATGCTGTTCGACATCGATTGGCAGGGCACCCAGCAACTGCGCGAGGCGGCGCGCGAGGATTTGGTTTCGGTGTTCATCCTGCCGCCCTCGACCCGGGCGCTCGAAGAACGGCTGGCCAAACGCGCCCAGGATCCGCCGGAAGTGGTGGCCGAGCGCATGAGCAAGGCGGCGGACGAAATGAGCCACTGGCCCGAGTACGATTACGTCATCGTCAACGCCGACCTGGAAGCAAGCGTGCACCAGGTCAAAGCCATCCTGACCGCCGAGCGCGCCCGCCGCGACAGGCTGGTCGGTTTGGGCGAGTTCGTGCGCGGGCTGCGCGCCGGCCATTGAGGTCGGCGGTGTTTGACCGGCCTAAAGGCCCGTACTGCGTCAGAAGGGTGTCGTGTCGATAAACGCCGGGCGGGCGGCCATCCGCTCGTGCCATTTGGCCAACTTGGGATGGGCGGGTCGCCAATCCTCGCCGGTCATGCGCAGCAAGTGGAAGTCCAGTGCGACGGCGACCAGGATCCGGGCGAGGCTGATCTCTTCGGCGGCCAGTTCATCGACCCGACGCTCCAGTTCGGCCAGGCATCGGCGTTGGCGTTCCGCTTCCAGCGCGACGAAGCTGGGCGAGCGTTCGCCATCGGGGCGCCGGTTGTCGCGGCCGCGCCAGGCGATGGAATCGAGGAATGCATGGGCAAACCCGTCCAGCGCCTTTTCCGGCCAGCGCGAGCGTCCGGCCAGCGATGCGCCGGCGCCGAATTGGTCCAGGTATTCGCAGATCGTTCCGGATTCGACCAGCACCAGCCCTTTGTCCGGCCCTTCATCGACGCTCAGGGTCGGCACTTTCCCCGTCGCGCTGATCGCCAGCACCTCATTCTGAGGCGTCCGGATTTGCGCATGAATTTCGGTAATGTCGTCGATCAGGCCACGCTCGCGGGCGACGATGCGGGCCTTGCGGGCAAACGGCGACGTGGGCGTGTGGTAGAGCGTCATCTGATACATGAGAGTGCATTCCGTTAGGGTTTTGTTGCAATAAAAGATGGCCGTGCCGCCATCTGTGCATACCAGTCCGCAAGACGCGGACGTGTGGGGCGCCAGTCCAGGTCGGGGAAGCGGAACAGGCTGTAATCCAGACAGATTGCCAACAGGATGCGGCTATGGCTGATTTTCGCCGCCGCCAGTTCTTCAACACGCTGCTCCAGATCGTCGAAGCACCGTTCAGCGCGTTCAAATTCATAGGCGATGAAGGGGCGGAACTGGAATTCCTCCGGCTTGCGGAATTCGCGCGTGCGCCATGCGATCGCATCCATCAGAGAATGGGCGTAGGCATCCATCGCCCGCTCCGCCCAGCGCTCTGGGCCAGCCGCAGGCATCAGCGGCGGGGCGTCGCCAATTGTATCCAGGTACTCGCAAATCAACGTCGACTCCACCATAACCAGTCCCTGGTTCGGGCCATCGTCGACGACAAGGGCAGGCACTTTGCCCGTCGGACTGTGCAGCAGAACCTCGTTCTCCGGCGTTCGTACGGTAACCGGAACTTGTCGGACGAAGTTTTGGATGCCGCGCTCGATAATTTCAATTCGGGCTTTGCGGGCGAACGGAGAAGTCGGCCCGTACAGCAGGGTAGCTTGGTGCATCTTCTCGTGTCCTGTTACGGAGTGTTGCCGCGGTCTTCGCGCCAGAGGTCAAGCTTTTCCTGGACGACCCGGTCGGAAAAGCTGAATAGCACGGCGTCCCGGCTGGCCCGGTGCCGGCGCCAGGCCCAACTGGGGGCGACCATGACGTCACCCTGGGCCCAACGGAAGGTTTGGCCGGCGAACTCGCTTTCACCCTCACCCTCAGCCACGCAGAACACCGTTGCGTCCGTGGCGCGGTATGGCTGGCTTTCGAAGCCTGCCGGGAAAGCCTGCAGGTAAGCCGCCATGGTCGGCATGGCATAGTCGCCGGTCATCGGGTTGGCATAGCGCAGGCGGCGGCCATGGCAGGGGTCGAGCCGAGCAGCGGCAACGGCCGATTTCGAACGCTCATATGGGTAGTGGAAGATCGGCGAGGTCAGTGCCGCCGGTGCTTCGTCCGGCAGCATGGCGTTGCCATATTGCGCCAGCGTCGCGCCGGTGGGCACCGTCGGCTCCTGCGCCTTCGCGGCAGAGCGTTCGGCGAAGCTGGCGTCCAGGGTTTGGATGATCGGAATATCCAGGCCATCCAGCCAGACGACCGGCCCGTCACCGGCATTGCCGTGATCGTGCCAGCCCCAAGTCGGGGTAATGACAAAGTCGCCGGGGGCCATGGTCACCCGCTCGCCGGCAACCGTGGTATAGCCGCCCTCGCCCTCGATCAGGAAGCGCAAGGCGGTTTGGCTATGGCGATGCGCCGGCGCGATTTCGCCCGGCAGCACCAATTGCAGGCCGGCGTAGAGTGAGGTCGTGGCCTTGCTCTGCCCCTTCAGGCCGGGATTTTCCAGCACCAGGACGCGGCGCTCGGCTTCCTCGGCGGTGATCAGGCTGCCGGAGGCCAGCACGTGCGGGCGCGCCGCGGCGTAGGACCAATGCGCCGGCTGGCAGGACGATGCCGGTTGGGGCGTGACCAGGCCGGCCATGACCTCCCAAAGCGGGGTCATCGATTGGGGGGCGATGGCCTGATAGAATGCGGCGCGCTCGGCGGCGGTTTCGGCGTTGGCGGCCATGGGGCGGTGATCCTCCCGGTTATCGGAATTCTGTCGCCAGCCTAGCAGACGGACACGCCAGGCGGTAGGCCCGGTTGTGGCGCGCGTGTCTATGCCCGTGCAAGCTTGCTAGCGCCGTATCGAGACAGGTTACGCGGCCGATCCGGCGTGATAGCGTTGGGCGTCTGTTCGCTCATCCAGGGGCAACGCGCCGATGCGGCCCATGATCCTTGTCCTGTTGGCTTGCGGCTTCTTCGCCAGCACCAACGTTGTCGCCCGCTTGGTGGCGGAGACGCAGGTCGCGCATCCGATTCATCCGCTGGTCATTACCTTCGGCCGCTATGTCACCGGTTTTCTGTTGACGGCGCCCGTTCTAGCGACGCGCTTTGCCAGCCCGGTCTCGCGGGTTCCGTGGCTGTATTTGCTGCGCAGCGGCGGCGGCGTTACGTCCGCAACCTGCATCTTTATCGGCGTCGCCTATCTTCCGGTCGCGGACGTCACGGCGATTTCTTACGCCAGCCCGTTTTTCGCGTTGATCCTGGCGGCGGTCTTTTTGGGTGAGCGGGTGCGGTGGCTGCGGTGGGCGGCGGTGGCGCTGGGGTTTGCCGGTGCGCTGCTGATTACGCGGCCGACGCCCGAGACCTTTCAGGTGATGGCGCTGGTGCCGTTTGCTGCCGCGTTGGCGATGGGGGTGGAGGTGACTTGCGCCCGCTACATCGCCCAGCGCGACGCTGTCGGTACGGCAATGGTCTATACCAACGGCTTTGGCCTGGTGTTGTCGGCGCTGCTGATGCCGTTCGTCTGGACCGAACCGACCTGGCACCAGGCCGGCCTGATTTTCCTGATCGGCGCGCTGACCGTCAGCGGCCAGGCGTTGATGATTGCCGGCATGGCCAAGGGCGAAGCCAGCCTGCTGGCGCCGTTGTTCTATTCCACCCTTGTCTATGCGGCGGTATTCGCCTGGCTGGCATTCGGCGAGGTGCCGGTCGCATGGACCTGGGCCGGCGCTGCGCTGATCATGGCGAGCGGTATTTGGCTGGCGAGGAGTAATCGAAAATGACAGGCGACATGCTGAAACGGCTGGCAGCGCGGCCGCAAGCGCCGCTCGGCCACGATCGCGCCACCCCCTTGGACCGTGCCGAACGGTTGTCGGCGGACCTTGGCATCGACCTGCATATGAAGCGGGACGACCTTGCCGGCCTTGGTATGGGTGGCAACAAGGTCCGCCAGCTAGCGTTCTACCTGGGCGAGGCCATGGCTGAGGGGGCGGACGCCATCCTCATTACCGGCGCAGTTCAGTCCAATTTTGCCCGCACTGCCGCGGCTGCTGGAGCGCGGCTGGGGATGAGCGTGCACCTGCAACTGGAGGACCGGGTGCCGTCCGACGATCCGCTCTATCGGACCGGCGGGAACGTGTTTTTGGACGGCTTGTTCGGCGCGGAAGCCCGGTCTTATCCGCATGGCGAAGACGAAGCCGGCGCCGACCGCGCTTTGATGGCCTGGGCGGATGAATTGCGGGCGGCCGGGCGAAGACCGTACGTCATCCCGTTGGGGCCGGGCCACCCGCCGCTGGGCGCTTTGGGCTATTGCCAGGCGGCGGCGGAAGTGCTGGCGCAGGATAGTGCGCACATGGTGCATGTCATAGCTTCTGGCAGCGGCGCCAGCCATGCCGGGCTGTTGTTCGGCTTGCGCGCGCTCGGCCGCCAGGACCCTGTCCTGGGCATTTGCGTCCGCCGCTCTGCTGGGGCGCAAATACCGCGCCTGTTCGACCGTTGCCGCGAAATCGGCGAATTGCTGGGTATGGAGAACCCGGTTCATGAAGACGATATCGCGCTGTTCGACGATAGCCTCGCGCCTGGTTATGGACGGCTGAGCTTTGCGGTAGCGGAAGCCATCATGACGATGGCCTCGCGCGAAGGTGTTGCGCTGGACCCAGTCTATACCGGCAAGGTGTTCGCCGGTCTGATGGCGCTCCGCCGCCGCCATATCCTGCCCGACGGTGAGCGGGTGTGCTTCTGGCATACGGGCGGCGTGCCGGCGCTGTTCGCCTATCAAAACCTGTGGCGGGAGTTTTTATCGAAGTAGCCGCCGGTGCCGGCCCAACCGGCTCTGGGCAGAACGGGAAACGTCGGTTAGCATTCTGTCAGAAATCCGTCCTACTGTTGAGGTCTGTCTCATGCGTATCACCGGTTGCGAAATCCTGCACTGCAACGCTGGCTGGCGGGACTTTTCGTTTCTGAAGCTCGCCACCGATGATGGCATCACCGGCATTGCCGAGTACAACGAGTGCTATGGCTCGCCCGGCCTGTCGGTGGTGATCAAGCGGCTGGTGGAACGCATCGTCGGCATGGATGCGATGGCGCACGAGCGGGTGCACCAGATGCTCTATGCCATGACGCGGCAGGCGCCGGGCGGCGTCAACCAGCAGGCCATCGCCGCCATCGAGAACGCCCTGCTCGACATCAAGGGCCAGGCGCTGAATGTGCCGGTGTATGACCTGCTGGGCGGGGCGATGCGCACGGAAATCCCGGTCTATTGGAGCCATTGCGGCACCTATTTGCTGAACCCCGAAATGGCGGACCAGATCGGCCAGCCGGCAATCCGCAAGGTCGATGATCTGGTGGCGCTGGGCCGCCGGGTGCGCGATGCGGGCTTCAAGGGGCTGAAGACCAATATCTTCCTGTTCGACCATGAGCGGGAAACCGCCAGCCTGCATATGCCCGGCTTTGGCCGTTCGCCGGGCTGGCCGGCGCTGCACGCGACTCCCGCGCTGGTCGATGCGCTACGTGAGGAGCTGGCGGCGTTGTCAGAAGGCGCCGGGCCGGAAATGGGCATCCGCCTCGACCTGAATTTCAATTTCAAGCCGGAAGGCTACCGCCTGGTCACGACCGGGCTGGACGACCTGGGCCTGACCTGGATCGAGATCGACTTATACGACCCGAAGGCGCTGGCGGCGATCCGCGAGCGGGTCGCCACGCCCATCGCATCTTGCGAGTCGTTGTTCGGCCTGCGCGAGTTCCGGCCTTTCTTCGAGCAGGCCAGCATGGATGTCGCCATCATCGACCTGCCCTGGAACGGCACCTGGCTGGGCGCCAAGATCGCAGCGATGGCGGAGGCGTATGAGATCAACTGCGCGCCACACAATTTCTACGGCAACCTCTCCAGCCTGATGAGCGCGCATTTCTGCGCCGCCATCCCGAATTTCCGGGTGATGGAGATCGACATCGACGATATCCCGTGGAAAAACGACATCATCACCTGGGCGCCGGACATCCGGAATGGTGCGGTGCAGCTGCCGCCGGGGCCGGGCTGGGGCGCGAAGCTGAACGAGGACGTGATCGCGGCACATCCGCCGAAGTTCGTAAAGGTGATCGACTGAGCCGACGTGTCTTCGACCGGCGTGTCATCGACCGGCATTTCATCAACCGGCGTTTCATCAACCGGCGTTTCATCAAAGCGTCAACTGATTGCCATGGCAGCGTAGTGATCGGCGAGTAGGGGAACCGGGCTGTTAATGACCCTCAGCAACGGAGCCATTCCCATGTCCCGCCTGTTCACCACCCGTCGCCAGTTTCTGGCCAGCACCAGCGCCGGTCTGACCCTGGCTGCCAGCGGGCTTGCCCGCCCGGCGCTCGCCCAAGCCGGCCGGCCGGTCATCACCCATGGCATTCAGTCCGGTGACATCACCGCCAATTCCGCCGTGGTTTGGAGCCGCGCCGACCGCGCCGCGCGCATGATGATCGAGGTCGCCGCGACCGAAGACTTCAAGAACGCCCGCATGATCCGTGGCCCGCACGCGCTGGAGAACAGCGACTTTACGGCCAAGACTGTGATCACCGGCCTGGAAGCCGGCCAGGACGTGTTCTATCGCGTGGCCTTCGCCAGCCTTGATAACGAAAAAGCCATGAGCGAGCCGGTGGTCGGCCGCATCCGCACCGCGCCGACCCAGAAGCGCGACATCACCTTCGTCTGGTCGGGCGACACCGCCGGCCAGGGCTGGGGCATCAACGAGGCCTGGGGCGGCATGCGCGGCTACAAGGCCATGTTGGACCAGAACCCGGATTTCTATATTAACTCCGGCGACTGCATCTATGCCGATGGTCCGATGAAATCGGAAGTGACGTTGAAAGACGGCACCATCTGGAAGAACATCCTCATCGAAGAAAAGACGAAAGTCGCCGAAACCCTGAATGAGTTCCGCGGCAACTACAAATACAACCTGATGGATGCGCATTACCGCGCCATGATGGCCAACGTGCCGATGATCGCCCAGTGGGACGACCACGAGACCACCAACAACTGGTACCCGAACGAGATTCTGGTGTCCGACGACCGCTATAAGGTCAAGAGCATGGCCCTGCTCTCGGCGCGCGCCAACCAAGCGTTCCATGAGTTCATGCCGACCGATCAGAGCTTGGCCGAATCCGGCCGCGTCTACCGCAAGGTTTCGTACGGTCCGCTGCTGGACGTGTTCGTCATCGACATGCGCACCTATCGCGGCGACAACTCGCCGAACCGCCAGGACAGCCGGAGCGCCGCCACCGACTTCCTCGGCCGCGAGCAGTTGAACTGGCTGAAGCGTGAGCTGGTGAACTCGAAGGCCATCTGGAAGGTGATTGCCGCCGACATGCCGATCAGCATTCTGGTCCGCGACGGCAAGACCGATTTCGAGAACGGCGCCAACGGTGATGGCCCGGTGCTGGGCCGCGAGTTCGATATTGCCGAGCTGCTGTCGTTCATCCAGCATGCGGGCGTGCAGAATACCGTGTGGCTGACCGCAGACGTGCATTACACCGCCGCCCACTACTATGACCCGAACAAGGCGCAGTTCCAGGACTTCAACCCGTTCTGGGAATTCGTCTCCGGGCCGATCCATGCCGGCTCCTTCGGTCCCGGCGCGATGGATAACACCTTCGGCGTCGAAGTGAAGTTCTCCAAGGACCCGGCCGGCGTCGCGAACCTGCCGCCCTCCGACGGGCTGCAGTTCTACGGTCATGTGAAGATTGCCGCCGACACCGGCGTCATGACCGTCGATCTGCGCGATATCGCCAATACCTCGCTGTACAAGGTGGATTTGCAGCCGATGGTGTAAGCCGCTATCTGCCTATCGTTCAAGGTGGAGTGCTGGTCCTGAAAAGGGGCCGGCGCTTTGCCGTGTTGGGGGGCAGCGTGGGCGCGCTCCCTATCGACGCTCTGCCTCGAAACGCCTATTCTCTTGGCGAGTTTGCGGCGTAGGCGTCGCCCGGCAGGATTTTAGGGATTAGCGACAATGGCAATCGGCATCGGCCTCGGCATGGCGGAGTTTCCGTTTTCGTCCGCCAAGGCGTTTTGGAAATGGGTGGAGATGTGCGAGGCGGGCGGGATCGATTCGATCTGGCAGACCGACCGGCTGGTCTCCCGCGTGCCCTTCCTGGAAACCATGAGCACCATGGCGGCGCTGGCCGGCGCGACCGACCGGCTGAAATTCGGCATGAACGTCGCCAGCGTCGCGCTGCGCGACCCGCTGTTGCTGGCCAAGCAGTGCGCGACAGTGGATTTCCTCTCGGACGGGCGCATCCTGCCGGCGTTCGGCGTCGGCTCGCCGGTCGCGGCGGATTGGCCGGCGACCGGGCGCTCGCCGCAGGGCTCCGGCAAGATCGCCGACGAGGCACTGGACCTGATCGCCGCGCTCTGGACCCAGGAGAAAGTGACCTACCAGGGCGAGCACTTCCAATACACCGACGCGACGATCGCGCCCAGGCCGGTGAACAAGAACATTCCGCTGTGGATCGGCGGCTCGTCCAAGGTGGCGATCCGGCGGACCGCGCGCATCGGCACCGGCTGGCAGGCCGGCGCGGAAAGCCCGGCCCAGGTCGCGCCGGTGATCGAGGCGATCAAGGCGGCGGTGAAGGAAAACGGCCGCAGGATCGACGACGACCATTACGGCACCGGCTTCTATTTCCGCTTTGGCGGCTGGGAGGACGGGCCGCTGCCGTATCTGGTGAAGAACATCCAGCAGCGCACCGGCCGCGATCCAAAATACGCCTTCGCGGTCGGGACCGGCGCGGACATCTGCGCCCGCATCGAGGAATACATCGCCGCCGGCGTCTCCAAGTTCGTGTTGCGCCCGACCGGCAGCAGCGACCAGGAGTTGATGGACCAGACCCAACGCCTGATCGAGGAGGTCATCCCGGCGTTCGCGGGGCGGTAGACAGTCGGTTAGGGGGCATCGGCGGTGGATGATAACCTACGCACCGGACTGTTTGTGCTGGGCGGGCTGGTGGCGCTGTTCACCTTCCTGTTCCACACCCGGCGGACAACGGCGCGGGCGCGACGGGATGACCTGCTGAAGCTGGAGAGTGCGCGGCAGGAGGCGGCGGCAAGGCTGCGGCAGAGGCCGACGGCGCGGTATGCGCGAGCATTGGCTCAGGGCTTGCGGCGTGTCCGATGGTTTTACGGTCCAAAGTTCAGCTCTCAGGCCTGGGCGGTCTCAATGCTGTTGGCATTCTGTTACACATGGGCAGTGTTTTTCGTGCTGGCCGGGTTAGGCTATGGCGACGGCCAAATTATGGACGAGTCCGTCTTTCCCAAGGTTGGAAACATCTACACGCAAGCCATAGTTGGCTTGGTATTCGGGATTGGTTTCTCGTTTTACATAGCTGGCTCTGTCGCTAGCGTTTTCGCTGTCGCGGGCGCTTATGCTGGCGCCCTAGCTGGCGCTGGTGCTGTCGCATCCGCGTTCGCTGTGACTGTCTCTTTCGCTTTCGTTGTCGTCGGCAGTGGAGGTCATGCTCTTGTTGTCGCTTTTGTTTTCGGTATCATTGGTGTTATTGCTCTCATTATCGCTGCCGTTCGTGCTGGAAAAATAAAACCAGAAAAAAATATAGCAAATTCAATTATTTATATTATGGCAATTACTGTGTTATTCGTTGTTGAAATTATTTACGGGTTTTGGTTCACCGAGAATCGCCAGCAAGCCCTTGTTATAATCGGTTTTTTCGTCGTCCTACCCTTCCTGAATGGTTGCCTGGATCTCGCCTCCTGGTTCGTCAGCCGCTGGCTCGCTACCCGCTTCCTCGTCGCCTTATGGAAAACGGGTAAGGAGGCGGGCATCGCCGAACGTGACTGGCCCGAGGCGCAACGTCAAGCTGACCGGCGTCAGCGACGGCGTCTCCTTGCGCGGATGGCGTGGGAGGGGCCGGCGGATGTTGCGTTCGCGGTGCTTTGTCTGATCGTCCTCGCTTTTTTCCTCGGCCTAGTCATGGAGGCTGTGCGCCTGCAAGTCGGCTGGCCCGGCAGTGTCGCCGCCGAGATTGAGCGGGCGGCGGCGGAGCCGTTTGGGCAGGGGCTCTGGTTTACGCTGATGCTGTTTTCGACCCTGGTGCCGACGCTGCTGCATTTCGGCCTGCTGCTGTTCGCGCCGCTGGTGTTCACCGGTCCGCCGGAGGAGAAAAAGCGGGAGTGGCTCAATGTGCTGCGCCTACCGGCGTTAAAGGAAGGGGAGGATAAGACCGGCCGCTTTGACCCTGAAGATCCTGCCCACCAGCGTGCCGCGGCGGAGGCTGCCAAATGGCTCACCGGGCATCAGGACGGGCTCGCGCATCTGGGGCGGATGGCGTGGGTTCTCGCCCTGGGAGCCGCTGTCGTCGGGCTGTTCTGGCTGGGTTTCAAGATGGCGGAGACGACGCCGGCGGATGCGCTGGCCGCCGTTGCGCTCTATGGGGTCGAATTGGCGGGGACATTGTTCTGAGTCGCGTTGGCATGGCGGGGGCAGTGGCGGCCTTCGAGGCACGGCTTCGCCGGGCGCCTCAGGCTGAAGATGGTTGGAGGGCGGCGGATAGCGGATGCCATCACCGCTCGGCGGCCGCGCCCACTAATGCCTATGGCAATTGCAGCTGACTCTCTCACCTTCACCTCGAGTAGGCCCACGGCGCCGTATCGAGAGGCGCCGGGAGTGCGTCCCTCGATACACGCCCTGCGGGCGCACTCGGGATGAAGGTGGGTTTAGGCCAGCCGACACTCTCCGCCCTTCAGCCTGAGGCGCTGCGCGAAGCGGAGCCTCGAAGGCGGCGTGTCGCGCTCTGGCACCGCCCCTTCGAGGGCGCTCTGCGAGCGCCACCTCAGGGTGAAGGGTGGTGAGAGGGGCTGGCTTGCGAAACTGAGTTGATGAAGGGGTGATGGAAGGTGGAAGCCTTGCGCCGTTGCTATAACCGCAAAAAGCCCCCTCAATACGGAATATAGTCAGGGTGGGCCTGCAGGGCCTGCCAGTGCTCCGCCACGTCTTCCTTCAGCAGTTCGCGGGTGACGCCGGCGACCAGCATTTCCACCGTCAGGCGGAGCGTGCTGATGGAGCAGCCGCTGGGGCCGAAGGACATGGTTGGGCCGAAGGTGAAGTCGTGGATGCGGGAGAGCCAGGGGGCGGCGCCTTTCTCCCGCTCCATGAAGCAGAAATTGCGGTCGAGGTAGGGATAGCGGGCCAGCCGCTCGTTCCGCTCGTGCGCCGGCGGCTGGTAGGCGTCGCGCCAGAGCAGCACACGGTCGGCGAACGGCGCCAGCTCGGCGCGTGCGGTCAGGTCCTGGTCGTGGCCGGTGCAGGCGATGACGAAATCGGCGGTGAAGGGGCCTTTCGCGGTTTCGGCGACGACGCGGCCATCCTCCTCGCGCGCATCCAGCCAGTTGGCGCTGGTGTGCAGGTGGAAGCCCGGCAGGGATGAGACCGCCTGCCAGGTGTTCGGCGGCATCGCCATCCGCGTTTCCAGCACATAGGTCACGAAACGCCAGCGCCACTCGTCGTCCAGCTCGTGGCAATGGCGCAGGAAGCCGGCGCTCATCACCCAGCGATAGACCTGCTGGCGGCGGATAGTATCACGCCGGCAGAACATGTGCACCGACTCTGCCCCGGCCTCCAGCGCGGCGATGGCGTTGTCGCCGGCGGACGCGCCAATGCCCAGCACCGCCACGGTCTTGCCCCTGAGCACGGCGAAGTCGATGGGGTCGGCAGCCTGGGCGCGCAGGTGCTGCGGCAGCGCCTCCAGATAGGGCGGCATCCACCAGCGGCCGGTGCCGTCATGGCCCGTCGCCAGCACCAGCCGGCGGCAGACAAGGCGCTCCGCGCCGGCGGGCGTGCGGACGGTCAGTTCCAGGCCGGCGGGGTGAGGATGAATGCCTGTCAGCTCGGTCTCGTTGCGGATCGGCAGGTCCAGCACCTTGCGGATCCAGACCAGATAGTCCGTCCACTGCGCCAGCGGCGCCAGTTCTATCGAGTCCCAGGACGCATCGCCGAACGCGGCGCGGTGCCAGGCCTCGTAGGTCAGGTTGGGCAGGCCCTGGTCCGGGCCCGGATAGTGCTTGGGCGAGCGGATTTCCGGCATGCGCGCGAAGTCGTGCCAGACGCCCTCCCGGTCCTGCCGGGCCTTGTCGATCAGCAGGAAGTTGTCGACCCCCTCCCGCCGCAGCAGGCCGCCAACCGCCAGCCCGGCCTGTCCCGCGCCGGCGACGATGACGTTGTAGACATGCGCCCCGTCCGGCGAGATCTTGGGCGGCACCCAAATCTTCTCGGGATGGCGCAGCGCGAACAGGTCGGCATGGACCTGGCGCTCCAGCACCGCCAGCCGCTCGTCGGCATCGGCCAGGGGGGGGAGGGTGAGGACGTGGGTCATGGCAGGGCGCAAACTGCAGGCGGGGAGATGCGGAAAGACTAGGCCCGTCACTCTCCGGCGTCGATGGGCTTGCTCCGGAGTCTCGCATTGATGGCGGCGGGTGGGGTAGACTGGCCGCCACGCAAAACCGAACCACCCGAGGAACCTGCCCATGACCCGCCAATACACCGTCACCCGCGTCGGCACCACCCGCGACAAGCTGGGGGAGGGGCCGCTCTGGGATGTGGCCGAGCAGGCGCTCTACTGGCTCGACAGCCGCGGGCCGACCGTGCACCGGCTCGACCCCAAGACCGGTAAGCGGGAGGACTGGCAGGTGCCGTCGACCGTCGGCTCCATGGCGCTGCGCGAGCAGGGCGGCGCGGTGTTGGCGATGGAGGATGGCTTTCACTTCTTCGACTTCGCCACCGGCAAGACCGAGCTGATCATCGACCCGGAGCCCGGCAAGCCCGGCAACCGCCTGAACGACGGCAAGGTGGACAAGCAGGGCCGCTTCCTCGCCGGCTCCATGGCGACGAAGATCACCGGGACGGCGGAAGGCACGCTCTATCGCCTGAACCCGGACCTGAGCCTGGAGACCATGATGGGCGACATCATCGTCACCAACGGCCCCTCGTTCAGCCCGGACGGCAAGACGTTCTATTTCTCCGACAGCCGCAAGGCGCGGATCGCGGCCTATGACTATGGCGACGCCGGCGTCTCGAACGAGCGCATTCTGGTGGACACCAAGGCCGAGCACAATGCCTGGCCGGATGGCGGCACGGTCGATGCGGAAGGCTATATCTGGTCGGCCTTCGTCACCGCCGGCAAGGTCGCGCGGCTATCGCCCCAGGGCAAGCTGGACCTGCTGATCGATATGCCGTGCGCGCGCCCGACCAGCGTCATGTTCGGCGGGCCGGACCTGGAGGACATCTACATCACCTCCATCTCCGAAAGCCACAACATGAAGGTGGACGGCCCGGACGACGGCGGCCTGTTCGTGATCCAAGGCCTGGGCATCAAGGGCGTGCCGGAGCCGCGGTTCAAAGGTTGAGCGCCAACGCTTGACAGCGCCTGCCGCGCCGCGTTTCTTTGATTGAACCATACGCCTTCGGGAAATCGCCAAAACCATGTCCGAATCCGACTCGATTATCGTCGATACCATTACCCGCGTCTGTCAGGACCTGTGTGAGCCTGGCGTCATCAATGATGCTGAGGAAGGCAAATGGCCTGCCGACCTCTGGAACGCATTGGAAGAAAGCGGCCTGACGCTGACCTGGGTTTCGGACGAGATTGGCGGTTCCGGCGCGGAAATGGCGGATGGGTTCGCGGTGCTGAAGGTCGCCGGCGCATTTGCGACGCCGGTGCCTCTGGCGGAAACCCTGCTGGCCGGATGGCTGTTGGCGCAAGGCGGCGTGCAGGTTCCCTTGGGGCCGATGACGGCGGCGCCGATACAGGCAGGCACAACGATCTCGTTTGCGGGCGGTCGGTTGGCCGGTACCGCGCACGCAGTGCCCTATGCCCGCGCGACCGAGCATATCGCCGTCCTGGCGCGCGAGGGTGGTGCGGCTGTGATCGCCTTGGTCAAGGCTGCGGACTGCGCGATTACGCCGGGTGTCTCCTTGGCGGGCGAACCGGCGGACGATGTAGCATTCGACGACGCAACGCCGGTGTCCGTCCGGCCGGCCCCGGCCGGCCTGGACGAGGCTGCACTGCAAGCCTTCGGCGCTGCGGTCCGCTGCACTCAGATGGCAGGCGCGTTGCAACGGGTGCTTGACCAGTCCGTGCAATATGCCTTGGAACGAGAGCAATTTGGCCGCCCCATTGCCAAATTCCAGGCGATTCAACATGCGCTCGCCGAACTGGCCGGCGAGGCCGCCGCCGCCGGCGCCGCTGCGGAAGCGGTCGCTGAGGCCGTTTCGTCTGCCGGTGCTTTGACGGCCGACGGCTGGAGCGAGACGGCGCTGGCCGAAATCGCGACTGCCAAAGTCCGCATCGGCGAGGCGGCCACCAAGGGCTCGGCCATTGCGCACCAGGCCCATGGCGCGATGGGCTTCACCTATGAGCATTCGTTGCACCACCGCACCCGCCGCCTTTGGGTCTGGCGCGACGAATTCGGCAATGAGGCCGAATGGTCGATCCGGCTGGGAGAGATGGTCGCCAAGCGCGGCGCCGACGACCTGTGGGCGTTCGTCACCGGAACCTGATCGCACTTGTACTCTATCGCTGTTGCCGCAATCCGCCGGCTGCGATAAGCCAATAGGACAATAAACGGCTTCTGCCGGTAGTAAGGAATATGCCCATGCCGAAACGCCTCTGGTACACTGGTGCACCGCTCGACCGCCTCTCGCACCGCCGCAAAGATCCCAATTGGCTGGCGGAGCGGCTGGCCAATCCTGAAACCGTGCTGGTGCCGGTCTGGCGCAACCAGAACCTGGCGCATGCGGAGGATGATCGCGCGTTGCTGCCGACCGTTGCGGAAGCGCGCGAGCTGTTGGACGCCGGCAAGCACATCTCCCTGCTGGGGATCAAGGAAGGCCGCGCTTATTTCGCCGTCGATGTCTCGCATCACGAAAACCCTTACCTGAATCCGTTGTTGGAGGCGCAGGGCGCGTTCGACGATCTGCGCAAGTTCGGGCCGTCCATCGACCAACACGAAGGCGCTATCCTGGCGCATGCGCGCGGCTTGATGTACTGGCACGCCCGCCACCAGCATTGTGGGGTCTGTGGCAGCCCGACCACGGTGAGCGAGGCCGGCAACCAGCGCGATTGCGTTAATCCCGACTGCAAGGCGCCGCATTTCCCGCGGACCGACCCGGCGGTGATCATGCTGGTTTACAAGGGCGACTATTGCCTGCTCGGCCGTAACAAGAACTTCCCGATCCCCGGCATGTATTCGACCCTGGCCGGCTTTGTCGAACCGGGCGAGAGCCTGGAGGAGGCGGTTGCGCGCGAGGTGTTGGAGGAGGTCGGCGTCACCGTTCGCCCGGATAACGTTCATTACTGGGCCAGCCAGCCCTGGCCGTTCCCGGCCTCGCTGATGCTGGGCTTCCATGCCGAGTCCGAGGATATGGAGATCGTGCTGCAGGAAGACGAGATGGAAGACGCCAAATGGCTGCATCGCCTGCAAATGGACGATCCGGAGTCGCACGGCGTGAAGTTCCCGCGTCGCGACAGCATTGCGTACCGGCTGATCCAGGCCTGGATGAACAACGAGATGCGGATTTAAAGCATCCCCCGATCCGGTTGGATCGGGCGATGTTCTAGCGCCGTCCCGGTTTTTTGAACACGTTGATCGTCAGGACGACGTTGCGGATGCCGCTGTCCTCGTCCGGTTCGCTGATCGAGGCGATGCGGCTACCGTAGTCGTGTCCCTTGGCCTCACGGATGATCTTGTTTGAGACCTCGCGCGGCAGATAGCCGATCTGTTCGCCGGTGGCGGCAATGAATACGGCAGCCAGTTTCAATGCCCCCATCTGCGCAACCAGGATGGTTTCCGTCCCGGGTTCGGTGCGGGCGATGATGTCCTGGCGGATGGAGCCGTCCTGATTTTCCAATTCTACGCCGACGACGGCGGCTTCGAACCAATGGATCGGCTCCCGCGCGCCCTGCTCTACAATCTGTGGGGTTGGGTCCGCCGGTGTCTTTTTTTTGCGGCGGAACAGCCAATTGAGAAGTGCCATTTCAGAACCGGGCCCATTTCTTGGTCAGTAGTGATGGTCATCACTTGAGAGTTTTTAGAGGGCATGGCACCTAAAGACCAGCGCCACACAAGCCGAAAGTACAATGGACAGTCCCGATATCGTACGTCCGGCAGAGGTGGCAACGTCTGCCTGGGGTTCAGGATGACATTCTGAAGTCAACTTTTGCCTAGGCAGGGGAAATGATGGAGAGCGGTACACATTAGTTTCGGCGATCGAAAAAAGCTGGGCTACCAGCAACGAGGCCGACGAGCGAGGAGAAAGCGGGGACGTACGCCATTTTACGGTCTTCCAGGACGACGCCTTGGCGTTGTCGTTGGGGCAGGAAGAGGTAACCTTGGTTTACGGAACAATCGGGCGAAATACGGGCGATGATATTGGCGAAATGTTCATGCACTAGCCGATATCATCTCCGTCCAATCCCTCCGGTGGCTCTACCGATGGGACGACATAGACTTCATTCAGCCATTTGTGCAGGTCGAGGTCGGCGCATCGCTTGGAGCAAAACGGTCGGAAGTCAATCGCCGCCGGCTTTTTGCATATCGGGCAACGGGGGGTGGAGCGAGGTCGGAGAGGGACCACATTGTCGGAACGGTCGGTCATGGGCGTTGCTCCTGTCCGGTCGGCGCCGGTCGAAACGGGCGGACAACATAACCGCCACGGCCAAGCGATGCATCCGGCAACAATACAGGCTTCTGGCCCAGTTGGTCCGCAGCCTGTTGCAGCGCTATCGGCAGGTTGGCCACCGACTGCAGCGTTGCGGGCGAGACATAGAGCGCATGGTGGACCGCAGGGTCGGCCAGGGTTGAGCGAACCAAAGTGCGAAGTCCGGAGAGAGCGGCTTGCGCATGGCCGCCATCAGCCAGCCGCGAGGCGAATGGTGGCGCGATCCGGCCGCGGGTGAAGGCGTAAAAGCCCAACGGGTCGAACCCTGGATTGAAATGCAGCGGTGCTGGGTCCTCCGCAAATCCATTGCGCAAGGTTTGCGCTATCCCAGCCGCTGCCTTGGCGTCCGACAAGCGCAGGAAATCGGCAATGAACAGTCCGGCGGCCTGGCGCAGGCGGATTTGCCGTGCCAGTTCCACGGCTGCCGCACGATTGGTTTCCAGGCGCACAGGCTCCGCTTGCCCTCGTGCAGTGCCGCTGTCGACATCGGCCATCCAGCCGCCGCGGGTTGTCTCAAGCCACAATGTACCGCCGGTGACGAGTGGGATTTCGGAACTGGCTGCCAAGGCGAAGGCTTCTTCTGCACCGCTGCTGGCAAACGGCGCGGAGCGATCCAAGCGGACCGTTATCGGTTCGCATGCAGTCCAGGCACTTGCCGCCGCCTGAGCTGTGGCCCGCAGAGACGGCGTGTCGACCGTGACCGTCAGCCTGCCGGCGTTCGCCCGCTCGATCAGGCTGGCCTCGATCAGCGATGGCGCCGGCCCGACGCAGCCAAGGCTTTGTTCCGCTCGTGCAGCCGCCCAGGTTGCACGGTGGCGGTCCAGCTCTGCAAGGATGGCGTCCGGCGGAACGGTTGGGTTGGCGGCGACAGCGCGGACGATGACGCCCTCTTCCGGTGTAATTGCCGTCTTGACCAAGCCTTGCAGCTTTTGCGCTACTGCCTTGTCGCCAATTTGGCGGGAGGCGCTGATGCCGGCATGCATCGGTGTGTAGACCAGGTAGCGCCCGGCAAGGCGAATGGTGGGCGATAGGGTCAGGCGTTTGCCGGCTTCTGGCGCGCGCGTGACCTGGGCCAGCACTCTCTGTCCTTCATGCAGCGGTGTTTTCCGCTTGCCAAGGTCCAGAAAGCCTTCCTGGCCCTGCTCATCCACGATGCAAAACGCGCCGCGGGCTTCCGGCGCAAGGCGGGAAATCCGCAATGCGTATATGGCGCCGACAGGGTTGGGAGCATCCGGCCAATGCCAATCCAGGCCCCAGACGTCGCCGAGGCGCAGAATGCCGGCGCGAATTTCGCCAGGGGATGCAGAAACGACAATCTCGTCCACCGGCGGTAGCCGAAATGGAGGGACCGTCACCATCGGAAGCCAGCGCCACGCAGCATGCCGGCGGTTTCGTGCAATGGCAGCCCGACAACATTGGAGTAAGACCCACCGATCCATGCGACAAACGTTGCCGCTCGGCCTTGGATGGCATAGCCACCGGCCTTGCCCTGCCATTCGCCGCTGGCGATATAGGCTGAGACTTCGCCGTCCTCCAGGCGTTTGAAACGCACGTCCGTCGTGACGAGGCGTTGCAGGACCCCGCCATCCGGCCGGATCAGCGCAACACCGCCATAGACCCGGTGGCGGCGACCGCTCATCAGTGCCAGGCACCGGCGGGCCTGGGCCTCTGTATCCGCCTTGGGCAGAATGCGGCGGCCTACCCCGACGACCGTGTCCGCGGACAGGGTAAAGCAGCCCGGCTGGGCAATTGCCTGGCCCTTGGCCAGCGCCAGTCTGGCGGCTAGCTCCCGAGGCTTCTCGTCCTTGAGGGGGGTCTCATCCACGTCCGCCGGGCGGATCGCAGCCGGTGTGATGCCAATCTGCGCTAACAGATCAACACGCCGGGGGGACGCGCTGGCCAGTACCAAGCTCAAAGGGGTTGCATCGCTCAAACTGGGAATTTTTCCAATATTCGGTCGCGGAGGTAGTCGCGGACGGCCCGGTAGGCATCCAGCCGGCGTTCGCGGTTGCCGTATTCGGCAGTGGCGTCCGTTGTCGGCCAGAACGCGACCTTGATCGCCTGGGCGTGGCTGAACTCTATGGCGCGAAACTGGGCCGCCGGCGCCAAAGCGACGATGATGTCGAACGAGCTGTCGTTCAGTTGATCAAATGTCTTGGCCTTGTGCTTGGATAGGTCGATGCCGACTTCCGCCATGACGGCAATCGCAAAAGGATCAGGCTCGCCGGCCTGCAATCCACAAGAATCGACATATACCTTCCGGCCATGGAAGTGTTTCATCCAGCCTTCCGCCATCGCTGAGCGCACGACGTTCATCTCGCAGGAAAAGAGCACGGCACTGACGCGAAAGTCGTTCATCGTGGCGTCTCTCAGGCTTTCATATGCAGGACACAGAGGAGGGTAAAAAGCCGTCGACCGGTATCGAAGTCCATGCTGGCTTTGCCTTCCAGTCGCGCCTGCAACAGTTCAGTGCCGTCATTGTGCAGTCCGCGTCTGGCCATGTCGATCGTTTCAATTTGCATTGGAGTCAGTTTGCGGATCGCGTCGTAATAGCTTTCGCAGATGCCATGATATTCGCGAATGATACGACGAAAGGGGCCGAGCGCCAAACCGATGACCCGCAGGTCTTCGCCGGCTTCGTTTTGTACCTGAAACAGCAGCCGATTGTCGGCCATGCCAAGCACCAAACTGTACGGGCCCTCCGGCCCGCCATCGAGGGCGAAGCAATTCTCATCCAGCAGGTCTTCGATTGCGACCGCGCGCTCCTGCTCGACTTCGGGCCTGCGGCCCCTGCCGAAGCTGTCGTCCAGACGGAAGCTGACAATGCGGTTGCGCTCGTTCATGGCTGGCGGCCTAACGCTCGCTGCCTAGGCGCAAAGCAACGGAGAGCGCATGCGCACCCAGGCCTTCGGCCTCCGCCAGTGTAACGGCGGCGGGGCCGATGCGGCGGAGCGCCTCCGGCGAGCAGCCTAGCAGCGTTGTTCGCTTCAGGAAGTCGTAGAGGCCGAGGCCGCTGGAGAAGCGGGCGCTACGGTCGGTTGGCAGTACGTGATTCGGACCGCCGACATAATCCCCTGCCGCCTCTGGCGTCGCCGCCCCCAGGAATATGGCTCCGGCGTGCCGGACTTTAGCCGCAAAGCCGTCGGCGTCGGCCAGCACCAGTTGCAGATGCTCCGGCGCGATGGCGTTGACCAGCGGCGCGGCAGCGTCGAGGTTCGGCACCAGGATCAGCGCGCCGTGGTCGCGCCAGCTGGCGGCCGCGATCTCGCCGCGGGGCAGGCGGGCGAGCGTGGCGGTGACCGCTTTTTCGGCCTCGTCCAACAAAGCAGCACTATCGGAAATCAGGATGGATTGGGCGGCGGTGTCGTGCTCCGCCTGGGCCAGCAGGTCGGCGGCGAGCCATTCGGCAGGGGCCTGGCCTTGCTCGGCGACGATCAGCACTTCGGATGGGCCGGCGATCGTGTCGATGCCGACCTTGCCGAACACCAGCCGCTTTGCCGCCGCCACATAGGCATTGCCGGGGCCGACGATCTTGTCCACGGCCGGCACGCTGTCCGTGCCGTAAGCGAGCGCCGCCACCGCCTGGGCGCCGCCGATGCGGTAGGCCTCATCGACGCCGGCGACATGGGCGGCGGCCAGCACCAGCGGGTTCAACTGGTTGTCCGGCGTCGGCACCGCCATGGCGATGCGCCGGACGCCCGCGACCTTGGCCGGGACGACGTTCATTAGCACGGACGAGGGATAGGCTGCGGTGCCGCCTGGCACATAGACGCCGACGCTGTCCAGCGCCGTCCAGCGCAGGCCGAGGCGGACGCCGGCGTCATCAGTCCAGTTCAGGTCGGCAGGGCGTTGCGCCTCGTGGAAGGCGCGGATGCGGGCGGCGGCCAGTTCCAACGCTTCACGCTGTTCCGCTGGCGTCGCTTCGAAAGCCGCGGCCATTTCCTCTGGCCGGATGCGGATGGTGTCCGGGCCAAGCGGGAAGCGGTCGAAGCGCTGAGTATAGGCAAACAACGCCGGGTCGCCCTCTGCGCGGACAGCCGCAACGATGTCGGCGGCTGCCCGGTCAGCCTTGGCTTCCGTATCGCGTTTGGCGGTCAGGAATTCGGCGAATTGGGCAGCAAATTTCGGATCGGAAGCGTTAAGCCGCTGCGGCACGGGTCGCCTCCCGGAATCGTTCGATCCAGCCGTTTATTTCGGCCGGGCGGGTTTTCAGCGCGGTGCGATTGACGATCAGCAGCGAGGTGATATCGGCGATTTGCTCGACTTCCTCCAGTCCGTTCGCCTTCAATGTCGCGCCGGTCGAGACCAGGTCGACAATGCGCCGGCAAAGTCCCAGGGTCGGCGCCAACTCCATCGCGCCGTTCAGTTTGATGCATTCCGCCTGCACGCCGCGGGCTGCGAAATGGCGTTTCGTGACGTTCGGATACTTGGTGGCGACGCGGATATGGCTCCACGTCTTGGGGTCGTCGCGCGCCACCAGTTCGCTAGGCTCTGCCACGGCCAGACGGCAGGCGCCGATGCCCAGGTCCAGCGGCGCATAGATTTCGGGAAAGTCGAATTCCATCAGCACGTCGCGGCCGCAAATGCCGATATGCGCTGCGCCGAAGGCGACAAAGGTCGCAACGTCGAAGCTGCGGACCCGCACAATGGAGACGTTGTCGTGGTTCGTCGCAAAGCGCAGCGCCCGGCTTTTCGAGTTGTCGAAGTCGGCTTCCGGCTCGATGCCGGCGCCGCGCACCAGCGGCATGGCTTCGTCGAGGATACGGCCCTTCGGCAAGGCCAGGACCAGGGGCTCCCGCCCGCTCATGGTAACGACGGTCATGGGACCATCCTTGTCGTTTAACGCTGAAGGCCTCTACCTAATGACCTGCGTGCCTGCGGTCTACCCCAGCTTCGCCGCAGCGGTGAGGCGATTGAGCGCCACTTGCCGCCGATCCAGATAGACGGCCTCAGTCCGATCCAGCAAATGCAGGGTGTCGGACCACATTTCGTCCCAGGCGGGGCCGCCGCCTTGCGCCCGGGCGGCGTTGACCAGATGACGGCAAAAGGCATCGGCAAAATGGCTGAAGCGCAGGGCGTCCTGTCCGGCCATTTGCGCCAGGGCCGATAGGGCCTCCGGCTGGACGCGCGATGGGGCCCGCCAGAATTGCTGCATTGCCTGATGAATGGCGATGCCGTCGCCTTCGAGCAAAGCCAAGGCGCGGCCTGGGCTGCCGTGCGCCAGGCCGGCGGCCTGCAAGCGGGCGGCGGGGTCCTCCATTGGCGCCAGCTCAGCCAGGACCGCCTCCACTTCGCCATCAGCCAGGGGAGACAGACGCAGGACGCGGCAGCGCGAGCGGATGGTCGGGAGGACCCGCGCCATGGAGTGGGCAACGAGGATCAGCACCGCGCCGGCGGGCGGCTCCTCAACCAGTTTCAGCAGGGCGTTGGCGCCGGTGGGGTTCAGCTCGTCCAGCGCATCGACGATGACGACACGCCTGCCGCCTTCACCCGCGGTTTGATGCAGAAACGGGCCAAGCGTGCGGATAGCATCGGCTGGAATCACTGTGGAGCGGCCTGTTGCAAGGTCCGCATCCAGCACCATCAGATCGGCATGGCCCTTGGCCGCGATGCGTCGGAAGGTCGGGTGTTCCGGATCGATTGCAAGGCTTTGCGCTGGCGTCGCGGCGGGTTCGGCATCGCCGAACAAGGATGGGCCGGCGGTGTCGCCGGCATCGGCCCTGCCAGACAGCAGATAGCGGGCAAAGCGAAATGCCAGCGTGGCCTTGCCGATGCCTTTCGGACCGAGCAGCAGCCAAGCATGCGGCAAGCGACCGCTGGCGATGGCGGCCAACAGTTTGGCCTCGGCATCGGCATGGCCGATCAGACTGGGGTTGAAACGCGGGGTCAGCATCTCGTCAGGCGACCTCCGGGAAACGGCCTTGCATCGTTTGCCAAATGACAGCGGCTACCGCCTCGGGCGGTTGTTCAGCGTCGACGACGCGGCAACGGTCCGGTTCGCGGGCGGCAATGTCCAGGAACGCCTGGCGGATCGCCTGATGGTGCGATAGCGGCCATCGTTCGTAGCGGCCGGTATCGCCACGCGCCGCCGCACGCGCCAGGCCGGCTTGCGGCGGCAGGTCCAGCACCAAGGTCAACCCAGGCTCCAGGCCTTGCATCACCGGTTGGGCCAGTGCCTCAATGACATCGGGAGCCACCCCTTGCGCCGCCCCCTGGTAGGCGCGGGTCGAGTCCAGGAAACGGTCGCAAAGCACCCACCGACCCCCGGCCAGGGCCGGCCGGATCAGGCGTTCGAGGTGCTGACGGCGGGCGGCGAGATGCAACAGCGTCTCGGCCAGGGGGTCCCATCGTCCTGCTTCGCCCTGGACCAAAAGGCCGCGGATTGCTTCGGCTTCCGGCGTGCCGCCGGGCTCGCGCGTGACAGTGACCATTGCTCCCCGATCGCGCAGCCGTTCCGCTAGCCGGGCAATCTGGGTGGTCTTGCCGGCGCCCTCCCCGCCTTCGAAGGTGATAAAGCGGGCCGGACCAGTCATCAGGGGAGGACGCTGGCAAGCCAGTGCTGGGCGACGGACAGTACCCGGCCCACCGGCCCAAGGGCGTTGACGTCGGCGCCGGCAATCAGAGGGCGCTCAACCGGTTCGAATCCGGGCGCTGTGACACGCAGCACGCCTACACGGTCCCCTTTGTGAACTGGCGCGGGGATCGGGGCGTCATACTTGATCGAAACCTGCAATTTCTGCCGGGCCTGTTGCGGCAAAGTTACGGCGAGGCGATCGGCAATCACCAGCGGCACGCTGGCGCGCTCGCCCAACCACACCGGGGCTTCCTCAACCTTGTCCTGTGCTTTGAACAGGGTAATGCCCTCAAAAGACCGGAAGCCCCACTCCAGCAAGCGTTCTGCCTCACGGGCGCGTTGGTTCGTGTTTTCCAATCCGTTCAGGACCAGGACCAGCCGGCGGTCGCCGCGCGCCGCCGAAGCGGCCAAGCCATAGCCTGAGACTTCCGTGTGGCCGGTCTTGAGGCCATCCGCGCCAATGTCCTTGCTCAGCACAGGATTGCGGTTGTTTTGCGTGATATCGTGGTAGGTGAACGATTGTTCGGAAAACATCGGATAAAATTTGGGAAATCGCGTAATCAGAATTTCCGCCAGCTTTCCCAGATCGCGGGCCGACATCAGATGCCCTTCGTCCGGCCAACCGGTGGCATTGATGAAATGGCTGTTGGTCAGGCCCAGTTCCCGGGCTTTGGCGGTCATCTGTTCTGCGAACGCGCTCTCGCTGCCAGCCAGCCCTTCCGCAACGACAATGCAGGCATCATTGCCGGACTGGACGATAATGCCGCGCAGCAGGTCTTCGACCCTGACCCGGGTATCGACCTTGACGAACATTTTCGATCCGCCTTTTTCCCAGGCCTTTTTGCTGACCGGGAAGGTGTCGTCGAGCGACAGGGTGCCGGCCTTCAGCCGTTCCAGCACCATGAGCACCGTCATCATCTTGCTCATGGAGGCCGGGGCCGTTGGTGTGTCGGCGGCTTTTTCCAGCAGAACGGTGTCGCTGGACAAATCGATCAGGTAGGCGAATTTCGCCGGCGTATCGATCCCCTGCGCGTTGGCAAAAGACAGCCAGCACGACAGAAAGAGCGATAAAACGATGAACCACCAGTCGCGAGCGTTAACCGCGCGCCACCACATGAGCACCTTCAAAACCCACCTCACGAACACGCTGTAACGCTGCATCGGCCTCGGTCTGATCAACATAGGGTCCGACACGCACGTGGTACAGGGTGCGATCGCCGCGCTGGACCGATGTAACAATGACAGGTCCTATCGCACGGAGCTGAGTGCGGGCTCGTTCAGCGTTGGTTTGGACGGAAAAGACCGCCGCCTGCAGGAACAGGTCACCAGACGGGGCAGCGGCAAGTTGAATCTTGTCCCGCGGGCCCGGTTGATCCCACCCGGAAGTGTTAAGGTCGGCGACCAGATCGTCCATCGACCCGACGTTCGCGCCGGTTTTGGCGAGATCGGCAATTTTTCGGCTGTGGCTGGGCAGGACTGTCACACGGACTTTCGCCAGGCCCTTCTGGTGGATGTCCAAAGCTTCGGCGGCCTTGCGCGACAAATCGATGACCCGGCCATCGACATAAGGACCGCGATCGTTCACCCGCACGATGATCGACTTGCCGTTCTCCATGTTTTCGACCCGCACGACGCATGGCAATTGCAGCGTTCGGTGCGCGGCTGTAAAGGCGTGCATGTCGTACAATTCGCCGTTTGCGGTAAGCCGGCCATGGAAGCCCGGCCCATACCAGGAGGCAACGCCGGTCTGCACCAGGTCGAACCGCTCTTCGGGCCGATACCACTGACCCGCGATCTGGTATGGCAGTCCGACTTTGTACCCTGGCTCGATTGCCCGCGCCAATGCATGCCGCCGGGATTGACTCGAATCGGTATCCTTCGTTTGGTCGCGTGTCGGCGGCGTGCTGCTGCACCCTGCAAGCAGGACGCCTGCGGACAATGTCAGCACCAGTGTACGAGGTAGATAGGCCAACAGTAGATCGAGCATGACTATACTACTGCCGCGATTCGATGTTGTCCGACAAGAGGCCAACCGCCAAAGCATAGAGATGAGACGGATTGTAGTTCAGAATACGGCGATAATTCGGGTATGTCGCAAATATCAGGTTGGCGGCGCCATCAGGAGCAACCAAAACAGTTGGCAGGTCGCGACCGGGCAGGGCTGCGCCATCCTCTTTGCGGATGCCCTTTGCAT
>JAPOJR010000259.1 GCA_029978325.1 Alphaproteobacteria bacterium | reverse complement strand
GAAAACAGAAGGCATCGACGGGCCGACCAATATTTCCAACATCATGACGGTCAAGACCGGCGACGTCGAGGCTGGCTTTGCCCAAGCCGACCTGGTGCTGGAACGCACCTTCAAGTCCGCTGCTGTCCACCAGGGCTATATTGAGCCGCAAGCCTGCGTCGTCAGCTACAAGCCGGATTCCCAATCGACGGTATGGAGCAGCAGCCAGGGCCAGTTCATGGTCCGCAATCTGACAGCGTTGATCACCGGCATGGCGACCGGCGATGTCAAAGCCATCCCCGCCGAAATCGGCGGCGGCTTCGGCGGCAAGACCATTATCTTCCTTGAGCCTGTGGCGATGGTGCTGTCGAAGAAGTCCGGCCGTCCGGTCAAGATGCAGCACACCCGCGAGGAAGTGTTCTACGGCACCGGCCCTGCTTCCGGCATGTCGGCAACCCTGAAAGTTGGCGTGACCAAGGACGGCAAGATTACCGCGGTCGCCGGCGACTATAACTTCCAGGCTGGCGCCTATCCCGGCTCGCCGGTCGGCCGCGCCTGCACCTTCACCTTCTCCAGCTACAGCATTCCGAATGCGCACGTACGCGGGCTCGACGTCGTGTCGAACCGCCCGAACGTCACGGCCTATCGCGGCCCGGGCGCACCGCAGGGCAACTATGTCTTCGAGAGCATGCTGGACGAGATTGCAGACAAGCTGGGCATCGACGCTTGGGAAATCCGCAAGCGGAACCTGCTGCCAAAGGACCAGGCGACCATCTATGGCGCCAAGCTGGGCGACGCCGGCATGGAAGAGTGTATTGCGGCGGTCCAGAACCATCCGAATGCCAAGGTGCCACTCGGCCCGAACCAGGGCCGCGGCATCGCTGTCGGCTATTGGGGCAATGCCGGCGGTGAATCCAGCGCGCAGCTACATATCAACGAGGATGGCACTGCCCTGGTCATCACCGGTCATCCGGACATCGGCGGCAGCCGTGCCTCGATGGTGAATATTGCCGCTGAAATGCTGGGGATCGACTACCGCAAGGTCCGCGCCCAGATCGGCGACACCAACAACATCGGCATCAGCGGCGTTACCGGCGGCAGCCGTGTTACCTTCGCCGCCGCCATGGCTGTGAATCAGGCGACCGAGCAGGTCATCAAGATCCTGCGTGGCCGCGCGGCACAGATTTGGGGCATCGACGCCGCCGCGGTCGAGTGGAAAGACGGCGAAGCCCGCCCTGCCGGCCCGAACGCCGGTGAGTTCGAGCCACTGACCTTGGCGCAGTTGGCGGCCAAGGCCGAATCGACCGGCGGTCCGATCACCGCTGCGATCTCGATCAACGCGACCGGCCACATGGGCGCGTTCGGCGCTCACATGGTCGATGTCGAGGTTGACCGCGAGACCGGTCACGTCAAGGTTCTGCGCTATACCGCATGCCAGGATGTCGGTCGCGCCATCCACCCGGATTACGTCGAAGGTCAGATCCAGGGCGGCGTCGTCCAGGGCATCGGCTGGGCGCTGAGCGAAGAGTACATCTATACCAAATCCGGTCATGTCGATAATCCGGGCTTCCTGGATTACCGTATGCCGGTCGCGTCGGACCTGCCCGAGATCGATACCATCATGATTGAGGTACCGAACCCGAAACACCCGTATGGCGTGAAGGGTGTTGGCGAGATCCCGTTGGTGCCGCCGCTCGCCGCGATCACCAATGCGGTGTCGCATGCTATCGGCAAACGGATGACCGAACTGCCGATGTCGCCGCCGCGCGTTTTGGCTGCGCTCAGCGAATAAAGCAAGCGCCCGCTCATCCTTGCGATAGAGGGGGCAGTTGCTCTCTGCCAAAGAAAAATGGCCGCCAACGGTGTCACCACTGTTGGCGGCCATTTCATTTGCCGGCCGGTCGAATTGTCGATCGCGCCGCCGTTCAGGCGATTATAAACTTAGTCCGAACCGCTGTTGCATCAACACGGTGCTGGTCACCGACAATAGCGGAGCCTCCGCTACCGCCCGCTCTGCCGGGGCCATGCCTGCAACCCGGTCACGCAGAGCGCGCACAGCGGTGGGATCGTAAAACGGTTGGTCATCGAGGGCGGACGATGAAACGACGTCGGATACAAAGGTCGCCATGGCATCGCCGGTTTCTTTCGCCGGCGGCGACATGAAGGGATGCTTCGGCCGGTTATAAATTTCTGGCAACAGCACATCGCGGCAAGCCTCGCGCAGGATATACTTTTCGCGCAGCCCCCGGATCTTGAAATGTACCGGCAGTTTTGCCGAATATTCCGCCAGGCGATGATCCAGGAACGGCACCCGCCCCTCGACCGAATGCGCCATCTCCATCCGGTCGGCCAGAACAACCAGGACAAAGTTGGACAGTACGGCTTGTGTCCACAGGTAAAGCGACTGGTTGACCGCATCCCTGCCTGCCAGCGCCCCGCGAATGTCTACCTTATCCATAAAGGCGCCATGGACATCGAGCCCCGCCATCTGGTCGACCAGTGAGGCACGCATCAATGGCTGAAGCTTGGCGACAACTGTGCCGAATGCTTCGATCCAGGATGGTAAAAAGCCAAGCCGCTGCTTAATGACTGCCAATGCCGGGCTGGTGTCGCCATCGGCGACCAACAGTCCGCGCGAGGATTGGTTCGCAGCCGCCAGCTCCTCTAGTTGTCGGGCGACCAGGTCTGCATCCTGGCCATCGGTGTTGTAGAGCAGCATGTCGCGCCGAAACGGCGGATAGCCGGCCAGAATTTCATCCGACCCCTCCCCGGTCAGGACCACCTTGATGCCCGCATCGCGCACCGCCTTCGACAACAAATACTTTGCAACGCCATGTCCATTAAACATCTGCCGCTCGGCGTGCCAAATCGCATTTGCAAAGTTATCGGCGATCTGCTGCTGGCTGACCGGCACTGGCTCGAATGTTGAGCCGACTATCGCGGCCGTTTCCCGGGCCAATCGGGTCTCGTCGTAGACGGCGTCATCGAAGGTGATCGTAAAGGCGCGAATGGGGCGGCTGGTCTGCCGTTGCGCGATGCCCAGCACAGAGCACGAATCGATCCCGCCGCTTAGGTAGCAAGCCACTTCCACGTCGGCGACCATCCGGTCGGCGACACACCGCTCCAGGACGCTTCGAAACCCTTCGGCCGTGGCAGCCTCGCCTTCGTTGAACCCGGCTAAAGCAGTTGCAGTGGGATATTGGGTATCCCAATACCGTTTGACAGTCACGCGGCCGGCTTCTGCAACTAATAGGCAACCTGGAGGCACTGAATAAATACCGGCAAAGTTGGTTTGATCCATGCGGACCATGAATTGGTCCGCCAGAAAGCCTTGGGTATCCCACCGTGCCGGCACGCCTAGTGCTAACAGCGCCTTAATCTCCGATGCAAACAGCACTTGGCCATTGCAAACGGTATAGAATAGCGGCTTGATACCGAACCGGTCCCGTAACGCAACCAAACGACCGCGCTGTGGATCGGCGATGACGGCGGCAAACTCGCCGATCAGATGATGCGCAAACTCCAGGCCATGGAGCCGATACAGGTGCAGCGCAATTTCGCTGTCCGAATCCGTCGCAAACCGGCAACCATGCTGTTTTTGCAGGTCATTTCGGATTTCGCGG
>JAPOJR010000258.1 GCA_029978325.1 Alphaproteobacteria bacterium | reverse complement strand
GCTCACTGCGTTCGCACCTCACAGTGAAGGACTGTCTCGATGAGTCCACTTCAATTGCCGTTGGTATAATCTCCTCGCGATAAGGCGCAGCCGGTCGAACCGGTGTTGGTTCAAACGTTCATTGCGAAACCGGACATTAACGCTTCTGACGAAACCGATGTGTGCCGGCTTGCACTCCGGTGACAGGGGCGGCACTGTCGCCCGATGAATGCTTCCGCCAACAGCCCTTCCGCAGACGCCCCGACGCCATTGCCGCAAATCCCTGTTCTGGTATGTGGCGTGCGCACCTTCGCATGGGCCGATGGCGCTGCCACCGCCGAGATACTGCCGCCTGCACAAGCACAAAGCCGCGCGCTTGCTGCGCCGCCGCTGGTCTGCCACCGCAATGCCGTCGCCCAGCGCCTGCGCATCGGCGAGTTGCGGTGCTATGACATCCTGGAGCTTTACGCCTTCGCCCGTCCAGCCCGCGCTTGCCTGCCGACCATCGCGGGGCTGGCGGAAACACTGGGCTTGCCCAGGCCAAGAACTCTTGCGGAATCCACAACCACGCTGGCCGATGCGGCCGCCTTGCTGCTGCGCGAGATCGAAGCGGATTCCGACCCGACGCTTGCCCCGCTGGCCTGGCAGATGGCGCGCGGCGGCTGGATCTGGGGTCCGCTGGTGCTGGCGCGCACGGGCCTGCCAAAGGGCAATGCTTCTGGCCAGGCCAGGCACGCCCTACAGGCTTGGGAACGGCGCCCTCCGTGGGAAGAACAGGGGCAAGAGGCCGCGCCCGGCAACGATCCGATCGACCCGGCCGATTCGCGGCGACGCCTGGCAGACCTGCTGGGCGTGGAATCCGAGCAGCGACCGAGCCAGGCCGACTATGCGGACGCGGTAACCGCGGCGTTCCAACCGCGCGACCACGAAGACCAGCCGCATTTCGTCCTGGCGGAGGCCGGCACCGGCATCGGCAAGACACTCGGCTATCTGGCTCCCGCCAGCCTGTGGGCCGAGGTGAACGCGGCGCCGGTATGGGTGTCCACCTATACCCGCAACCTGCAACAGCAAATCGACCGGGAATTGGACCGGCTGTTTCCGTTGCCGGATGATAAGCGCCAGCGGGTGGTGGTGCGCAAGGGCCGGGAAAACTATCTCTGCCTGCTGAATTTTGAGGAAGCGATTGGGACCCTGTTTGCGCAAGGCCCGGACGCCGTCGGCCTTGGCCTGATGGCACGCTGGATCGGCGCGACTCGGGACGGCGACATGGTCGGCGGCGATCTGCCCGCCTGGCTGATCGACCTTGCCGGACCGCGCCTGACGCTTGGGCTGGCGGACCGGCGCGGCGAGTGCATCTATGCCGCCTGCGCCCATTATCGCCGCTGCTTCATCGAAGCCAGCGTTCGCGCGGCGCGCCGCGCCGATATCGTCATCGCCAACCATGCGCTGGTGATGGCGCAGGCGGCCCTTGGCGGGCTGGATGACGGGTTTCTGCCGACCCGCTATGTCTTCGATGAGGGCCACCATGTCTTCGATGCCGCCGACAGCGCCTTTGCCGCCGAACTGACCGGGCGTGAATCGGCGGAACTGCGGCGGTGGCTGTTGGGCGCCGAAGGCGGCAGTGGGCGCGCGCGCGGACTGCGCCGTCGCATCGAGGACCTGCTGCCGGGCGAACAACAGGCGGCAGAACTGCTTGACGCCGCGCTGCACGCCGCACGGGCACTGCCCGGCGACGGGTGGATGCAACGGGTTACCGACGACAAGCCGGCCGGCGACGCCGAGGCGTTCCTGGCCAAGGTGCGCCAACAGGTGCGCGCGCGCGTGCCATCCACGCAAGGCCCGTTCAGCCTGGAGAGCGGCACGCGCCCGCCAGTCGATGGCCTTTTGGACGCCGCGCGGGACCTGGCGCACGCCCTGGAAAAGATCCGTGCGCCGCTCGCCAAATTGCGCCTGATCTTGTTGCAACGGCTGGATGACGAGGCCGACGATTTGGATACCTCGACCCGCCAGCGCATCGAAAGCATCGCCCGCACGCTGACACGGCGTGGCGAGCACCAGGTGGCGGCCTGGTCAGACATGCTGACATCCTTGCAGGAAGAACCGCTGGACCAATACGTCGATTGGCTGGCGCTCGACCGATCCGGAGGGCACGAACAGGATGTGGGCATGCATCGGCACTGGCTGGACCCTTCGATCCCGTTCGCCAAAGCCGTCGCCGAATCCGCCCATGGGCTGGTCGTGACCTCGGCAACGCTGCGCGACGCCACTGGAAATTCGGAAACCGACTGGCTGGCGGCCGAAACCCGCCTGGGCGCGCCGCACCTGAGCGTTTCGCCAGTGCGGGCGGCCATGACATCGCCGTTCGACTACGCGGCCAACACGCGGGTTTTGCTGGTGCACGATGTGCGCAAGACCGACGCCGACCAGGTCGCGTCCGCCTACCGTGTGCTGTTTCAGGCCTCCCAGGGCGGCGGGCTTGGACTTTTTACTGCCATTCACCGGTTGCGCGCCGTGTACCAGCGTCTGGCGGCGCCGTTGGAGGCTTCCGGCATCCAGCTGTTTGCGCAACATGTGGATAAGCTCGACACCGCCAGCCTGGTCGCCATCTTCCGGGCTGAGGAGAATGCCTGCCTGCTGGGCACCGACGCCATCCGCGACGGCGTGGATGTGCCGGGGCGCTCGCTGCGCCTGATCGTATTCGACCGGCTGCCCTGGCCACGGCCGGACATCCTGCACAAGGCGCGACGCAAGGCCTTTGGCGGGCCGCGGTATGACGACATGATCGCCCGGATGCGCCTGCGCCAGGCCTTCGGCCGCCTGATCCGCCGCGAAGGCGATGCCGGCGTGTTCGTGCTGCTGGATTCGGCCCTTCCCTCGCGCCTTGCGACCGCGTTTCCCACGGATGTGTCCATCAATCGGGTGGGATTAAGCGATGCGGTAAAAATCATTGGAGATTTTATGGGCGAAAAAGGCCTTATCGTGCCGCATTCGGGTTGACGTTTGGATAGCGCAACCCTTTATGGCTTAAGGTTTCCTGATTCATCTCCTCATCATGCAAAGGCGCAGCTTCTTATGCCAGAGTCTTCGGTTATTACCCACCACACCGCTTTAATTTATGTCATGGTTCTTGTATCGGCTTCTGATGGCGACATGACGGACGCGGAGCTTGGGGAGATCGGCAACATCGTTACGCACCTGCCGGTATTCCGCGATTTTGACATTGAGCGCCTGTCGAGCATAGCCGGATCCTGCACTGACTTGCTGCAAGACGAAGCTGGCCTGGATACGGCGCTGGGCCTGGTGTTTGATGGATTGCCAGAAAAGCTCCGCGAGACTGCCTATGCGGTCGCTTGCGATATTGCGGTCGCTGATGGCGAGATCAAACAGGAAGAATTACGGCTGCTGGAGCTTGTTCGCCACCGGTTGCGGGTCGATCGGTTGAGCGCCGCCGCAATCGAACGGGGCGCCAGAGCACGGCATACAGTACTCTAAAAGCCATCAGCCATCCATTCGACGCGCCACTACACTTGGAATTGGCGGTTATGCTGCTATACTCCTATTCCTTTTCCCTTTGAGGCCGCATTGACCTAAATCTTGTAGGTGACTGCGCGGTCAACCCAACATATCGGTATTGGTTCGGCGATGAAAGTGACTATC
>JAPOJR010000257.1 GCA_029978325.1 Alphaproteobacteria bacterium | reverse complement strand
TTACAATAGCCCGTGACGGGTTAAGGCAATCTGAGAATAAAACCTTAAGGAGTGCTGTTGCGATGAAACATTCCTCCGTTCGGTCGGGCGCAGCCACGGCATGGCTGGCGGTTGCGGTCGGATTGTGTCTGATCGCACCATCTGCGGCGTTCGCTTATGTCGGTCCCGGCGCCGGCATTACGATGATCGGCACCCTGATCGGCATAGTTGTCGTCATATTCGGTGCCATTGGTGCAATACTGTATTGGCCGATCCGCGCGATGCTGCGCAAGAAGAGGGCTGCCGCTAAGGACGGAAACGCCGGTTCGGATAACGGGACAGCGTCCTAATGGCTGATCCGTCGCTGTCCGGTGTAATCCTCAGTGCTTTCCTGGCCATCGACGAAAGCATCTTGTCGCCATTGCCCACCGCGGCGCGGCTGGTTGCCTGGGGCGTTATTGCCGGCATATTGACGATGGCGACCTATGCGCTGTTGGCGCCGCAGGGCAAGATCAAAGAAACGCGGCAAGCGATGAAAAGCCATGACCGCATGGCCGCCCTCAAGTCCGAAGATGTCAAAGAGGTACTGAGCGCGTCCTGGCAACAATTGCGGTTGTCGTTCCGCGTGTTGCGAATGATGTTCGGCGCGTCGATGATCTCCGGCTTTCCGGTATTGTTCATCCTGTTCTGCGTCGATTTTCAATACGGTTACCAGACTCCCATGGCGGGAGATCAGATCGCCGTTACTGCGCTAACGGCGGAGGAGCAACCGGCCCCGGTGTTCCTGGGAGACGGCGCTCCGGTCGAAGCGACCATCGCATGGCCTGATCCCAACAATGACCTGATACTTGCCGATGCCGACAAACGCCAAGTTTTTGCGGGACGCCTGCAGCAGGCTGGACTTGGCGTTTTGCACCAGCATCGATGGTGGAACTATATTCTGGGCAACCCCGCCGGCTATCTGGCGGATGGCGGTCCCGTCGATTTCGTCGCTTTCACCCACCAGCGACAGGTGATCATTGATGCGCTGCCGGATTGGTTGAGCGGCTGGGAATTGCCGTTCTTTCTGGTCCTGGTGGTAACATCCTTGTCGATCAAGGGCATTTTCCGCATTCAATAATCCCGACAACGAGCGAGGCTCAGCGGTATGAGCGGCGGTAAATCTATGGACATTGCGGGCGATACCGCCTTCTTCGGCGCAATGGTCGAACGCATGCCGGGCCTTTGGGCTAAGCTTGGCAATATCGAGACCTCGTACCTCAAAGGCGACCTTGACGGTATCCAGGTACAATCGCCGATCTATATTGCCGGGCTGGCGCGCTCCGGCAGCACAATCCTGTTGGAGGTGCTGTCGCGGGTGCAGGGACTTGGCACCCACCGATACCGCGATTTCCCCCTGTTGTTCGCCCCGGTTGCCTGGAACTGGTTTCTGGACAAAACACCGCGCAAGCCGCCGGCACCCGCGGAACGCGCACACAAGGATCGAATCCTTGTGACACCGGAAAGTCCAGAGGCGATGGAAGAGGTGTTATGGATGCACTTCTTTGCCGACGCGCACAATCCAGCGGTCAACAACACACTCGACGGCAGCAGCCGCAACTCAGCCTTCGATGCGTTTTATCGGGACCACATCCGCAAGCTGTTGCTGGTGCGCAAGGCCAGGCGTTACCTGAGCAAAGGCAACTACAACATCGCCCGCCTGCCGTATCTGCTGGCCCTTTTCCCAGACGCCCGGATGCTGTTGCCGGTACGTGATCCGGTCTCGCACATTGCATCGCTGATCAAACAACACCGCCTGTTCTGCGAGGCTGAAGCGCAGGACGAACGGCTGGTCGCGCACATGCGCAGGGTCGGTCATTTCGAATTCGGCCTCGATTTGCGCCCGATCAATACGGGCGATACTGCCTTGACCCAGGAAATCCAGGCATTGATAGCATCCAACCAACCGGTGCGCGGTTGGGCTCTGTATTGGTCCGCAGTCTACGACTATGCCCGGCGTTGTCTGGAGGCTGATCCTGCTTTGGCTGCGGCCACTCAGATCGTGCGTTACGACGCGATGTGCGCCAGTCCGGCCGCGATGTTGCAGACGATCGCCGATCATTGCGGCCTGGCGCCCGGAGAGGATTTCATCGCGAAGGAAGCCGCCGGCATTTCTGCGCCAACCTATTACCGCCATGGCTTCTCCGACGCTGAATTGGCAATCATTCAAGAATGCTGTTCGGAAACTGCGGCTTGGTTTAACGTGCCGGTCTCCGCTTGATTGGACACCCTCGACTGGGTGTAGGAGACCGCCCTGTTCATGCCAAACCCTGCCCTTCTGCCTCTTGCTCAACGCCTGTGGGCTGCGCGCCGGGACGGCGTTGCAATCGAAATTCCAGAAACTGACACTCCGGCTGACGAAACCGCTTCCTATGCCGTCCAGGCTGCAGCGATCGCTGCTAGCGGTCTGAAGCGTGTCGGCTGGAAAATCGGCTCTACTTCGGCAGAAGCCCAGAAATTGCTTGGCACCAGCGGTCCGGGCGCATCGCCGCTGCTCGCCCCTTTTTGCTATGGCAATGGCGCAGAGGTTCCGGTATTCGCGGCGCATCAGCCCGGCCTTGAGGGCGAGTTTGCCGTCCGCTTTGCCCGTGACCTGCCGCCCCAGCCCCAGCCGTATGCAGAGGCCGAAGTACTGGACGCCATCGACGCAGTGGCGCCGGCGCTGGAGATCGTCGGCTCGCGCCGGGTCGGCGGTCTCTTTGGCCAGGGGCGCCTGCTGGTCAACGCCGACTTCGGCGCCAACATCGCCTTCGCCTGTGGGAACTGGATTGAAAACTGGCGGGCGCACGACCTGGCCGCAGCACCGGTCCGCCTCTTCGTCAATGACGAACTCAAAGCTGAAGGCACCGGTGCCCGCGCTCTGGGTTCGCCACTGAATGTGGCAGTCTGGCTGGCCAACAGCCTGTCGGCGCGCGGCATCGGCATCCGCGCTGGCGAAATCGCTTCCACCGGCACCTGTACGGGCGTGATCCAGACGCGGCCCGGCGACAGGATCAGGCTGGACTTTGCGGCGCTCGGCACGCTGGCCGTGCGGATCTCCGCAGCCGCCCACTGACCTGCATCGCCCATCCATGCCCCGACCGACCCGGAAAGGCCGGTCGGGAGGCGGTGCCGGCTATTTGTCGAACCACATCTGCTCGAAGCGCCAGTCGTTGTAGATGCTGTCGCGCTTGCGCACGATGCCTTTCAGGTGGGGCTGCCAGCAGGTGTTGACGTTGCCGTGATAGATCATCGGCCGTGCCCCATCCTCGATCAGGGCCCGCTCGATCTCCCAGGCGATGGCTTTGCGCTTCACCTTGTCGATTTCGGCCGACTGCGCATGAATCAGCTTGTCCACCTCCGGATTGCAGTACTTGGTATAGTTGTTCTGCGCGTCGCAGAGGTAGTTGGCCTTCAGCACCGCATCCGGATCGTCCACGCTGGACCCCGTCAGGTTTAGCGCCACGAAATAATCGCCCTTGATCATGCGGGAGAAGTACAGGGACGACTCGACGATCTCAAGCTCGGCATCAAAATAGACCTGGTTCAGCTGGTCGACGAAAGGCTTGTGCTGTTCGTTGTAAAGTTTGTGGAGTACTTCTTTGTGTATTTGAGGCTCGAGGCCGTCGAGCGGGAATGGGAAAGGACCCAATTCGACTGAGTCGAATTTTTCCGGCTCCAGGT
>JAPOJR010000256.1 GCA_029978325.1 Alphaproteobacteria bacterium | reverse complement strand
CGAAATAGTAGCCATGGACACCATTGGCTCTACCGAATTGCGGTCCTACGCCGACTTGATGGTGAAAGCCCCTACTGCATCGGCTTGGGATAAAGCTGAACCTGACGATGTGTGTTGCATCCTCTATACCAGTGGCTCAACAGCGGCGCCGAAAGGTGTGCCCCTAACCCAGGGCGGCATCATCGACAATATGTGGTCTATCGGCGAGCGGATGGCCCTTTCACCGCGTGACCGCTTGTGGTTCGGCGTCTCGTTGTTCTGGTCTTTTGGTTGCGTTAATGCTCTGTTCGCCGTGATGAGCCACGGCGGCACGTTGGTTCTGCAACACCATTTCGAACCGGGCGAGGCCCTGCGGTTGATCGAGTGCGAACGCTGTAGCGTATTCTATGGAATGCCAAACATGGCAATCGCGCTAGAGGCTCATCCGGACCGTCCGACTCGAGACCTCTCCAGCCTCAGGACCGGTGCTACCATTGGCACTCCGGAGCAAATCCAACGAATCGTCGACCTCGGTGCCTATGAAATTTGCAATGTCTATGGCCTGACCGAAGGCTATGGCAACTCGGCGGTTGCCGACTGCAAAGCGCCTTTGGATCAGCGCCTGAATGCCTCCGGTGCGCCATTGGATGGCGTGGAGATCCGGATCGTTGACGGCGAAAGCGGCAAAGTGTTGCCGCAAGGAGACATTGGCGAGATCCAGATCGGCGGCCGTTTCACTCCTGGATATTGGGATGCCCCGGACCTGACCGCGGCCAGCCTAAGCAATGACGGCTGGTTCCGGACTGGCTACCTTGGGTTACTGGATGAGAACGGTTGGGTGCGATTCCGCGGACGGTTGAAAGAGTTGATCAAGACCGGCGGCATCAACGTGTCGCCGGCTGAAGTCGAAGAGGTTCTGTTGGCGCATCCGGCCGTTGCTTCCTGTTTCGTCACTGGTTTGAAAGACGCAAAGCTGGATGAAACCGTCGCCGCGGTCATCATCCTGAACTCTGGCTTTCAAACATCCGCAGAAGAACTGCAGGCGTATTGCCGAAACCGGATTGCACCCTACAAGCTGCCTCGGCGTTGGTGTTTTACGAAGCCAGAGTCATTGCCGCTGACTTCCACCGGCAAGCTGCAACGCAACCGCCTGTCGATGCTGTTTGCCGACCCGGTCTCCGGCTAAAGTCAGGGCAGGCAGAATTAACGCTTATTCCGCAGCCGCCTGACCGGTCAGCACCAAATCAAACAGCGGCATGAAGTATTCCGGTTCTTGTGCGCCGCTGACGGCGTATGCACCATTGACGATAAAGCAGGGCACTCCCTGGATGCCCATCCTCCGAGCCGTGGCATCCTCTTCGACGACCGAATCGTGATAAAGATCGGTGGCCAAAAACGCCTCGGCCAGTTCGATATCCAATCCCGCGCGTTCCACTGCATCCAGCAAGACGACAGTCGCGCCCAGGTCCTTGCCTTCCAGGAAATAGACCTGAAACAAAGCTTCTACCATACGGCCCTGGGGATCGTCGCCAGCCTGGTCCTGTGCCCAGGCGATCAACCGGTGCGAGCGAACGGTATTGGGCGTGCGTTCCATCAGGTCAAAGCGGAAATCGATGCCTTCGGCGGCGCCGACTTCGCGAATATTGGCGTAAATCCGATCGGAATCGGTGGCGCCGAATTTCGCCTGCAGGTACTCCGCTCGGGGCACGCCCGCAGCCGGCATCCAGGGATTGAGTTGGAAAGCGCGCCAATGGATTTCCGGCTTAATTTCAGGCCGCGCGCTCAAAGCGCGTTGCAGGCGCTTCTTGCCAATGTAACACCAAGGACAGATGGTATCGGAATAAATATCGATGCGCATGGCAGGAGGCTCCGGCTCGCAATCTGGCGGTTAGCAGACCATGGCCGGGTCTGGCCGTTTCGGTCAAGCCTATCGTGCCAGCGCCTCTGCAAAGGAGCTTTCCCCGGATGACAGTCGCCCCAACTTACCCATGTGACCCGACCAGCGCTTTCCGCGTCGACGGCAAGGTTATCCTCGTAACGGGTGCCTCCCGTGGATTAGGACGTGGGTTCGCAGAGACATTGGCGGCAGCTGGAGCGACCGTCGTACTGGCAGCCCGCAGCATGGATGCGCTTGCCGAAGTCCAGGCGCACATCGAAGGCTGCGGTGGCCAAGCATTCTGCGTCGAATTGGACGTCACTGACAAATCCCAGGCGGAAGCGGCGGTTGCAACCATTGTCGCTAAGACCGGACGTATTGATGGCCTGATCAACAACTCCGGCATCGCAGTGACCCGCCGGCTTTTGGATGTCAGCGAGGAGGACTGGAACAGCGTCCTGACCACCAACCTGACCGGCGCATGGTTCGTGGCGCAAGCCGCCGCACGGCAAATGGTCGCCCAATTCAAGGCAGATGGCGCCGGTGGTGCAATCGTCAACATATCGTCATTGCTCGGCATCCGCACCAACCCGGGTGTGATTGCCTACAACGCGGCAAAGGCAGGCCTCGACATGGTGACCAGGCAAATGGCGAGCGAACTGGCACGCAACGGCGTGCGCGTCAATTCGCTGGCTCCGGGCTATATCCTGACGGACTTGAACCGCGCTTATTTCGAAAGCGAACCCGGCAAAGCCCTGACAGCCCGTGTGCCAATGCGACGCCTTGGCCTGCCTGACGATCTTGTCGGACCGTTGCTATTCCTCGCATCCGATGCCTCGCGCTATGTTACGGGACAAGTGCTGGTCGTGGACGGCGGCCATGCCGTCGCCGGCGTCTGATTCAAGACCCAATCCCCAAACAAAGGTGCCACTCCATGTCCCTGCCCGACCGCACGACAATCGAGATTGCCGCCGCCCTCGTCCATTCACACATGCGCCCGACCCCGGAAATTGCCTGGCCGTTGCTGGCGGAACGGTTAGGAACCAAGGTCATCGTCAAACACGAAAACCACACGCCCATCGGCGCATTCAAGGTTCGCGGCGGGCTGGTCTACATGGATTATTTGCGGCGCGCCCATCCTGATGTGACCGGGGTCGTCACCGCCACCCGCGGCAATCACGGTCAGAGCGCTGCTCTGGCGGCGGCGAAGTACGGCCTGAAATCCACGGTCTATATTCCGCACGGCAACTCGGTCGAAAAGAACGCTGCCATGCGCGCCTTCGGGGCGGAACTGGTAGAGGAAGGCCACGACTTCCAAGCCTGCTATGAAGCCTGCATCGCCCGCGCCGAGGCAGACAACCTGCACCTGCTGCCCAGCTTTGCGCCGCAATTGATCGTCGGCGTCGCGACCTATTCCTATGAGTTCCTCAGCGCCGCTCCTGACTTGGATGTGGTCTACGTACCCATCGGCCTGGGGTCCGGGATTTGCGGCATGATCGCGGCGCGCGATGCACTGGGCCACAAGGCGGACGTGGTCGGCGTGGTGTCGACCGAAGCCAACGCTTACGCCCTGTCATTTGAGGCCGGCCACCCGGTCTCGACCAACAGCGCCGACACCATGGCGGACGGCATGGCCTGCCGCGTACCGGTGGCCGATGCCGTGGCCATCATCAATGCCGGAGCGGCCCGCATCGTGCAGGTCAGCGACGCCGAGATCAAAGCCGCCATGCGCGCCTACTACACCGACTGCCATCAACTAGCGGAGGGAGCAGGCGCAGCGCCGCTGGCAGCAGCAGCGGTTTGAGCGGCGGTATGGAACCACACGTTGGCACTCGAGCTTTCGTCTCCAGCTCTTCTAGTGCCGGCAGCTTGCCTGACTTCCGCCTGGCGCCGGTGTCTGAATCGGTGCACAACAT
>JAPOJR010000255.1 GCA_029978325.1 Alphaproteobacteria bacterium | reverse complement strand
AGTTCGTGGTTCAAATAAAGCAAGTCGTCTGCAAATTGCCATAATCCGCCACATTCGATCGGAGTCATGGATAAAGATTAATATCCGGAACAGACGGCAGGCCGCTGCTCTGCCACCAGGCTACGCCTTGGACCAAAGCAGAGGAGCGCCCTTTCCCCGACATTGCGCTACCGCTTCGCCATAGCGCCCTTTAGACTAGGCTCTTAGTCCCCACTCATTGGAGCAATCTTCTCATGCCCACTGCATCCGGCATTCTCGCCGTAGGTTTCGACTTCGCCACCGCCCACGCCGATGAGTTTCACGACTGGTATGACATGGAGCACATTCCGGAGCGCCAGGGCGTGCCTGGCTTCGGCCTCTGCGAGCGCTTCATCGGCGTCGATAATCCGACCGAGGCCCTGGCGATCTACGACCTCGACACGCTCGCCGTGCTGCGGACCGAAGCCTACAAGGCCGTCGCCTATGAGAATGTTTCGCCCTGGTCGAAACGTGTCACGTCCATGTGCAAGCGCCTCGTCCGGTTCGAAGGCACCCAGACGGTTCCTGGCAATATGGCCGCGCCGGCGGGCGCCGGCGGCTTTCTGCTGAATGCCATGAACTGCGCCCCGGAAGGCGAAGACGACTTCAACAAGTGGTATGAGGAGGAGCATTTGCCCCTGCTCTCCGCCGTGCCGGGCACCATCTGCGCCCGCCGTTACGTGGCGCCGGCCGATGCGGTGACCACGCACAAATACCTGGCGATCTATCATCTGGAATCGCCGGACGTGACCCGCACCGAAGCCTGGGCGAAAGCGGTCGACACGCCCTGGACCGCGCGCGTTCGCCCGCATATGCGCGATCGCGTGCGCGTACTGAGCAAACGCTACGTCCGCGGCGCGTAAGCCGGTCTACCCGACAAGGGCGATTGCGCTGAGCAATCGCCCATAGTCCGGCTCCTTTGCCAGAACGCTGCGGCGATAGCTGAAAAACCGGTCGGCATCCGCCACCGTGTCGGCCTGCAGGTTATGCACCTGAACCAGCCCTAGCCGGCCCAACTGCTCGGTCAAATACCCCGGCAGGTCAAAAAAAGCGCGAGATGCCCGTGGCGGCCGGCGGAAAAACCGGGAATTCGCCGCGGTTTCACTCAAGAAATGGCCTACGAATTCAGGGCCAACTTCATAGCTCTCCGGCCCGATGGTCGGACCGATGGCCACAGCGATGCGGCTGCGGCGCGCGCCCAGCGATTCCATCGCCCTGACCGTCGCCTCAGCAATGCCAAACCGCGCGCCTTTCCAGCCGGCATGAGCGGCCGCGACAACGCCCGCGCCGGGGTCGCAGAACAGCAGCGGCGAACAATCGGCAGTCAGAATACCCACGGGCAGCCCAGGGCGGTCAGTTACCACCGCATCGACCTTTTGCCCCTTGATCTCATCCGCCGACCGCACAACCAGCGCGCGGGCGGAATGGACCTGGTGCGGCGTCGCCAATGCGTCCGGCGCAAGGTCGAGAGCGGTCATCGCGTGCGCCCGGTTGGCCCGCACGGTTGCGGCATCGTCTGCTGAGCCAAATCCGCAATTCAGGCCGCGGTAGATGCCATCGCTGCCGCCGCCTCCACGGGTGAAAAATCCGTGCCTAATGCCAGACATAATCGCTAGCGACGGTGCGGTGAGGTACATACGCCCTTCCCCTATCGGTTCTGAAATATCGCCGGAAACGGGTCGTTCGGGCCCATCAGCGCCAGCACCTGAAAGCTATCCCCCATTGCCGACGCATCCGTCAACTGGTGCAGCGCCGAGTCCAACTCCCGCTTTTGCGCTGCGTTGGCCCGCGCCGAGAGTTGAGCGTGGCGCGCTTCGATGCCAAGGGCCTGCAAAAACATCCCCTGCCCGATTGGACCATGCGCCTTGGCGCCGGCCGCTTCTGCCGCGCCAGCTAACGCCGCGAAATCCACGCCTGCCGAAAGATCGGTGGCGCCAAGCGCCTCCAGCGGCGCGGACATCTGGTGGCGGCGGATGCCGCGCAGGCTGGTCGCGCCTGGACGGTTGGCGTAATCGATCACCAGCGCCAGTCCGCCATGGGCGGCGAGCCGTGCTCCTATCCGCTCTGCCCACACCAGCGCTTCTGTAGACTGCTCCCATACGTCGCCTTCCGGCTCCCTGATTGCAGCAACAACCGGCCCCAACGCGTCGTGAAAGCCGCGCGCCTCGTCCCAGTTGACCAGTCGTTCGCGCCAACCTTCCTCGGTGCGCAGGAATTGCTGGATCGGTAAGGCATCGAAAAATTCGTTCGCGATGAGAAAGAGCGGGCCGTCCGCTTCTGGCAGATCGGCCTGCCAGGCGATCCGGGTCGCCTCCGCTCCGAGTCGCTCCGCCTGTGCGCGGGCCAGGGCCGCGCTCGCCTCAACCATGGTAATCGAAATGCACCGGTAGAAATCCGGCGCCGCCTGCCGCCAGATGCGCAAGGCATCCGCCATCAACAGGCCGCGCCCGGGCCCTAGTTCCACCACGCTGGCGGGCAGCTGCGATCCGGTTTGCTGCCAGTGGTCCGCCACGGCCAGAGCCAGCAATTCGCCGAACATTTGGCTGATCTCAGGCGCCGTCACAAAGTCGCCGCTGGGGCCGAACGGCTGGTTTGCCTGGTAATAGCTGTCCGGCATTCCTGTATTCGCGAGCCGCATCAATGCCGCCAGGGAAATCGGCCCTTGCGCCGCAATGATGCGCCGGGCCAGCGCTTCGACAGGGTTTTCCTCCTGGCTCATGCGCCAGAGACCGATGGGCGAGCGCGCGCGTAAGCTACAATGCCAATGCCAAGCAGCACCATCGGCACCGAAAGGACCTGCCCCATGGTCACCGGCCCCAGGATGAAGCCAAGATGGGCGTCCGGCTCGCGAAAGAATTCGGCGGCGATCCTGGCAAGGCCATAGCCGATCAAAAAAATCCCAATCAGCTGACCCGGCTTGCTGCGGATGGACTCGCGCCGGACCAACAGTCCCATGACGCAGAGCAGCACAACGCCCTCCAGACCTGCCTCGTAGAGCTGGCTTGGATGACGCGGCAATGGACCGCCGCCAGGAAAGACCATGCCTAGGCCCGATTCCGTGACACGGCCGTACAGCTCACCATTGACGAAATTGGCAAGCCTGCCCAGCAGCAAGCCAATCGGCGCGGTACACGCGACCAGGTCGCCCACCTGCCAGGCGTTCAGCTTGCGTTGCCGGCAAAACCAGATACCGGCAATCGTCACGCCCAACAAACCGCCATGGAATGCCATGCCGCCCTGCCAGACGTGCAGGATCTCTAGCGGGTTGGCCAGATAAAATGCCGGCTTGTAAAACAACACATAGCCCAACCGGCCGCCCAGGATGACGCCGAACGCCATCCATACCAGCAGGTCGTCAGCATCGTTGCGACCCATGGTGCGCGGCGGCAAGGCCGACAACCGCAACAAATACCGCCACGCCAACAACAGGCCGACGATGTAGGCGAGGGCGTACCAGCGTATCTGGAAAAATCCCAGGTCGAGAGCGACCGGATCGATAGCCGGAAACGGCAGAGCAAACAGCATTAGGCACGACCTCGGACGTTCGGATAGGCACGCGTCTAGCAAACTGCGGCAGGCCTGCCAACGCGCGAACTTGAACTACAACCAAACCGCGAGAACTATGCAGCCCTTAGGTATGTGTTAACCATTTGCCGGCATAATTTTCCATATCAGATGGGATTTCATCTGGTGCTTCTTTGACGCCTCCCCGTTGACTTGGGCCGCCTAGCGCGGCCCATCTTTTTTGACTAGGGGCTGCCTAGCACGGCTCATTTTTTCAACCTTGGCCGCCTTGTGCGCCAGTTTCTTTTCCGTCAGAGATGAGCAACCGAAGCACCGAAAGACATCTCCGATGGCCGATCCTCTTCCAACCCGTGCCGACTACCGTCATTTCCTGCCAATCCAGA
>JAPOJR010000254.1 GCA_029978325.1 Alphaproteobacteria bacterium | reverse complement strand
CTTTCTCGTGAGGCACTGTTCGTGGCCAATTTGAATGGCCAATCCAGTTGGTTGAAAATCTGTGCTTCTTCCAAAAGCCTAGCTTAGGTTCACAGGCGGCGTGGATTGGCCAGTGGCCACCTGCTGCCTGTGTAGCGCCACCCGCACCAAAATCTCACAGAAGTTTGTGAGTGTTGACCAGGGATCGCAGTTCTGCGTGCGATCGTTCGGGAGCCTTGCGGGTCGTATCGAGCAGAAAATCGGTTTTCCGATATTCGGTCTCGCGGGTCTGCAAGATTTGCTGAAGCTGGATCATCGCCCTGGGGTTGCCAGCGGCAGGACGGCGGTCGCCCTGGGCCTGGACCCTGTCCATGTGCTCGCCGGGTGCTGCCTTGATCCAAATCGTATGAAACCGCGCCAGAATTTGGGCGAATGCGTCCTGATTCAGGACAATGCCGCCAGGGGCAGCCAGGACCAGACGATGGCTTGAGCCGATGATATTGGCAAGCGCTTCCGGCTCGAAGTGCCGATACCCCTCGTTGCCATAGAGTCCGAATATTTCTCTGCTGGGGACGCCGGCAATTTTCTCGATTTCTGTGGTCAGCTCGACAAATGGGACGCCGAAATCTTTGCTGATCAGCCGACCCAGGGTCGTTTTGCCTGCCCCTCGCAATCCAACGAGACAGATGCGTTGCGCTTTCAGGTTGCTTGCTTTGTCCGGGTCAAGCAATTGCAGGACCCGGGCACGGGTCGTGCCGTCGGCTTTGGAGAAGAGTGCCGCCATTTCAGCGGCTTCTTCGCTCACTTGCCGATCGGGCGCGACCAACGCCTCAATCGGTTGGCGAAGCGCATTGGCGACGCGGTCCAGCAGTGAGATGGAGATATTGCCGACGCCGCTTTCCAGTTGTGCGAGGTAACGCATCGATACGCCTGACAGGTCCGACAATTCGCGCCTTGCCAGCCGCCTTTCTTTGCGGGCAGCACGCACCCGCACGCCTACCCGCTGCATCAGCTCGGATTTATCCGCTGCTCGCGCGGGACTAGCCTCGATGCTTTGCAAGTTTGTTGGTTGGATGTCTAGATCGGACACTGCACTATTGGCTCCGTTAGGGTACTGTTTAGACAGCCAGCGGTCCGATGCCACCGGCGGTCAATTTTCAATAGGTCTCCACGTGATAGCGGCCCTCGTCGCGCATCACATCACGCAGATTGCGCCATTGGTGACCAATAGACTCGGCAATGTTGGTAAACGCCCGTTCGACGCCGTCCTCCATTGCCTTGACCCCGCAGATATAGATGTGCGTGTTGGGGTCTTGCAGCATTTCCGCCACGACATCCTCTTCGGTCCGCATGCGATCCTGGACATATTCTTTGCTCTGGCCGGGCATGCGGCTGAACACCAGGTGCTTTTGCAAGAGGCTGGATGGAACTTTGTTCAGCGGCCCGAAATAGGGAAGGCTGTCGGGTGTCCTGGCGCCGAAGAACATGACCATGCCGCCCGACTTCTTGCCGATCGTCCGCTGCCGCGCCATGGTGAAGGCGCGCATCGGCGCCGAGCCCGTGCCGGTGCAGACCATCAGCAGGCGTGCGTCCGGGTCGTTTGGCAGCAGGAATGTTGCGCCAAAGGGGCCGGTGACGTTGACTTTATCGCCCTTTTTGAGATCGCAGGCATAGTTCGAGCACAGGCCGTGGTCGTCGCGCTTTATGGTCAGCGACACGTTGTGATATCCCGGACGCTCGCCATCGCGCGGGCTTGAGACAGAATACAGCCGCGGCAGGTGGGGCTTGCCGTCGGCATCGGCGCCAGGCGCGATGATCCCGATGGACTGGCCTTCCAGAACCGGGAACGGTTTGCCCTGGAAATCCAAAATAATATGGCGGACATCGACGCCGGACCCGTCGGCGGTCAGGCGATAATTGCCCTGAACCACCGCTTCAATCGGATTGCCCAGGTTGTAGAGATTAACGGTGGGTTTAGAGGCGGATGCCGGCGCCTTGGCCTTGCCGCCTGCGCCGCGGTGCGCGTCGGCGAGTAGGGCTGCTATCGGATCGTCTGCGGCATTGTTCGAGGGGGCGACCCCGGCTGTTTCGGAAACCGTGACTTCGCCCTGCTCGGGCAATTCTTCCCAACCGAACTGCTCTTCCAAAGAATAGGGCGTCGCCACGACCCGCCATTCGTCGATCGAGCCCGTTGGGCATACAGGGATGCAATCCATGCAGAAATTGCACTTGCCGGCATCGACGACCACGTTGTTGTCATCGTGTTCGATAGCGCCGAGCGGGCATGTCATCTCGCAGGTGTAGCAGCGGATGCAGATTTCTGGATCGATCAGGTGTTGTTTCAACGGCGAATCCATACGCGTTCCTCCCAAAGCTGGCGGCCGAGGGCCTCGCAGGCCCCCGGCGCCGCCGCCCAACTAGGCATGGTGGATCTGGACATACTCGAACTCGCCCCGCTTGCCGTCGATGCCGACCTTCGGCGGGGCGATCCAGCTGGCGTACTGGCCGGGTTCGTAGCAAGGCACCATCAACGATTGAATATAGTCGCCATCGGCTTTTGACGGCAGCCATGCGTCGCGGTTTGCTGACCATTGGGCTTCGGACAGGATATCGCCCGCGGGCGATGCCTTAGTGGCCGAAAAGACGCCAATCTGCCGGTGGAACGCCTCATGCGGCAATTCCAGTTGGAAAGGGAGGCCAGATTTTTCGATAATCTTGTTCCACCGCCCGACACCGCCGGCGGCATCGCGGATGTAGTCATCGCGCAACCGCATATTGATGGCGGTCAGCGCCGGAACTTCCTCCTCTGCAATCTGACCGCCAACGACGTTCCGCACCTTGTAAGTAGCGTTGGTCAGGCGGTGGTCATCGTCGATGCGGTTTTCCATGTACCGGCCTTTGATGCCGGCGTTGAAGGCGTTCGCGGCGTTGGTGGAAACCTCCTGTCCGAACAGGTCGAGTGATAGGGAATAGTGCAGGTTCAGCTTCTTCTGAATCGTCGGCAGGTCGATTACGCCCAGGTCCCGGACCTTGCCGATTTCAAACGGATCGCGCAGTCCCGCCGCTGCCATTGCATCGCAGGTCCGCTGTACCACCCGGCCGACCCCCGTCTCGCCGACAAACATGTGGTGCGCCTCTTCGGTCAGCATGAACCGGCAGGTGCGGCTCAACGGATCGAACCCGGACTGGGCCAGACTCTCCAACTGCATCTTGCCGTCGCGGTCAGTAAAATAAGTGAACATAAAGAAGGACAGCCAATCCGGCGTTTCTTCGTTGAACGCTCCCAGCATCCGCGGTGCTTCCTGCGAGCCCGACTGGCGTCGCAATAGGTCGTCCGCTTCCTCGCGGCCATCTTTGCCGAAGTATTTGTGCAGCAGATAAACCATGGCCCACAGGTGGCGGCCTTCCTCGACATTGACCTGGAACAGGTTGCGCATGTCATACAGCGATGGCGCGGTCAGTCCGAGGAAGCGTTGCTGTTCGACTGACCCTGGTTCCGTGTCTCCTTGGATGACGATCAGGCGCTTCAGCATGTTGCGGTATTCGCCGGGCACTTCCTGCCAGGCCGGCTGGCCGGCGTGCTCGCCGAACGGAATGCGACGGTCTTCGACTTGCGGTGCCAGCAGGACGCCCCAGCGGTAATCGGGCATTTTCACATAGCCGAACTTGGCCCAGCCTTTGGGATCGACGCTGACGGCTGTACGCAGATAGACCATGCTGTCCTGGAAATTCTGCGGGATAAGCTTGCCCCACCAGTTCAAGTAGCCGGGGTGCCATTTCTCCAGCGCTTTCAGCACGCGCCGGTCCTGGCTCAGGCCGACATTGTTCGGGATCTGCGTGTCGTAGCTGACGTTGATGAGATCGACCATTTGATTCTCCTGGTAAAATCGGGGGAGCGACCGTACGGCCGCATTGGGACAAGGCGTGCGGTCAGACCCGTTCCATGTTG
>JAPOJR010000253.1 GCA_029978325.1 Alphaproteobacteria bacterium | reverse complement strand
AAGATTCATCAATTTCGCCGCTTCAACGGCAGCGCACGATTGACTGGAATATACCGTAGATTTGCCAAATCCGTTTTTCCGAAGGGCATCCGCCAACTCAGACGCCATCGCCTGCCCGGCGCGCGTCAGCCATCGTTCGTTGCCGCAGTCCTCAGGGTTTTGCCGCACCGGCGCGTTTTGCTTTTCTTCTTCCGGCAGTACGATCAGAATCGCGCGGTCTGTGCGGGACACGTCTTTCAAATCTACCGTCGCGCACAACGCCGGGATTGGAAGCAGGGCAAGCACAATCGGGACAGCATAGCGATACATGGCCTATTCCATTCGATGGCGGAACTCGTTCAACGCAAACGCGCAGGACGGAACAATGTCAACTCGATACTCTGCCCTGTGCATCGCGCTTCGAAGCCTTATACCATAAAGCCATCGCGCATTTTTCGCTATCGGGCCACGCCCCAGCCGCCTGTCTTTGCGCTGGCTTTGCATCGGACTTTATCCGCAGGAGATACCCATGCCACGGATCGCCGTCGGTGGATTTCACCATGAGACCAACACCTTTGCGCCCTCCCCCGCCACTTACGATGATTTTGAGCGCACCGACGGTTGGCCAGGGCTGCTGCGGGGCAGCCCTATGTTGCAGGCGTTGCGCAACAAGAACATCCCCCTATCTGGGTTTGCTGCGGCGGCTCCCAGCGACTGGACATTGCTGCCGATGGTCTGGTGCAACGCCAGCCCATCGGCCCATGTCGAGGAATCCGCCTACGAACGGATCGTAAGCATGATGATCGAGGATTTGGCTGGCCTGAGCGACATCGACGCCATTTTTCTGGATTTGCACGGCGCTATGGTCTGCCAGCACTTGCAGGATGGCGAAGGCGAGCTTCTGCGCAGGATCCGAGCAACGGTGGGCCATGACATTCCGATCATCGCCAGCCTTGATCTGCACGCCAACGTGACGGCGGCGATGGTACAGCACAGCGACCTGCTGGTCGGGTACCGCACCTACCCGCATGTCGATATGGCCGAGACCGGCGGGCGTTGCGCGGCGCTGTTGGCAAGGATGCTTAGGGAAGGAAAGCCGGCGAAGGCATGGCGGAAACTCGACTTTCTCATCTCCATCAATTGGCAATGCACCTTGATTGAACCCGCCAAGTCAATCTACGCGGACTTAGAGGCAGCTGAATCCGACCAACTATGGAGCCAGTCGTTTCTGCCTGGCTTCCCACCCGCCGACATTGCGGAATGCGGCCCCGCAATTTTGGCTTACGCATCGTCTGCTGAAACTGCGGATACAGCAGCACATTCGTCGGCTGGCGCCATCGCTGCGCGTGAAGCACAGTTCGACGGTGGGTATTTCTCGCCGAATTCTGTGGTTCTTGAAGCAAGGCGATTAATCGACAGCGGCAAGCACCCAATTGTGATTGCCGATACCCAGGATAATCCGGGCGGCGGCGGGGATGGCAACACCGCGGGGATGCTGGCGGGATTACTCGCGGAAAACGCGCAGGGCGCCGTGTTAGGATTGTACATCGATCCGAAATTGGCCGGGCATGCGCATACGGTTGGGGCAGGTCAGACTTTCACCGCCAGGTTCGGAGGCAACTGGCCACAAGACCATGCATTCAGTCATCCTGTTTTCGTTGAACGGCTTGGCGATGGCCGTTTCCATTGCACTGGGCCATTTTATGGCGGCAACGACATGGACTTGGGGCCGATGGCCCTACTCCGCCTGCAAGGCCGCGACATCCGGGTGGTTGTCGCCAGCCGGAAGGTGCAGGCTGCTGACAGGGAGATGTTCCGGCATGTCGGCATCGAGCCGGCGTTGACGCCGTTGCTGGTGCTCAAGTCGTCGGTGCATTTCCGTGCCGACTTTACCTTTCCCGATGGAGAAATTTTGGTCGCAACAGCCCCAGGACCGGTGACTGCCGATCCAGCCGCATTGCCCTACCGCAATCTCCGTGCCGGCGTCCGGTTGGGCGCCAATGGTCCGTTGAGCCGCAGTTAAACCGCTATTCCCCGGCGCGCCAGATTGCGCATCAACGCGCGAGCACCGAATGTCCAGGGCGGCGCGTCGGTTGTCAGGCCGACCTTATTGACCAGCCGGCCCAGTTTCGGGCTCGCAATCTCCACCCAGTCGCCCAGCTTGTGGGTGAAGCCCTCGCCCGCAGCGTCGCGGTCCTGGATTGGTGCGAACAGGGTGCCGCACATCAGGAAAGCGCCGTCAGGGTATTGATGATGCTCGGACAATGTCTGGCGGGCCAGGTCTAGCGGGTCGCGGCTGATGGCGCGCATGTCGCTGGCGCCCTCCAGCACGAACTGGTCCTCGCCGGAGACCTTCAGGGTCAGTTGCGCGGCGCGGACGTCGTCGATGCCGAACGTCTCGTCAAACAGGCGCAGGAAGGGCCCAAGCGCGGCGCTGGCATTATTGTCCTTCGCCTTGCCGAGCAGCAGGGCGCTCCGCCCCTCCACATCGCGCAGGTTCACGTCATTGCCGAGCGTTGCGCCGACCACCTCGCCCGAAGCGGCAATCGCCAGGGCGATTTCCGGCTCCGGATTGTTCCAGGTGGAGACCGGGTGAAGGCCGATCATCGCGCCGACACCAACCGCGGCCATGGGCGGGGCCTTGGTGAAGATTTCGGCCATGGGGCCGATACCGACCTCCAGATACTGCGACCACGCCCCCATCTCGATCAGCTTGACCTTCAGCGCCTCTGCCTGTTCTGAACCCGGCACGATAGCGGAGAGGTCCGCGCCGATCTGGTCCTGGATCGTGGCGCGGAGTGAGGCAGCGCGGGCAGGGTCGCCCTTCGCCTGCTCCTCAATCACCCGCTCCAGCATCGATATGGCGAAGGTGACGCCGGCGGCCTTGGTCGGTTGCAGGTCGCTTGGGGCCAGGAAATGGACGCCGCGGCGGCGGTCCGGTGCGCTTTCGGCCAGGATATCCGCCAGATCGCCGATGACCTCTCCTGCGGCATGGCGAACACGCGCTGCAAAGTCTGGCGCGTTCAGCACGTCGGCGATGGTCGGGAAAGCGCGGGTGATGTCCACGACGCGACTGCCGTCGATGCGCACGACGCTGGGGCCCGCGATCGGCGCAGGGCGCCAGACACGCCCGACAAGCAAGCCATGATCTTCCGGCAGGATGGAGGCGGGCGAAAGGTCTATCGACATGACGTTAAGCGGCTTTCAGGTAATCGGGATCGGTCAGTTGCTTGGCGAAGTCCGCATAGTCTAACGCCTCCGCCACATAGTGCCGGCGGCCGGGCAGTGCCGGCTCGCGCGGTTTTCCGTACTCCAGCGGCCGGTCAACATAGGCAGCGGCGAGACCGGCGCGCATGGCTGGCTCCAGGTCCTGATCGGCATGGCAGGCTGCCATGATTGTTTCGTACGGCGCGCAGCCGATCAACCGGGGCGCCGCCCGATAGGCCTCTGGCTCTGGCTTGTAGGCCGGCAGGAATTCGCAGGAAAGGATACCGTCCCAATCAATCCGCGCCGCCTTCGACGATGCGACCACAGAGCGCCACGACAGCACCGTCAAAACACAGACGGTATAGCGAGTGCGCAATGCATCGATAGCCTCCGCCGCGTCCGGCCACGCCCGCAGAACATGCCAGACGGCGGCAAGTTCGTCCTTCTGGCGCTCGCTCAAAAATGCGCCGGGATATCGGGGCATCAGGTGGTCAAGCGCAAGGCGATGTAAGGTGTCAGAGTTATACCGCGGCAACTGTCCCGCACGGACTTTGGCGAGCAACCTGAACATTTCCCGCCGCCAATGATTGGTGAACGCCGACGCATCGAGTCCCGGCAATGCGTCTGCCACCCTTGGCGCAACTGTGCCGTGCCAGTCGAACACCGTACCCCCGACATCGAAGGCAATTGCTTTGTAGGAATTCCATGGCGCATGCATATCAGCAGCCTCCAGGGTAGGACCTGTCACTGTCAGGATTTTAGGATGGGTAGCGGACCTGCAC
>JAPOJR010000252.1 GCA_029978325.1 Alphaproteobacteria bacterium | reverse complement strand
CCTTGACCGTCGTGCTGTGTATGACGGTGATCTATCTGATCCTGGGATGTTTCCTGGACCCGCTGGGCCTGATGCTGCTGACGCTGCCGATTTTTCTTCCGGCGTTCAAAGTGTTGCACATCGACCTGATTTGGATCGGCGTTCTGGTGGTGAAGCTGATCGAGATCGGATTGCTGACGCCTCCTGTCGGCCTCAATGCCTATGTTGTGAAAGGCGTGGTCGGCGATGCCGTGGCGCTGACCACGATCTTCCGAGGTCTCTTGTGGTTTTTGGCGTGTGAGGTGGTCATCATGACCCTGCTGATCGCATTCCCGGAAATTTCCCTCTGGCTGCCGAATGCCTTATCCGACTAAGGTAGCTCAGGTTTATAGTTTACTTGGAGACGACTCGGTATGAGCCTAGCCCAGGATCCACAGTCTTTCCGCGCTTCCGTCCGTGATTGGATCGAGGCCAGCTTCCCCCCTGCCCTGCGCGGACGTTCATACGCCGCCATGGTGGACAAGGAGCCTGCACTGCAGAATGACCTGGAGTCCTGGCGGCAGCGCCTGGCCGCGCAAGGATGGGGCGCGCCGACATGGCCCAAGGAATACGGCGGCGCCGGAATCGGTCATCCCGAAGCCAAGATCATTCAGGAAGAACTGGAAAGCGCCGGCGCGTTCAACCCTATCCCAAGCCTGGCCGGCATGGGCGTCACCATGGTTGGGCCGACCATGCTGGAGTACGGCACCGATGATCAGAAAGCACGCCACCTGCGCGGCATGGCCAGCGGTGAAATCCGCTGGTGCCTGGGCCTTTCAGAGCCAAACGCAGGGTCAGACCTGGCGTCGTTGACCACCCGCGCCGAGGACAAAGGCGATCACTTTGCCATCAATGGCCAGAAAATCTGGACCTCCGGGGCCGACCAATCGCAATGGTGCGGCGCACTGGTGCGCACCGACCCAAGCGTCGGCAAGCGCGATGGCATCAGTTTTGTGCTGTTGCCAATGGACCAAGCCGGTGTGCGGACCCGCCCGATCAAACTGATTTCCGGTGTCTCACCGTTCTGCGAGACCTATTTCGACGACGCCCGCGCCGACAAGGCCGATCTTCTCGGCGAACTCAATGACGGCTGGAGTGTGATTAAGCGCCTGCTGCAGCACGAGCGGCAAAGCCAAACATCCGCAGCGCGGCGCACGCTGGACAACGAAGAGCCTCTGCCCGAATTGGCCAAACGCTATGTCGGCACCGATGCCGACGGCAGCCTGGCGGACAAGGACCTTCGCTCGCGGCTGGTGGATAACCTAATGGCCGAGCAGGCGCATGCACTCACCATCGCGCGCATCCGCGCGGAGGCCAAAGGGCAGGTCAACGTGTCAGCTGCGGCCTCCATCCTGAAGAACTCCGCCACGACGGTCGCGCAGACCAAGGCGGAACTGAAGATGGAAATCATGGGCAGCCAGGGCTTCGGCTGGGAGGGCGACGCCTACGAGGCCGACGAACTGGCCAGCGTGCGGGAATGGCTGTTCGGCAAGGCCGCCTCGATTTATGGCGGCTCTTACGAAGTCCAGTACAACATCATCGCCAAGAACATCCTTGGCCTGCCGGAAACAACCCAGAAGGGGTGAGGAAAACCCCGGCAAGCCGCGCGAAGCAGCCTGCCGAGGCATTGTCTCAACCCACCTGGTTACGCGGCACCTCGCGGAACGGCCGGTCGGTATCGGTCCGCAACTCCTTCGGCATTTGCAGAATCCGCTCTGAAATAATGTTGCGCTGAATCTCGTCGGTACCGCCCGCAATCGAAATCGCCGGGGTCGAGACCAGGATCTCGGCAATCGTGCCATCCATCCAACTATCATCGCCGGTCAGCATCGCATTCGGTCCAGCGATCATCGTATGCACGCGGTTTGCGGCCCGGGCGACGTGACTGGCGGCGAGCTTGCCGATTGAGCCTTCCGGCCCCTGCGGTTTTCCTTGGCTCTGAGCCGCTCTGGCCCGCCTGGCGGTCCATTCCGCCGCCTTTGCCATGCCAAGCACCTTGGCAATTTCCTGCCGCACTGCCGGGTCGCCATAGCGGCCGGCCGCCTTCGCATGCTCGATCAACAGATCGACCCGCCCGGTCCGCTGAGGGTACCAGATGTACGGGGCCAACAGGTGATCGACCTCCTCATTGTACTCCTGGTAAATGCGCTCCGGCCGGTTAATTTTCTGCTCATAACGGCGAGCGCCATCGGCGCCGCGGCGCTCGTGCATCAGGGTGGTGGTAGCGACCTTCCAGCCTTCGCCCAGTTCGCCGACCTGGAACTCCGGCTCGATGATCGCGTCGGTAATGAACACCTGGTTGAACGAGGCATGGCCGTTCATCTGCTTCAACTGGTGAACATCGACACCCGGCTGATGCATGTCGATAATGAAATAGCTGAGGCCCTTGTGCTTGACCGCATCCCAATCGGTGCGGGCGAGCAGCAGGCCGAAATGGGCATGGTGTGCGCTGGTGGTCCAGACCTTCTGGCCGTTGATCACCCATTTGCCATCCTTGAAATCGGCCCTGGTCGCTGCGCCGGCCAGATCGGAACCGCTGCCCGGCTCGGAGAACAACTGGCACCAGGTTTCCTCCCCCGTCAGAATTCCGCGCAGGAATTTGCGCTTATGCATGTCGCTGCCGTGGTTCAGGATCGTTGCACCAGCGAGCGTGCGAATGCCCATGCGCGCCGCGCCGATCGCCTCGAACTCACGGAACACATCGTCCACCACCAGCGACATCGCTGCGGAGAGCCCCTTCCCCAGCCATTCCTTCGGATAGTGCGCTGCGCCCCATCCCGAATCGACCAGGATATTGCGCCACTCGATCAGGGAGCGGTTCGGGTCCCAATTCTGGGAAAGAAAAGCGCGGACTTCGTCGCGGACTTGTTGTTCGGTCATCTCGGTCATAATCAGGCGCTCCAGTTCTGCAGCATGCGCTCGCGGTGCCAAGTGGCATCGCCGAGGAAAACCTCGCTCGCCTTGGCCCGCTTAAACCACATTTGGGTATCGTTTTCGTAGGTGAAGCCGATTCCGCCATGCATTTGCACAGCGTGAATGGCCGTCTGCATATAGGCTTCCGACGCCCCGGCTTTGGCGAGAGAAACGATGGCGGAGGCGGCCGCGTCTCCGTCCTCCAGTGCAGCAGCGGCGGCATACGCCGCGGATTTGGCCAGTTCGACCTCCAACAACATATCTGCGGCCTTGTGCTTGGTGACCTGGAACGAAGCGATGGACCGGCCGAATTGAACGCGCATGTTGACGTATTCCAACGCATCCTCGCGCAGACGTTCGGCCCCGCCGGCCATCTCACACGCCAGGCAAGCGACCATGGTGTCAAAGGTCTTGGCGTAGGCCGCCTCTCCACCTTCCGGCGAGCCCAACAACGCCGCCGGCGTGTTGTCGAAATCGATCCTGGCCAGGCGGCGTGTAGGGTCCATGGACTTGAGCGGGGTCCGCGTCACGCCATCGGCTGTATCCGGAACGGCAAACAGCCCCAAATGGCCATTGGCGAGGCGAGCCACCACAACAAACAGGCTGGCAGACATGCCGTCCAGCACATAGCTTTTGCTGCCGTGCAGACGATAGACCGCTCCCGTCGCGGTCGCTGACATTTTGATCGAGGCCGCATCCCACCCGCCGTCAGGCTCGGCCACCGCCAAGGTACCGATGGTCTCGCCGCTCGCCAATCCAGGCAGATAAGCCTGTTTCTGCTCGTCATTGCCGGCATAGGCGATGGCAGACGACGCCATGACTGCAGACGCAAAAAATGGAGCGCACAACAAGGCCCTTCCCATTTCTTCTGTCGCGATGGCCAATTCGGTCACGCCAAAGCCAGCGCCTCCGTATTCCTCTGGGATATGAAGGGCAGTCAGGCCGAGATCATTGGCTAGCGAGCGCCATACCGCCGGATCATAACCCTGATCGCTTTCCATTTGCTTGCGCACCGCTGTTGTCGGTGATTTCGCTTCCAGAAAGCGGCG
>JAPOJR010000251.1 GCA_029978325.1 Alphaproteobacteria bacterium | reverse complement strand
AGAATTCATGCAGGGAGAACCCATGTCGAGCAAAAACCCGGTTTCATGCCCATCGATATCACGAATTATCGTTCTATAAAACGATCAATCGTTCTGTAATCCGAATTTCGTTAACAATAGGCGATCTAAAACCGGAGAAAAATCACCAGAATTGATATGTTATTAAAAAGTAACGTTTACAAAATCTATCTTTGGCGAGGATAATGGGTCCATTGGTAGAAGCGTGCCCGGCATATTGCGCCGGGAGAGTGGGAAATGCGTCCGGCAGCGCCCGTTACCGGCCATCGGCAAGATCGCCTTGGTCAAACTCGGGAAGCGCGGGGGAAATGAATGCGGAAGGTTATGATGCGTCACTCGATCAAGACATTTGGCAAGAGATTTGGAAACATCCGTAGCCGACTGGGGACTTTGCATCTCATTTCCGCGCTCGGCCTTACCGCCGCCCTGGCTGCCTGCAGCCAAATACCAGGCATGGGTGGAGGTAATCCCTTCGGCGGCGGCGACCGCACGCCGGCAGACAATGCAGGACCACCGCCTGCAACCACACCGGGAAACACCCTCGGGAACGGGCCCGTCCGTGTCGCCCTTCTGGTTCCCCTGACCCAGAACGGCGCACCATTCGTAGTCGGGCAAAGCCTGAAAAACGCCGCCGAACTGGCAATTGCCGATACCGGCGGCACTTCGGTAACCCTTCTGGTGAAGGACACCGGCGGTGGGGCTGGCGGCGCCCGCGCAGCAGCACAATCGGCCATTCAGGAAGGCGCGCAAATGGTCATCGGCCCGCTGTTCGCCGGGAGTGTGCGTGCGGCAGGCGGGGTTGCCCGCGGCGCAGGGCGCTCGGTAATTGCCTTCTCTACCGATACATCGGTGGCGGCGCGGCGCATCTATCTTCTGTCGTTCCTTGTCGAGAATTACGTCGACCGTATCGTTGGATATGCGGCCTCCAAGGGCAAACGCAGCATCGGCGCGCTGGTGCCGCAGAATACCTACGGCAATGTCGCTCTGGCCGAGCTGCAGCAGGCTGCCTCACGGCGTGGCATCCGCATCGCCGCAGTCGAGCGCTATGGGGCCGATGGCGGTGCAGCCGCGGCCCAGCGCATAGCGCGTTCGGCGGGCAGTATGGACGCGCTGTTCATTCCCGAACAGGCGCAGGCAATGCCGGCCATTTCCTCGGCCCTGATCTCTGCAGGCGTCAGACCCGACCGGGTTCTGGTCATGGGCACCGGGCTGTGGAACGATGCACGCGCCATGAACCTGCCGCTGCTGCAAGGCGCGGTTTTTGCAGCACCCGAGAACTCCGGCTTCAACGCCTTCGCGGACCGCTATCGTGCACGTTTCAAGACCGATCCGATCCGTATCGCAACCCTGGCCTACGATGCCGTTACATTGGCTGTTGCCCTCGCCGGTCAACAGGGCCGCGAAAAATTCCCCGAGAGCATCCTGACCAATCCATCAGGCTTCAATGGAGCGGATGGCCTGTTCCGGTTCCGCACCGACGGCACCAACCAGCGCGGACTGGCCGTGCTGCAAATCGACAAGGGCACGACCTCGACGGTCAGCGGGGCGCCACGGAGCTTCTCCGGAAGGTCGTAAACCTCGAAACCGCGAAAGATCCTGCCATCCGCTGCAAGTCTGTAGCGGATGGCTTTTTTCTTTGGAATACGGGCTCAGGCCGCAAGATCGGCCACAACGGCGTCAAGCACGGCAAAGCCATCCCGGCTTACCCGCAAGTGGCTATTGTCCAGGCGTTCGATCATGCCGTGTTCCAGCAGATCCGCGATACGGCCCGCATCCAGCTCCAACCCGCGAATTTCGGCAAAGCGTTGCGGGTCGATCCCCTCTTTCAGGCGCAGCCCCATAAGCAGGAACTCATCACCCTGTTCTTCCGCTGTCAGGGTTTCCTGGTCGATCACGCCATGCCCCTCGCTTAAAACCGAGGTCAGCCACATTTCCGGATGCCGCTCGGTCGACTGGGCGATGCGGCCCATGGGCGTATCGAGGCGGCCGTGGGCACCGGGGCCGATCCCGGCATATTCGCCATAGCGCCAGTATACCAGATTGTGCCTGCTCTCCTGCCCCGGCGCAGCGTGATTGGATACTTCGTACAGCGGCAGACCCCGCGCCTCGGTCACGTCCTGCGTCACATCCCACAGCGCGCGGGCCGTGTCCGGATCGGGCATCTCCAGCTTTCCGGCCCGGTAGAGCCGCTCGAACATCGTGTCAGGCTCTATGGTGAGCTGATAGAGCGAAAGATGGCCGGCGGCGCGTTCGCAGCCGCGTTCCAGTTCGGCCTGCCACTCCTGCGCACTCTGGCCGGGACGGGCGTAGATCAGGTCGAAGGTGAACCGCTCGAAATTCGCGGCAGCTATGTCAAGGGCAGCCATAGCCTCATCGACGGAGTGCATGCGCCCGAGAGCCTTCAGATCCCGGTCGTTGAGCGCCTGAACGCCAAGCGAGACCCGGTTAACGCCGGCAGTGCGATATCCCGCGAAGCGGCCGGCTTCCACCGAGGTGGGATTGGCTTCCAGCGTAATCTCTGCATCAAGTGCAAGCGCCCAGTGCTTGTCGATCGCGTCAATCACTGCAGCAATTGTGCGCGGCTTCATCAGCGAGGGCGTGCCGCCGCCGAAAAACACGGAGTTGACCGTTCGCGGGCCCGTCAGGGCAGCGCGATGGGCCATTTCCGCCCGGTAGGCCTGGACAAACTTCACCTCATCGACCGGCTCCGCCCGGACATGGGAATTGAAATCGCAATAGGGACACTTGGACAGGCAAAAAGGCCAATGGACGTAAACGCCAAAGCCGGGATGCATATTGTGCGACTGGTCTGCCATGGGCCGCTTATGACACGGTTCGCAGCGATTGTCAGCGCCGCGGCGCCCGGGCACGCAACGGGGTTATCAAAGCTTTGCGAAGATGCTTCATACCGCCCGGACTGCGATCATCGTGTAATCCGGATCGGACATGAAATGCTCGCCGATCGGACATTGCTGCTTCAGCAGTTCGAGCCGGGCCCCCTGTTCCTTGCCGCGTCCAACGACAATCGGGTTCAGCACCGGATTGATACCGACCATCTGTTCGACGTCGTCACGGAACGCCTCCAGGTTCTCGACGATGAAGCCGACATGATCCATACCGGTGGGCAAGATGGACTGGCCGGCGTAGTTCTCGATCCGCCAGGGGATGATCATCAGCGTCATCATGCCATCGCTGAGATAGTGATTGGGATCACCGGCAGAGGCATTCAGTTCCTGCAATTCCAGCACATCACAATAGAAGCGCGCCATCTCGTCCGGCCGCTTGGTGCGAACCGCTACGTGGGAAATGTAGCGCGTATTGCGGTCGCCCGTATTGGCGACATAGACTCCGGTGCGATTGGTCATCTCGACCTGAGACAGGTCGAATACATTGCCGTCCGGATCGTTGGCAGTAATGCCGGCATAGGGACGCGTCGAAGGCCGCTGTATCCAGCCGGCGTCCGGATATTTCGAGCGCAGGCGATCGAACACCGTCTCGACGTCCTGAACCTCAACGCCGAAGTGATCGAGTCCGGCCGGACGGCCAGCCTTGCGCGGATTGATATTCAGCCCGACGTAACCGTCGCCGACGGTCATCGCCCTGCCGGTTGAATGACGGTCAGAGGTCTTCATACCGAACGCGGTCTGGTAGAAGGCGGAAAGCAGGGCGTATTTTTCACTGACAATGGCGACGTGGTTGATCTTGGCGAACATGTGCTGTCCTGTTTGATGGATTACTCAATCTGTCCTGCGACTCGGGCGTCATTTCTTCTTTTTCTTGTGGCCGATCTTCATAGCGTCCTTGGCGGTCTGCACGATCTCGGCGGGCGTGTCATAGGCCTCGGCAACAATCTTGGCGACTTCCGGCCCGGGCACCTCATCCAGTTCCAGCTTCAGCCGGGCGGCGTCTTTGAGGAACCCCGGGTCTTTCATCGTTTTGCTGAAGGCGGCGCGTAGGGCCGCGATGCGCTCG
>JAPOJR010000250.1 GCA_029978325.1 Alphaproteobacteria bacterium | reverse complement strand
TCGCCGATCCAATGACCCCCATTTGCTCGAGGAAAGTTGCTCTAGCCGCAGAGAATAGCCCTCACCCCTCGCTCTGCCAAACCACCTCTCCCCCCTTCAGCACGTAGGACAAAACCCGGTCGGGGTTGGCCAGGGCGGCAATGTCGTCCAAAGGATTGATGGCGGTGATAACGACATCGCCCATCGCGCCAGGCGCCAAAACGCCGACCTCGCCCTCTTTGCGCAAAAGCCGCGGTCCGGTCACGTACATGGAGTGCAGGATTTCGCGCGCACTGAGCACCTCCGCGCGGATGGCGAATTCACGGTTCTGCCAGGTCTGGGTTTCGCCGATCAGGTCGGTGCCGAACGCCATCTCGACGCCGGCCGCCTTGGCGATCTGCAGTGACTCGAGCCCGCTCGCCAGCACCACCTTGTTCTTGTCCAGGTTGGCCTTCGGAAGCCCCAGGCGTTCGCCCATTTCGCCCATGGCGGAATAGGTGACCAGCGTCGGCACCAGCACCGCGCCTTTTTCCGCCATCAGGCGGGCTGTGGGCGCATCGATGAGGTTGCCATGCTCGATGCAGGCAACACCGTTCTCCACCGCCATCCTGATCGCATCCGGGTAATAGGCATGGGCGGTGACATAGGTGCGCCGGTTGCGGGCCTCGACCACGGCGGCTTCGATCTCGGCCGGCGTGTACTGCATGCAATCCATCGGATCGCGCGGACTGGCGACACCGCCGGAGACATGGATCTTTAGAAAGTCCGAGCCATCGCGCAACAAGTGGCGGGCGGCTTTGCGGACCGCATCCGGCCCATCAGCGATGATGCTGAAGGCCGAATGCAGCATCTCGCAGCCGCATTCCGGGACGGCGCGCTCGCTGCCGTCGATATCGCCATGGCCGCCGGTTTGGGAGATCATCAGGCCGGATTTCACCACCCGCGGCGCCTTGCTCCAGCCATAGGAAACCGCCCGCAGCAAGCCGCGCAGGTCGCCGCCGGTATCCCGGACCGAGGTAAACCCGCGCTCCAACATGCGGCGGGACAGTTGCGCCATAACGATGCCGAACTCAACCTCCGTGCAACTGGCCAGGCGGCGGAAATTCAATGTCATCAGCCGGAAATGCACGTGGCTATCGATGAAGCCCGGCATCACGTAGGCGCCGCCAGCATCGATGTCCTGGTCGCCGCGGACCTGACCGCCGTCCATGTCGACGATCCGGCCATCTTCGATCACGACCGTCCGCTCGCCGGCAAAGTCGAGACTGGCGGTGTCGAACACCTGACCGTTTCGGATGACGGTGCGCATTTTTTCGGCTCCAAAACATGAGATTGGCATTACGTGCTAGCGCACGTCCGCCGAGGCCTGGTGTCAAGCCCAGAGATCGGCGGGACCGTAAGACGAGCGATCACTCCGGGCTGCCAGGGGCAATTCCGGCGCCGATCCTCGCCTGCAACCGGACCTCACGCAAACGACGCGCCGGCAGCGCCCAGTACCAGAATATACTAACGCCCATACCATGAGCCGCCCAGCGGGCGCGGCGAGCAGGTGATTTGGGCACATTTGTATGTTTTGGATTGAAATCGGCACACTTCTTGTGGATAAGTTGTAACAGTTCAACGATTCATCACCTTAGAATACGTCTCGGCTCTGCTCCATAGCGCAACCTTGGCGTATTGTTCGGACGTTACTATGCACTTTAGGGAGGCGGATTAGGTGTTGACCCAGCGCGCCTTAGTCATGGGGCGGAGGCCGGACCAAGAAGGGGCGGGCGTATGAACGTTTGGCATCTTGCGCGGCCTCTGACCGGCGCCGCGTCGGCCATTCCGCTTGACCAACGGTTCGGACTACGCTCGGCGCAGCCCGCGGTGCCCCTTCGCATTCCAAGCCAACGGGATGAGCAATCCAAGCCAACAGACCACCGAAGTCGCCAACCATGACGCTGGTTCGCCTTCTTATCCTGTTGATGCTGTTTCTCGTATTGCTCACCGCGCTGTTTGTGGCGTTGGGGCAGCGTATCGCCACGGCCAATCTCCATTCCAGTGGGCCGGTATTTGCCTTAGCAAAGCAGTCGGCAAAGCAACCAACTGGGCCGAAAGCTTCTCTAGGCCCATTCGCCGTATATGGTCTGGCGACCGGTCACCACATCGATGCCGAACCGGATCGCTTTGTAACTGAAAGCGATGAACATGCCGCCAATAGTGACATCATAGAACCCGATGGCCGCATAGCCATCGACCGCGCCGGCAAGCGTCAACACCAGCAAAGCCAGGCCGCCGCCAGCGCTACAAACGCCGATGGCCTGAGCTAGTGGGCCGACATCGACCGGCCCGGACGGGCGCGGAGCATCGCCGCGGCGGCGGGTCTGTCGCGATGGCACGATCGTAAACTCCTCATGGTGCAGCGCCTCAACCGGACGGTCTTTAGAGGGAATCCGCCGGAGGGGAAACTGAAATCGCCGACAGGCGCGGCCCGTCCCGACCCTGAATCTATCGCAACCGCATCCGCAATTCCGACCCGACGCGCTCGAGACCGTATTTCTCGTAAAAGGGCTGATTGTGTTCAGTCCAGGGTAACAGATAGAGCCCGAACTCGGCGCAACCGCGAGCGCGGGCGCCGGCAATGGCAGCCTCCAGCAAACGCCCGCCGAGCTTCAGGCCGCGGGCGGCGGGATCGACGATGAGTTCCTCCAGTTGGGCATACTCACCGCCATAGCGGAGCGCCAGGTTGAAGGATTGGGTCGCCATGCCCAGCACCCGCCCGTCCGCCTCCGCCACCCAGATCTGGCCGCGCTGCTGGGAGAGGAGGCCGTCGAATGTCTCGGCCGCGTTCGGCGGAAGAGCCCGTCCCTCCGGGCCGCCGAGAAGCTGCAACAGTTCGAGACAGCGGCCTCTGTCAGCCGGCTCGGCGAGGCGGAGAGTGGGAGGCATGGCGGTCCTGGCTGCTCGCGTTATGGGCGTCCGGGAACGGACGGACGGATGGAATGATAGCACCTGCGGCCGGAAATGTTCAGGGCAAAGGCACAGAAATCCGGCCCGACCGTATCCCTCGGCGACGCGTTGATCGCCGGAACGGCGGCGGCGCACGGGCTGACGGTGGCGTTGTTCGAGGCGCCGTCCATCGCCCGGTTGACAATCCAAAAATATAGGCCAGATTAGTCTAGTCTAGCACAAGGATCATTCCGTGAACACACCGCTGGAAGCCTCGAAAGTCTGGACGGTTGCGGAGGCCAAGAGCCGCCTCTCCGAGATATTGCGCCTTGCCGAGCGGGAAGGCCCTCAGCGCATCGGCACCCGCCAGTCCTATGTCGTCGTGCCGGAGCGTGTCTGGCGTGAGAAAGCTGGCGAGGCATCGCCGCGCCCACCGATGGGGCAATGGCTGCTCGACCACATGCCGCGCGGCGAGGAATTGCCGGTGCCCTCCCGCAGGGAACAGCCGCGCGAAATCCCCTTCGCCGATGAGGACGGGGCGTGAGCGGCATCCTGCTCGACACCAATGTCATTTCCGAACTGACCAAGCCCACGCCGAACGAAAACGTCATCGCCTTCCTGGGCGAGGCCCGGGAGCTGTGGGTCTCGACCGTCACCCTGCACGAACTGGCGTTCGGGATTGCGTTGCTTCCGGAAGGCCGCCGGCGCAGCGCGATTGCGGAGACGATTGCCGCGTTCGCGACCGCCTATGCCGACCGCATCATCCCCCTGGCGAAGGACGAGGCGGACCGGGCAGCCCTGCTCCGGGCAGAGGCGCAGAAATCCGGCCGGACCGTATCCCTCGGCGACGCGTTGATCGCAGGGACCGCGGCGGCGCATGGGTTGACGGTGGCGACGCGGAATGTGTCGGATTTTCAGGGGCTGGGGGTGGGGGGGGTTAATCCGTGGGCGGGGTGAGTGCGCCTCTGTACGCTCGGCTCAAAGACCCGGCGGCGTAGCAGCGGTTCAGGCAGAGGTTGCAGCCGGACAGGTCACCGAGTAGGCCGATGTCGAGCGGACGCTAGGGTTCCGATGAGGGGCGGAGATGGCGAGATGGAGGGAGAGACTGGGGAAGGCAGAATTCAGAAATTAACATTGGATACATTTATTGTTTGGGATGATCAATGATATCACCCCATC
>JAPOJR010000024.1:7373-29663 GCA_029978325.1 Alphaproteobacteria bacterium | reverse complement strand
CTGCTGATCTGGCAGTGACACTCAACCTATTGTTGAGCGAACACCAACGCCCGGCGGTTACGCTGGAAGCCGTTCGAGCTATGATCGGCGACGGGGTCGGCCGATTGGTACAGCGCGGTTTCGCAGCAACCGGAAAGCCGGCGGCGGCCAAGGATCAACCGGCTCTGACCCGCCGGTTCCTGGAGCTTTATACGGATCCAACACGCGACCACGTCGCCCGCCCCTATCCCGGCGTTCTGGAAACGCTCCTGCAATTTGCGGCGCAAGGCCTGCCGATGGGCGTTTGTACCAACAAGGCGCAGGTAGCCACTGAAATGGTGCTCCACGAAGCCGGCCTCAGCCGGTTCTTCAGCAGTGTGGTCGGGCATGACCGGGCGCCGGCGCCGAAACCCGACCCAAGCCATGTCGGCGCCGTCTACCGTGCCTTGGGACATCCGGGCTCAGCGATCATGATCGGCGACAGCCAGAACGACCTGCTTGCCGGGCAAGGCTTTGGACTGAAAGTTGTGCTGGTGACTTACGGCTATGGCAGCCCCGAGGCCTTGGCCGCCGCCGATGCAACGATTGATCGATTCGACGATTTGCCGTCTGTTTTCGCGGCTTTGGACTGAGACGAAAGACCTAGCTGCGAATCGCAGCGTCCCGACGTAACGTCCCAACCTATTGCTTGGCAAGCACCGAACGGACCAGCGACGCCGCCAATGCAATGTCATTCGCATTGACGTCGAGGTGGGTGACGGCACGCAGCGTCTGCGGCCCCATCGACCCGATGTCCACCCCAGCCGCAGCCAGCCGCTCGACCACGGCAGCCGCATCCCGTCCGGGCACGTCGAAATAGACGATGTTGGTCTGGACGCTGGTCAGGTCGATGCGGATCCCAGGGCAATCAGAAAGAGCCAGAGCAAAGGCACGGGCGTTCGCCTGATCTTCGGCCAAGCGCGCGACATGATGATCCAGCGCATAGAGGCCGGCGGCCGCCAAAATTCCGGCCTGCCGCATCGCACCGCCCATGCGCTGCTTCCAGCGCCATACCTCGTCGATGAAATCGGAGCTGCCGGCCAGAACCGCTCCAACCGGACACCCCAACCCCTTGGAGAGATCGATCCAAACCGAGTCGCAGAGGCGGCCAAAGTCCACCGGCGCTACGCCCAAGGCGCAAGTGGCGTTCAACAGCCGCGCGCCGTCCATGTGCACGGCAAGTCCGGCAGCCCGCGCGGCATCGCCAACAGCGCGCGCCTGATCGACGGGCCAGACCGTACCGCCGCCCAGATTGGCGGTCTGCTCCATCGCAACCACTCGGGTGCGGGGAAGATAGCGCGAAACCGGGCGGATTGCCGCTCGCACCTGTTCCGCCGTAAAGCGCCCCCGATCGCCGTCCAGCCCAGTCATCACCGCACCGGCAAGCGCACTGGGGCCACCACCTTCGATATTCAGGATGTGAGCCGTCTTATCGCAAAGGATTTCATCGCCCGGACGGCAGTGGACCAGCATGGCGATCTCATTCGCCATTGTACCGGAGGGCAGAAACACCGCGCGCGGCTGACCCAGCATCGCGGCAACACGCTCGCACAGGCGGGTTACGGTGGGGTCCTGGTCGCGCTGCTCGTCGCCGACCTCGGCATAGGCCATTGCCTCGCGCATTGCCGCAGTTGGTCGGGTCTGGGTGTCGGAATACAGATTGATAGTGGGACGGTTGCTGCTGGGCATAGCGCGCCGGGCCTCCCGGTTAGGGTCTACTGGGCTGGTGCAGCCGATACCATGTGAATAATGGCAGTACCATAGGTGGTCTCGACCTGAACCCGAACCGGCAACAACGGCAAGCCGTCCGCCAGATACTGCAGCCAGACCTTGCCGGTGATACCCTTCCAGCGCTTTGCATCGGCTTTGTACCCGCCGCGCCGCTCGAAATGAAATTCGCAGACCAGGCTGTCCCGCACGCCGGCCGGGCCCCGATATTGCTCTCGGCCTGCGCCGGTCAGGACGGTGTCGTAGCGCCGGCGACCGTCGAACACCGGCACTTTACCCTCGCAGCGGTCGGCAGCGGCAGCGATCTGTCCGAGCCAGAGAACCCCGGTCAGCGGATCGACGACACCGCCAAGCAATTCCGGCGCAATCGGCGAGCGCGTCGTCTCTGTTTTCGGGTCGGGCTTGGCATCGACGATCCGGACAGTATCGGGCGAGAAGGCCAGTTCGATCCAACTTTGCTTTTTTCCGTCCGCATTGTGGTTGCGATGGCGTTCCGCCACCGGCGACGCCGCAAGCCGCCCCGACGATTCGGCTGACTGGTCAATCGACATCACCCAATCGAGCATGCCAGCGGTCCGCGCCTTGAAATCAATCGCATAATGGCCGCCGCCCCAATGCAGCCGGCCATCGCCCGCGCCAATCTTAAATCCGCCGAAATACCCATCGAAGCTGAAGCGATAATCTAAAGCTCCACTGGAAGCGTCCGTGGACAGCATTGGCGCGACTGTGGATGCCGCTGCAATCGCCATGCTCGGCGCCCAAACCAGGGAAGCGCAAAAGCAGATCATCCTGTAACAACGAAACACGGCAAAACTCTCCTCAACTCTGCGGCCGCAAGCCGCTTGACGCGGTTCAACGGCTTCGGTATCTACCGGCCTTCGTTTCCGGGCGCGTAGCTCAGCGGTAGAGCACCACGTTCACACCGTGGGGGTCCGTGGTTCGATCCCACGCGCGCCCACCATCCGACCACATGGCAACGGCATGGCAGTAATGCCACCCTGCGAAAGCAGAGGCCATCGGATGGTTCCGGACCCTGGCTGAAATCGGCCATTTTCTCGGATCAAAACTTTGTGTGCTCCAAGCTGCATCATTGCGCTATGCTTCGGCTATTGCGTCCTCCAACCTGCGATTGGCGCCGTGACCGACGCTGCGTAGTTGAGAGTCTCCATGCCGTTTATTACCAAGCCGGCCACAGGCCCGTTCACCTCTGCAGAACGGACGATCATCACTATTCCGGTGTTGGCGGCGTCCCTGCTGCACTCGATCAACATGTCGAGCGCCTATGTGGCCCTGCCGCAGATGCAAGGCAACCTATCGGCGACACCGGACCAGATCGGCTGGGTCATTACCGCATTTGTCGTGGCGACGGCCGTGGGCACGATCCTGACCGGCTGGTTCAGCCAGCGCTTCGGGCGCAAGGTCGTGTTTCTGGGGTCAATCGCGGGTTTCACGCTCACCTCATTGATGTGTGCCTTCGCCGACGGACTGACGGAGCTGGTGGTCTACCGGGCCATGCAAGGGTTTGTATCCGCGCCACTACTGCCCGTCGCACAATCGATCATGCTGGACACCTACCCGCGCGAACGGCACGGCTTTGCCATGTCGATCTGGTCGATGGGTATGATTTTGGGACCGGTGGTTGCGCCGACGCTGGGCGCTTTTCTGACGGATGAATTCGGCTGGCGCTATCTGTTCTACATGAACCTGCCGATGGGCGTGCTGGCGTTCATTGGCATCTGGGCGACCTTGCCGGTGGCGGAAAGCCGGGTTCAGCGAATGGACTGGCTGGGCGTCATCACCCTGATCGTCGGCGTTTCCTGCCTGCAATTGGTGCTGGACCGCGGCGAGCGGCTCGGCTGGTTTACGTCGGGCGAGATCGTGGCAGAGGCCGCAGTGGCCGCGCTCTGCCTCTATATTTTCGTCGCGCACTGCCTAACCGCAAAGCAGCCTTATATCGATCTGGCAATGTTCAAGGACCGCAATTTCGTCATCGGCCTGCTGCTGATTTTTGCGTTCGGCGTGGCCGTCTTCGCCAGCCTGTTCATCCTGCCGTTGTTCATGCAGAACGTGCAGGGCTATCCCGTGATGACGGCCGGCTGGGTGGTATCGGCGCGCGGCGTCGGCACGATGATTGCAATGCTGAGCGGTGGCTTTCTGGCAGATCGGTTCGAAGGCAAATACCTGATCCTGACCGGGTTGGTATCGGTTGCGATTTCGAACGCCTGGATGACCACGTGGACATCCGAGGTACCGATGGACGAGATCGTCTACCTGACGGTATTCAACGGCTTTGGAATGGGCATCATGTGGGTGTCGCTGGCGACCGTCACGTTTTCAACCCTCAGCCCTACCTTGCGGGTCGAGGCCGCATCTCTGTTTGCGCTGGTCCGCTCGATCGGTGCATCGATGGGCACCAGCGCGATCGTAACGACGCTCACCCGGTCCTCCCAAACCAACTACGTGGAATTGCGCGCGCACATCAGCCCGTTCAGCGAGGCGTTCCAAGGCATTGGCTCGGTGCCGTGGAGCCTCGATACCGCCAGCGGTCTGATGGCGCTGCGCGGGTTGGTGGTGAACGAGGCGCGGATGATTGCGTTCCTGAACGATTTCCTTTTGCTGGTGGTCATCGTGATTATCCCTATGCCCTTGGTCTTCCTGTTGCGAAAGCCGCAGCCGAAATAAGGCGAACCAGCGCTGGTGGCTTCGCATGCGGGCAAAGATAGGGTAATGCTGGGACGTCCAGTATGCCAGCGACGGAGACGGTTTCAGCAATGTCCGGAAGCAATACCCTGACAGTCAACGGCAAGGCCTTTAGCCTGCCCGACCATGTGACGCCCGACACGCCGTTGCTTGATATCCTGCGTAATACCCTCGGCCTCACCGGCACGCGCTTCGGTTGCGGACTAGAGCAATGCGGCGCTTGCATGGTGCTGGTCGATGGCCAGCCGGTCCAGGCCTGCAACGCGGCGTTGGACTCGGTTGCGGGCAAGGCGGTCACCACAATTGAGGGCCTCGCCGGCCCGGACGGCAAGCTGCATCCGCTGCAACAGGCGTTCCTTGACGAACAAGCCGGCCAGTGCGGCTATTGCCTTTCCGGGATCTTGATGGCGGCGAAAGCCTTGCTGGACCGTAACCCGGCCCCATCGCGCACCGAGATCGCGGCGGCGCTGGACGCCAATCTTTGCCGATGCGGCAGCCATATCCGAATTCTCAAAGCGGTCGAACGTGCTGCGGCAACCCTGCGGGCGGAGGGCTAGGTCATGAATGATACCGTCAAACTGCCTGCCAGCCTGACCGGCAATCCCCGGCTAGACCGTTGGGTGAAATTCGAGGACGATCGCACGGTCCGCGTCGCATCCGGCAAGGTAGAGATCGGTCAGGGCATCGTCACCGCATTGGCGCAGATCGCAGCGGATGAACTGGACCTGCCGCTGAACCGGGTGACATTGCTGTCCGGCAGCACCGAGCATGGGCCGGACGAACAGTATACGTCATCCAGCCTTTCGATCATGGTTTCCGGCGCGTCGATCCGGCTGGTCTGTGCCGAGGTGCGGGCCCTGTTGACCGAACAGGCGGCTCTGCGCCTGAATTGCTCGCCGGAAGATTTGATCGTCAGCGACGGCGCATTCGTCCGGGACGGGGCGCCGACCGGTCTGGACTATTGGGATGTTGCTCCTGCGCTGGATCTTAGCCGCGCGCCTACCGGGCGGGCTAAGCCAAAGGCCGCCTCCGCTTATCGCCTGGTCGGCCAGGACGTGCCGCGGGCCGACCTGCCGGGCAAGGTGTGCGGCGCGCCAGACACATACCTGCACGATATGCGGCCAGCGGGCGCCGTCCATGCCCGTACGCTACGGCAGCCTAATCCCGGCGCTGTCCTGACCGACCTAGACGAAGCCAGCGTGCGCCGCGCCAGTGGCGATCCGGCGCTGCGCATCGTGCGCCGCGCCAATTTCGTCGCGTTTGTCAGCCAAAGCGAACGCGCTGCCGAGGCCGCCGCTGTTCATGCTGAGTCTAACGCCACGTGGTCCGGCCTGCGCGACCTGCGCGGACCGGAGCAAGAAGGCGGCTGGCTGGTCGGCCGCCCGGCGGAACTGCGTGAGATCGGCGCGCCGACGGCGAATACCTCGGGCGCCACCATGATCGAGGCCACCTACACAAGGCCTTATATCGCGCACGCTTCGATGGGCCCTTCTGCTGGCGTGGCGCTGTACGACGGCGAGACTATGACGATCTGGTCGCACGGCCAGGGCATGCATCCGCTGCGCAAGAATATCGCCGAAGTGCTGGGCCTCGACCCGGCTAAGGTGGTCTGCCACCACCGCCACGGCCCCGGCTGCTATGGCCATAACGGCGCCGACGATGCCGCGCTCGATGCCGGCATCGTTGCGCTGGCGCTGCCGGGTGAGACGGTGCGCCTGCAATGGCGGCGCGAGGAGGAATTCGCCTATGAGCCGGTGAGCCCGGCCATGTCGGTTACCGTCAAAGTGGCGCTCGATGCCGCCGGCAACCCGACCGACTGGACCCAAGAAATCTGGAGCGCCAGCCATGTGCAGCGCCCAGGCTCCGGCAGCGGATACCTGCTGGCCAGCGAGGCGTTGGAGAACCCACCGGGGCCGGTGAAGGTTACCGACCCGCCGGAAGAACGCGGCGGCGGCGGCACCCGCAACGCCGTGCCGCTCTATCGAATGGCGGCGCATCGCATCCGTCACCACCTGGTGACCCAAGGCCCGGTCCGCACCTCGGCGCTGCGCGGGCTTGGGGCGCCGACCAACGTCTTTGCGATGGAATGCATGATGGACGAGCTGGCGGCCCGCGCCGGCAAAGACCCCCTCGCCTACCGGCTGGCCTTGCTGGACGATGCCCGCGCCCGCGCGGTGCTCGAACGAACTGCCGCAATGTCCGGTTGGGCCAAGCGCGGCAAAGGCGGCGAAGGCAAGGGCCTCGGTATAGCGTTCGCCCGCTACAAAAACATGGCGGCCTATTCCGCTGTCGCCGTCGCTGTAACCGTCGATGAAGAGGTCCGGCTCGACCATGTCTGGAGCGCCAGCGATGCCGGCCTGGTGATCAATCCTGACGGCGCGCGCAACCAATTGGAGGGCGGCATTGTCCAGGCCGCCAGCTTTGCCCTGAAAGAGCAGGTCAGGTTGGAAGGCTCCGGCATCGCCTCCCGCGATTGGGACGCCTATCCGATCCTGCGGTTCAGCGAAATCCCGCCCGTAGACGTCGAGGTGATCGGCTCGGCGGATGACCCCGCCTTGGGCATGGGTGAGTGCACCGTCGGCCCGACCTGCGCTGCCATCGGCAACGCGGTAGCGCATGCCCTAGGCCGACGCATCTATGACATGCCGTTGAACCGAGAGCGCATCATGGCCGCGTTGCTGGCGTAGAGATTGCGCTGGCCGGCAAACTTAAGCATGGTCTATCCATGATGAGAACCCGATGGTTTGCCGGCCTGTCCGCCCGTCTGCTTTTGCTGACGGTGTTGTTTGTGATGCTGGCGGAGGTGCTGATCTATGCCCCGTCCGCAGCAAGGTTCCGGCTAACCTTTCTGCAAAGTCGCCTCTCCGACGCACATTTGGCTGTCTTGTCCCTTTCCGCAGCGACCAGCCAAAAGGTGCGGCCTGCAATGGAAAAGACGCTGTTGCTGCACGTCGGCGTGCATGCGATCGAAGCGCGGCTCGGCCAAATGTGGCTGCCGGTCCTCAGCACGGAGATGCCGCCGAAAATCGACGCGCATTACATTCTGGACGACAGCAGCTTTTTTTCTTTGGTCGCGGACGCTTTCATGACCCTGCTGCATTCGGAAAACCGAGTGTTGCGGGTCATTGGCCCATCCCCTCTGGACCATTCGGTCCGCGTTGAGGTGATCATGGACGAACGCCCGATGCGCATGGCCCTGCTGGACTATTCGCAGCGCATCCTGCAACTGTCGCTGGTCATCTCCGCTATTACCGCCGCCCTGGTATTTTTCGCACTGCAATTTATGATTGTTCGCCCGATCAGCGAACTGACCCGTTCGATGCTGCGGTTTCGTGAGGCCCCGGAAGATGAAACCACGGCCGTGCAAACGTCGAAGCGCCGGGACGAAATCGGCGTCGCCAAACGGGTGCTGGCGGATATGCAAACGACCGTGCGGCAGGCCCTAACCCAGCGCCAGCACCTGGCGGCGTTGGGTGAGGCCGTGGTGAAGATCAACCACGACCTGCGCAACATCCTGACGTCTGCGCAACTGGTGTCGGACCGCCTGGCCGAAAGCGATGACCCGCGGGTGCGCAAAGCCACCCCGGCCCTGTTGCAGGCAATCAACCGCGCGGTGGCGCTGTGCAGTCAGGTGGTGCTGTTCAGCCAGGCCCGCCGACCGACGCTGGAAATGGCGTCGGAGCCGCTGCGCGACCTGCTGGAGGAAGTTGGCGACAACGTGCTGGCGCTCAGCGAATCGATTCCGCAGGACAAGCCCTGGCGCTGGACCAATTCCGTGGATGAGGCTGCGTGCATTCAGTGCGATCGCCAGCAAATATTGCGGGTGTTCGAGAACATCGCCCGCAATGCCTTTGAGGCCGGCGCGAGCGAAGTTGCACTCTCTGCATCGGAGACCGGCAAAAGCTGGTCGATTCTGGTTGCCGACAACGGCCCTGGGCTTCCGGCCCGCGCACTGGAAAATCTGTTCCTGCCATTCCAGGGCTCGGTGCGCGACGGCGGCACCGGGCTGGGCCTGGCCATCGCCCGCGAACTGGTCGAGGCACACGGCGGCAGCTTGCGCTTGGCGGCAACCGGAACAACAGGTACACGCTTTCTGGTCGAACTGCCGAAAGCGGCATGGCGTAACGAAAAACGGAGACATTCGGCATGAACACCAGCCCCCGCGGCCACGCAGTCTGGGACCCTGGTCAGTATCACAAATTCGGCGACCATCGCCTGCGTCCCGCCCTGGAATTGTTCGAGCGCGCGATGCTGGCGCTCGGCGACCGCGTCCCGAACGAGGTCTACGACCTGGGCTGCGGCGGTGGCGAAATTGCGCGAATCATGGCCGACCGTTGGCCGGATGCACATGTCGTTGGCCTGGATAGCTCTGCCGAAATGCTGGTGAAAGCGGAGGCCGCCGGCGCCTCCCGCGTCGAGTGGCTAGAAGCCGACGTGCGGACGTGGGAGGCAAAGCCAAAGGCCGACCTGCTGTATTCCAACGCCATGTTCCAATGGGTCGACGGCCATCCGCAGGTCTTCCCGCACATGATGGACCAGTTGGCGCCCGGCGGCGTTATGGCGGTGCAGATGCCGCTATCGTTCGGCCAGACCAGCCACCGGCTGCTGCGTGAGACGCTGGAAGGCTTCGGCACGCCAGATTTGCTGAAAGCCGTCAGCCGCAAATGGGTTGAGGAGGCGGATTGGTACTATGACCTGCTGAAGCCCAGGTCCTCGTTCCTCGACATCTGGGAGGTGCGCTATCTCCAGGTGCTTCAAGGCGACGACCCGGTCCTCGAATGGGTCAAGGGCTCGGCGCTGCGGCCTGTGCTGACCGCCATGGCCAAGGACGAAGCAGACCGGTTCCTGGCGGCCTACGGCGCGGCGCTGCGCGAAGCCTATCCCAAACGCGCCGGCGGCGAGACCCTGTTCCCCTTCCACCGCCTGTTCATGGTGGTCGGCAAATAGGCCGGTCTGCGATGCACCGCGGGGCGGCTTACACCTCCTTGCGGTATCGCCCGACGAAATCCTGGTCGATAGTGACGCCGAGGCCCGGCCGGTCCGGGATTTCGAGGTAGCCGTCGATGACGGTGAAATTCTCCTCCACCAGGTCGTGCAGCATCGGGTTGGCGCCCAGTGAGTATTCGACGATAAAGCCGCTGGTCGCGCTCGCCAGCACGTGCAGGCCGCTGGCGAAGCAGAGCGCGCCGCCCCAGAGATGCGGGGCGAAGCGGATCTGGTAGGCGGCGGCAATTGCCTCGATCCGCACGGCTTCGGTGATGCCGCCGGCGATGGAGAGGTCGGGCTGGAAGATGTCGGCGGCGCGCAGTTCGGCCAGATCGCGGAAGGCGAAGCGGGTGAACTCGCTCTCGCCGCAGGAGATCGGAATATCGGTCGAGGCCCGCACCTCCGCCTGGCCGCGCTTGTCGTCGGCGGTGACGGGTTCCTCCAGCCAGTCGATATTGCACTCAGCCACCGCGCGGCAGAACCGCTTGGCCTCGGCGACGGTGAAGGTGCCGTGCGCGTCGCACATGATGGCGATGTCCGGGCCCAGATAGTCGCGCGCCGCATGCACCCGTTCGATCGAGTGCGCCAATGTGCCGTCACCGGAGCCGACGCGCATCTTCACCGCCTGGAAGTTGCCGCGGTCGATATAGGATTTGAGTTCCGCCCCAACCTCCGCCGTCGGTTTCCAGCCGCCGGAGGCATAGGCCGGCATTTTGTCATGCCGTTTCCCGCCCAGAAGCTGGTGCACGGGGGCGTTCAGGCTCTTGCCGAGAATATCCCAGAGCGCCATGTCCACACCGCTCATCGCGCTGACCACATGGCCGCGGCGGCCGAGCACCGGGAAGACGTGGCCGCGGGCGATGGCGTAGTGGGCGCGGGAGCCGTTGTACATCACGTCCCAAAGCCGCGAGATCTGGCGCGGGTCCTCGCCGATCAGCAGGGGCGCCAGTTCCTTCTCGATGATGGTGACGAGGCCGGCATTGGTGCCGGCGGAGCCGACGGCGGCCTTGGCCTCGCCATAGCCGGTAATGCCGGCGTCAGTCTCGACCTCGACCAGGGTGGCGTCGAACGACTGGGCGCGGCCGAAGTCGGAGGTGTGCTGCTGCGCCTCCGGAATGGGCACGGACAGCCAGTGGGCGCGGATGGCGGTGATTTTCATGGGGTGAGCTTTCGTCTGGCGCAAATACGTTGCGGTAGCTTCCCCGTCCACACCACAACGGTCAAGGCGCGGTGCAAAGTCCCCCCTCGAAGACAGTGCACCGCGCGCCCAACCGGCAGGCAGCTAAGCCTTGCCGATGGGGATTCGAGAGGATTTCGGTTCGGCCCCTGCCGGCTTCGGAACCGTAATTTTGAGGACGCCGTCTTTGAAGCTGGCCTTGACGCTGTCTACGTCAGCCCTGAACGCCAGCGGGATCGAACGTTGGAAGCTGCCGTATGAGCGTTCCACATGTCGATACTTCTTCCCTTCATCCTCCTTGGTCTCTTCCGCCTTTTTCTCACCTTGGATCGTCAGAATGTTGTCAACCAGCGACAGATGCATGTCTTCTTCCGCCACCCCCGGCAGTTCAACGGTGACGGTTATTTGTGCGTCGGTTTCGGCCACGTCGATCGTCGGGGCGAGAAATCCCCGGGCGACGCCGCCCCAGTCCGCAGGCATGCCGCGCCCGAAAGATTCGAACAGTCGGTTCATGTCCTGTTGCAATGAACGGAACGGGTCTTTGTCTAAAGATTGGCCCCAAAGCGATGGAAGCAAACTCACGGCCTGATCCTCCTCTTGATTGGCACATGTCTTACCGCGCAGCTACGGTCGCCGCGCGTGTTTTATATTTGAGGTCGAAAATGGATAATTCAATTGATTTAGATCAAGAGGGCAAAATGCGACGAATTTGCAATAATTACAGCAAACAAGCCAATAATTACAGCAGCTTTGCCCTGATGCTGGCAATATGCCCGGCCACCGCCGCCCGCTCCGGCAGCGCCGTCTGCGCTCCAAAACCCGTGCACGACAGCCCCGCCGCCGTGCTCGCCAGGCGCAGCGCGTCCGGCAGAGCCAACCCCTCGGCCAGGCCCGTCGCCAGGCCGCCGACGAAGGCGTCTCCCGCGCCGGTGGTGTCGACGATCTCGACGGGCAGGACGGAGACCTGCCAGGCCTCGCCTGCCGCGGTCACGGCGACCGCGCCGTCTCCCCCCAGCGTGGCGATGACGGTGGCCGACAGGCGCTCGGCCAGGGCGCGGGTCAGGGCGGGGTAGTCTTCGGACACGGCGACGCCGACCTGCCGGGCGAGCGCCGCGGCCTCCAGTTCGTTCACGATCCAGTAGTCGACCGCGCCCCAGGCGTGCTGCGGCAGTTCGCCGAACGGGGCGAGGTTGAGGACCGTCACCGCGCCAGCCGCCTTGGCCGCCAGCAGCGCCGCGGCGGTCTCCGCGAATTCCACCTCCATCTGGCAGACCAGCACGTCGCCGGCGCGGATGTCGGAAAGCTGGTCGGCCCGCACCGAGAGGTTGGCGCCGCTGGCGACGACGATGGCGTTCTCGCCGTCCTCCGCCACCATGACGGCGGCAAGGCCGGTCGGGCGCTCGGCGATCCTGACGTCGTGGGTGTCGACGCCCGCCGCCTGCATCGCAGCCATCGGCGGGCCAGCCATGGCATCGTCGCCGACCGCGCCGACCATGCGCACGTCCGCCCCCAGCTTCGCCGCGGCGACGGCCTGGTTGCAGCCCTTGCCGCCCGCAACCAGCGCATAGCCGCCGGTCAGCACGGTCTCCCCCGGCACCGGCAGATGGCCGACGCCGACGGCGATATCGGTGTTGATTGAGCCGAAGACGATCACCGCCATCGGAGTAACGCCGCCCTAGCCGAGTTGTTCGAGCACGGCCTCAGCGCTGGAGATGCCGTATTCGCCCGGCGGCTCCACCCAGATCTGCTTAACCACGTTGTTGTCGAGCAGCATGGCGTAGCGCTTGGAGCGCACACCATAGCCGCGGGCGCTCATATCGCTGGAAAGGCCGATGGCGGTCGCGAACTCGGCAATGCCGTCCGACAGCATGGTGACACGGCCCGGCGCGCCATGCGCCTCGCCCCAGGCTTTCATGACCGGGGCGTCGTTGGCGCTGATGCAGGCAACCTCGTCAATTCCCTTCGCCTTGATCTCGTCGGCGAGGCGGACGAAGCCCGGCAGGTGCTTGGCCGAGCAGGTCGGGGTGAAGGCGCCCGGCACGGCGAACATGATGACTTTCTTGCCGCCCAGCATCTCGTGCGCCGGCATGGCCTCCGGCCCGCCGCTTTCGCCGATGAAATAGAGATTGACGTTCGGGATGGTGTCGCCGGCTTGGATAGACATGGACGAAAACTCCGCAAGGCATGGGCTGAGATTGAAGCCGCATTGAAGCGGAGCGAGCAGCTTTCGTCCAGCCCGCGCAGTGTCTTAAACCGGGATATGCACCACGGTTAAAAGCCAGGCCATCGCCAGTCCAACCGCGGCCCACAACCAGGCGCGGGCGCCGTTCGCATCCAGCCACCGCCGGATAGGCGAGCCGGATTTGCCTTTGCTGGTGCTCGAAGATTTGGATTCGCTGAAGCGCATGATCGTTGCCTCCAATCGCCGGCGCGGAGACGCGCCATTGGTTTATCCGACCGGCAATGGAGACAAATTATGGCGATTGAAGCGATACGTCTGTAAGCTACTTCACAATGTACCGGCGTTTTTTCCGGTTGATTCGATCATGTATTGAAAGATTGACTACGATCAGAAATCGATGCAACGGCCATTGATCTCCCAATCGCCATAGCGCGTCGGGTCCGGCTTGTTCGGATCCTCGCCGGCCGGCGGCGGCTGCTTTGGGGCGCCGGGGTCTTTGTAAATTTTCGGGGCCGGCGTTTCGTCCTGCGAGGCAGCCGGGCGTTTGGCGTTTTCAGTCATCACAAGGCGCTTTCATCTGCGTCAACGTCAGAGAGGCTTACAATATTGGCCGGGTCATAGGCCAGTCGCTTGATTCCGCGCCGCCGTGGCCCCACCTCCCGCCCAAGGTTCATTTGTATGGAAGAGGCACTTCACACCCATGGCGCGCACCTATCTCCTGATGGCGGCAATGACGGCGGTCTTTCTGGCTGCCGGTTGGTTGATGGGCGGGTCCGGCGGCATGGTCATCGCGCTGATGATCGCCCTGGCCACCAATGTCTTCGCCTATTGGAATTCGGACAAGATGGTGCTGCGCATGTACAACGCGCAGCCCATCACCCGCGCCGAAGCGGCCGGCCTCTATGAGATGATCGAGCAGTTGGCGGCACGTGCGGAGTTGCCGATGCCAAAGGTCTATGTGATCGACGAAGACCAGCCGAACGCCTTTGCCACCGGCCGCAACCCGGAAAACGCCGCAGTTGCCGTCACCACCGGCCTGCTGCATCGGCTCAGCCAGGAAGAGGTCGCCGGCGTGATGGCGCACGAGCTGGCGCATATCAAGAACCGCGACACGCTCACCATGACGATCACCGCCACCCTGGCCGGCGCTGTCGGCATGTTGGCGAACATCGCGTCGATGCAGATGCTATTCGGCGGCAACCGCAACAATCCGCTGGGGGTGGTCGGGGTGGTGCTGACCATGGTTTTGGCGCCGCTGGCCGCCACCATGGTGCAGATGGCGATCAGCCGCGCCCGGGAATACAAAGCCGACGAAGCCGGCGCGCGCATCTGCGGAGAACCGCTCTGGCTCGCCAATGCCCTGGCCGATCTGCAACGGGGCGCGGAGCGGATCGACAACCATCATGCCGAGCAAAATCCCGCAACGGCGCATATGTTCATCGTAAATCCATTGCACGCACGCTCGTTAGATGGTTTGTTCGCGACCCATCCACCAATGGAAGAGCGTATTCGCCGACTGCAAGCGATGGCCGGCGGCCGGAGCAGTAGCGGGGCAGACCGCAGCCGCACCGGACCGTGGGGCTAGTCGGCGCATCAACTAAGGTTATTACAGATCATGCCGAATGAGCGGCCACCCCGGCCCTCCGATCGTGGCGGCGCCAGCCGTCCTTCCAGCGCCTTTCGACCGGCCCGGGCCAGTCGTCCGCCGCAGCCGCCGTCGCCACGCTATGCGGCACAACAGGTTCTGCATCAGGTCCTGGACCGCCGTCGCCCCTTGGACGAGGCCATTATCGAAGAGCCGACCTGGCTCAAGATCCACGGTCGGGACCGCGGATTTGCGCGCCTTTTGGTCATGACCGTGCTGCGCCGGCTCGGCCAGATTGATGACGCCATCGGTCGTTTTGTGCAACGCGAGCCGGAAGGCAAGGACGCCTACGTCAAAAACGTGCTGCGGCTGGCAGCGGCGCAGTTGATGTTCCTGGATACGCCACCGCACGCCGCTGTCGATCAGGCCACCACCATGACTCGTGGCGCCGGTATGAAATCGATGGTCAACGCCGTGCTGCGTCGGCTCTCGGAATCGCGCAGCACGCTGTTTCATGAGCAGGACGCCGAAAAGCTGAACCTGCCCGACTGGCTCTGGCGCAGTTGGTGCGAAGCCTACGGCGAGGCGGCTACCCGGGCTATCATCCGCACCCACATGCAGGACCCGCCGCTCGATATCACCCTACGTTCCGGCGAATTTCCCGAGAACTGGGCAGAACGCCTGGAAGGCCGGCTGTTGCCATCCGGCACGATCCGAATCGCCAAGACCACCCATGTCCCGTCGCTGGCCGGTTTTGGTCAAGGCGTCTGGTGGGTGCAGGATGCAGCTGCCGCATTGCCGGCGAAGCTGTTCGGCGATGTGCGCAGCAAGTCCATTGTGGACCTGGCGGCCGCGCCCGGCGGCAAGACCCTGCAACTGGTCGCCGCCGGCGCGAAAGTGACCGCCGTCGACCAATCGCGCGAGCGGCTGGAGCGCCTGTTCGAAAACCTGGAACGCACCAACATGTCCGCCGATACCGACGTTGCTGACGGCCGGTACTGGAAGCCGCGGACGCCGGTCGACGGCGTTTTGCTGGATGCGCCGTGCTCGACCACCGGCACTGCCCGCCGCCACCCGGACGTGCTCTGGAACAAAACGCCGAACGCCGTCGCCAGCATTACCCAGATGCAGGATGCGCTGTTGAAGAACGCCGCATCGATGGTGAAACCTGGCGGCACGCTGGTCTATGCCTGCTGCTCGTTGCAGCCGGAAGAAGGTCCCATGCGGATCGAGGCTTTCTTGCGCCGCCGCCCGCAATGGGCCCGTCAGCCGGTGGGCAAGGGCGAGGTGCCCGGCATCGCCGAATTCGTCACACCTGACGGCGACCTGCGGACCCTGCCAAGCCATTGGGCCGGCCAGGGTGGAATCGACGGGTTTTTCATCGCCCGGCTGGTGAACCGTGGCGCTGTAGATAACTCAGACTGAGTTCCCTTGAAGCAGGCGCAGTCGCCTGCTAGAGCATTCGCCCTGCCCATAGCGCAGGTTAGAATGCACTAACTCTCGGAGTTTAGAGCAACGCCCGCGCAACCATCCCAATGCGCGGGCGTTACGCTGCTCGGAGACTGCATGAACCAGAAACAAACACTCGCGATCTCGCCTTCAATTCTATCCGCCGATTTCGCCAAACTCGGTGAGGAAGTGCGTGCGATCACCGCAGCCGGCGCGAACATGGTGCACGTGGACGTGATGGATGGCCATTTCGTCCCCAACCTCACCATCGGCCCCGACGTCCTGAAAGCGCTGAAACCGCATTCAGACCTGCCGTTCGACGTGCACCTGATGATTTCGCCGGTCGATCCGTATATCGACGCCTTTCTGGCGGCGGGCGCGGACTATCTGACCGTGCATGTGGAGGCTGGGCCGCACGTGCACCGGTCATTGCAGGCGATCCGCGACAGGGGCTGCAAGGCTGGCGTGACGCTGAACCCCGGAACACCGGTCGAATCGGTGCTGGGGGTGTTGGACCTCTGCGACCTGGTGCTGGTGATGAGCGTTAACCCCGGATTCGGCGGCCAGTCGTTCATCAACTCGCAGTTGGAAAAAATACAGCGCCTGCGGGCAGCCATCGACGCGCTCGGCAAGCCCATCCGCCTGGAGGTGGACGGCGGCGTCAAGCCCGACAATGCTGGCGACGTCTGGCGCGCCGGTGCAGACACGATTGTCGCCGGTTCTGCCGTGTTCGCCGGCGGCCCCTCAAAATATGCGGCCAATATTCAGGCTATCCGAGACGCCTGCCGCGACTAAATCTGAAAGCCATAAGAACCATGACCGACTTTGTAAAAATCACCCGTGCACTGATCAGCGTTTCCGACAAGACCGGCCTGGTCGAGTTCGGCCAGTTCCTGGCAAGCCAGGGCGTCGAGGTGCTATCGACCGGCGGCACCGCGCGGACTTTGCGGGAAGCTGGGGTTGCGGTGAAAGACGTCTCGGAGGCCACCGGATTTCCGGAGATGCTGGACGGCAGGGTCAAGACGCTGCACCCGATCATCCACGGCGGCCTGCTCGGCCTGCGCGATGGCGGAGCGCATGCGGCGCAGATGGCGCAGCACGGCATTGCACCGATCGACCTGCTGGTGGTGAACCTCTACCCGTTCGAAAGCACCGTCGCCGGCGGCGCGGGCTTTGACGATTGCATCGAGAACATCGACATCGGCGGCCCGGCCCTGATCCGCGGCGCGGCCAAGAACCATGCCTTCGTGACCGTCGCAACCGAGATGGAAGACCTGGCGGCCATTCGGGCGGAAATGGAAGCCAACGCTGGCGCAACCTCTGCAACCCTGCGTCGCCGCCTAGCCGCCGCAGCCTATGCGCGGACGGCGGCCTATGACGCCGCGATCTCGCAATGGTTCGGCGTGCAGGTCGGCGAGCCGATGCCGCGGCACCTGGCGTTCGGCGGCAAGCGCGGCGACTTGCTGCGCTATGGCGAGAACCCGCACCAGGCCGCCGCTTTCTATGCCAATGGCGAAGCCCGGCCGGGCGTGGCCAGCGCACGGATCGTGCAAGGCAAAGAGCTGAGCTATAACAACCTGAACGATACCGACGCCGCCTTCGAATGCGTTGCGGAATTTCAGGAGCCCGCGGTTGCAATCATCAAGCACGCCAATCCTTGCGGCGTCGCCATCGGCTCTGGCCTGATGGATGCGTGGGTGAAGGCGCTGCGGTGCGATCCGGTCAGCGCATTCGGCGGCATTGTCGCTGTCAACCGGCCGCTGGACCCGGCGTTGGCTGAAGAGTTGAACAAGCTGTTTCTGGAAGTGGTCATCGCGCCCGCCGCCGACGAGGCGACGTTGGCCGTCCTTGGCAAAAAGAAGAACGTGCGCGTGCTGTTAACCGGCGGCCTGCCCGACCCCTCGGCCCTGCGCCTGACCGCCAAGACGCTTTCCGGCGGCCTGCTGGTGCAGAGCGGCGACAACGGCCATGTCGACGCCAGCGCCCTGAAAGTCGTGACCAAGCGCGCGCCAAGCGAACGGGAGATGGCCGACCTGCTATTTGCCTTCCGCGTCGCCAAGCATGTGAAGTCGAACGCGATCGTCTATGTCAAGGACGGCGCCACCGTCGGCGTCGGCGCGGGCCAGATGAGCCGGGTGGATTCCTCCCGCATCGCCGCGCGCAAGTCGGCTGACGCCGCGGAAGCCGCCGGCCTGAGCGAACCATTGGCCAAGGGGTCCGTCGTCGCCTCCGACGCCTTCTTTCCGTTTGCGGACGGCCTGCTGTCAGCGGCGGAAGCGGGTGCGACGGCGGTCATCCAGCCCGGCGGCTCGATTCGCGATCAGGAGGTGATTGACGCCGCGAACGCCGCGGGTCTCGCCATGGTTATGACCGGCATGCGCCATTTCCGGCACTAAATCGGGCCGGCCTCACCAGCGCGGCAGGAACATCTTTCCGCCGGACAGTGGGGACGGCGCGCCGGTGGTTCCGGGAAAACTGATCGGCAGGCCTCGGGCGCAACGGACGGCGAGATAGGCGAAGGCCTCGGCCTCCAATGCGTCGCCATTGATCGCCCAGGCCTCCGCCGGCTGCACTGGCGCGCTCAGGTGCTCGCGCAGCGCCGCCATGACCATCGGGTTGTGCCGGCCGCCGCCGCCGACAATCCAGACTTTCGGCAAGGCCGGCATGTGAACCTGCGCGGCGGCAATGCTGGCGGCCGTGAACGCCACCAGGGTGGCTGCCCCATCGGCGGCGGAAAGATGCGCGACGGCATCCAGGCCAAAGTCGAGGCGATCGAGCGATTTCGGCGGCGTGCGATTGAAATACGGGGCGGCCATCATCGCCGCGAGCGCGTCATTATCCACTTGCCCGCCGCGCGCCAGGGCTCCGCCAGTATCGACCGGCCGGCCTGTATGGCGCAGGGCCCACTCATCCAGCAGCATATTGGCCGGGCCGGTGTCGAAGGCCAACAAGCCCTCCTCATCCGATCCGATCCAGGTGACGTTGGCGACCCCGCCCAGGTTCAGAAAGACGCACGGCTTCGGCGCATCCGCCGCCAAGGCCATGTGATAGATCGGCGCCAGCGGCGCGCCCTCGCCCCCGGCGGCGACATCGGCGGAGCGGAAATCGGCGGCAACCGGAATGGCGTCCGTGTCCGCCAAACGCTGAGGGTTTCCCAATTGCCAGGTCCGGCGCTCCGCGGGCCGATGCAAAACCGTATGGCCATGAAACCCAATCAGCGCCACCTGCTCCGCCATGGTTCCAGTCGCAGCCAACAATTCACGCACCGTTTCAGCGTGATGGTCGGTCAGGGCCGCCTCCAAGGCCGGCGCCCTGGCCTCCGGTGCCAGCAAAGCAGCGGCTAAAGCGGTGCGGAAGGCTGGGGGATAGGGCCGGAAGACGAACCCCCGCGGCTCAGCCACAGATTCGCCGTCTGTCCAAAGCAAAGCAGCATCGACCCCATCCATCGAGGTGCCGCTCATCAGTCCCAGAACCAGGTAGGGCCGTTTCTGCCAGGGGTGCGATTGTTCTTGCATGCCATCCATGGTACATGCGCCGCTTTCACCGACAAGTGGTGCGAGAGCCATGCCGCGTTCTGACTTTCTTGCTGCGCTGACAGAGCGCGGTTTTATCCATCAATGCACCGATACGGAGGGGCTGGAAGCTCTGTGCGCCAAGGGGCCGATTCGGGCCTATATCGGGTTTGACTGCACTGCCGATTCGCTGCATGTCGGCAGCCTGGTGCAGATCATGATGCTGCACTGGCTGCAAAAGACCGGGCACAAACCTATTGTGCTGATGGGCGGCGGCACGACGAAGATCGGCGACCCATCGGGCCGCGACGAAACCCGGCAGTTGCTGACGCACGAAGATATCCAGGCGAACAAGGCCGGAATCTTCAAGGTGTTCGAGAAATTCCTGAGCTTCGGCAACGATGCGGCCGTCATGGTCGACAACGACGAATGGCTCAGCGAGTTGAAATACATTCCGCTGCTGCGCGAGATCGGCCGGCATTTCAGCGTCAACCGCATGCTGACCATGGACAGCGTGCGCCTGCGCCTGGAACGCGAGCAGCCGCTGACCTTCCTCGAATTCAACTATATGATCCTGCAAAGCTATGACTTTGTCGAACTGTCCAAGCGCTATGGCTGCCGCCTGCAAATCGGCGGCTCGGACCAGTGGGGCAATATCGTCTCCGGCGTTGATCTGGGCCGACGGTTGGAGCAGCCGCAGCTTTACGGCCTGACCAGCCCTCTGATCACCACAGCCGATGGCGCCAAGATGGGCAAGACCGCGGCCGGCGCCATCTGGCTGAACGAGGATCGGCTCAGCGTCTATGACTACTGGCAGTTTTGGCGCAATACGCTGGATGCCGATGTCGGGCGCTTCCTGAAGCTGTTCACCGTCATGCCGATGGATGAAATTGCCAAGCTGGAGGCCTTGCAGGGCGCCGAGGTGAATGAGGCGAAGAAGGTGCTGGCAACCGAAGCTACGGCCCTGTTGCATGGGAGGGCCAAGGCCGAGGAGGCTGCGGAGACAGCGCGCAAGGCCTTCGAGGAAGGTGCGCAAGCGGAAGGACTGCCGACCGTTGAGGTCACGGCAGACGAATTGGCGGCAGGCGTTCCGGCATTCGACCTGTTCAAGAGAGCCGGCCTGGCTGCCAGCAATGGTGAAGCCCGCAGGCTCGTTCGTGGCGGCGGCGCACGCCTGAACGACATAGCGATCTCAGACGAGAACCAAGTGATTGGCATGGGAGACCTGACGCAGGCAGGCACACTCAAACTCTCGGCTGGTCGGAAACGTCATGTGCTGGTGAAAGCCGGCTGATCCAGGTCGGTTGGTGATTGCCATGCGACGCAGAGCCTACTAGCTTGATCGCGTAATCAACCCGGGCAGCCTGAAATACCTGACTGCCCATCACAGACAATGGAGGATCGTCCTTTGGAACGCCGCAATTTTCTGAAAGGCGCCGCACTAGCGGGCGCCGCGGCTGCAGCCAGCACTACACTGGCCGCTCCCGCCATCGCGCAGAACAAGCGCGAGCTGAAAATGGTCATGGCCTGGCCGAAAAACTCGCCCGGCGCCGGCACCTCCGGCCAGCGCGTTGCTGACCGCATCACCCAGTTGAGCGGCGGTGCGTTAACAGTCAAGGTTTATGGCGCGGGCGAATTGGTGCCAGCCTTCCAGTCGTTCGATGCCGTTTCCGCAGGCGACGCCGACATGTACCACGCCGCCGAGTATTATTTCCAAGGCAAGGCGAAGGGCTATAACTTCCTCACCGCGGTGCCATTCGGCATGACCGGCATCGAAACGCATGCCTGGATTCGCTATGGCGGCGGCCAGGAACTGTGGGATGAACTGTCCGCAGGCTTCAACGTCAAAGGCTTTCCCTCCCATACCACTGGCACCCAGATGGGCGGCTGGTTCCGGAAGGAAATCAACACCGTCGATGACTTCAAGGGCCTGAAAATGCGTATGCCGGGCCTGGGCGGCGAGGTGCTGCGCGCGCTGGGCGCGACGCCGCTGAACCTGCCGATCGGCGAAATCTACCCATCGCTGCAGTCTGGCGCCATCGACGCGACCGAGTGGGTCGGCCCGTGGCAGGATTTGGCCTTCGGCTTCTACAAGATCTGCAAGAACTACTATGGTCCGGGCTTCCACGAGCCTGGTACGGTCGCGAGCTTCGGCATCAACAAGAAGCTCTATGACAGCCTGCCGAAGGATCAGCAGGAGCTGATTTCGGTTGTGATCAAGGCGGAAGCGCAGGATCAATCGTCAGAGTTCAACGCGCTGAACCAATCTTCGCTGGATACGCTCGTGAACAAACACGGCGTAAAGGTTCGGGCATTCCCCGAAGAGTTGATGATGAAGGCGAAAGCTGCAGCGGCCGATGTGGTTGCGTCCATGGCGGCGACCGACGCCATGACCAAGCGTATTGCCGACAGCTATGAGGCCTTCCTCAAGCAATCCATCGAGTACGCACCGCGCGCCGAGCTTGGCTATATGAACTTCCGCGCGAAGAACGGTTAATCGCTAGCGGCGCAACAACTTAAGTTCCGGGGCGGCGAGCGCCGGCGTCCTGGAACGGTTGTTGTGCAGATTGCGACAGGTGAAGCCCGGTTCGTTTTGGACCGGGCTTTGTCTTTGGGCGGCGATGGCCTTTCTGGCCGATCCTGACGGCTCCGACCGTGACAGCGAATACTGGCCGCGCGCTATAGATAGGCATTGTATTTCATTTCGGCTCTCGTCACTGTTATCCTGGCTGTTAGGGTTTGATCGCCCTAACTACCGGACGTGCCATGTCCCACTGAAATGGGCTATGGTCTCACTCTACCCGGGCGTCGCCGGGGTTCGCCTCAGATGTTGGATTGTTATGCTCACATCCTTCGTTCGCACAGTCGATTTGCTCAACGAGCGCCTCGGCAAGTTTTACGGCCACCCGGTGACCGGTGATGAGTTCCAACGCGTCGGCTTTGATCCGAAACA
>JAPOJR010000024.1:0-7363 GCA_029978325.1 Alphaproteobacteria bacterium | reverse complement strand
GTTTTTGGCTTAGGATGGATCTGGGTTCAGGAGAGCATCATTTACATGCATGCCACCGTCTTTCTCGCGGCAGCAGGGTACGCGCTGGTGCATGATGGCCATGTCCGGGTCGATATTTTTTATGGCGGGATGAGCGACCGCGGGAAAGCCATTGTCGATTTTATCGGCGGGGTGGTCTTCCTGCTCCCGATGTGTGCTATGATCTCATGGGCCTCATTCGGCTTTGTGTCACGCGCCTGGGATATAATGGAAGGCTCACCGGAAGGCGACAACGGCATTCCAGGGATTTACATTCTCAAGTCCATGATCATCGTGTTCTGCGCCCTAGTGGCGTTACAAGGATTGGTAATGATGGCACGTTCCGCCCTGGTGCTCAGCGGCTCTGAACAACCGCCGCGACCGAAAGCCGATGTGCAGGGAGAAGGCGTATGACTCTGGCTGAAGTCCTCTCCCTGCTATTGTTCGGGGGCATCTGCGTCGGACTGATGGCCGGCTTTCCGGTGGCCTTCACACTCGGTGGCGTCTCGCTGATGTTCGGCCTGCTGGCGAATGCACTGGGTGTGTTTGACCTATCGTTCTTTGGCTTCATCCCTAACCGCATTTTCGGCATCATGACCAACGAGGTGCTGCTGGCGGTGCCGCTGTTCGTGTTCATGGGCGTGATGCTGGAGCGTTCCAAGGTTGCGGACGATCTGCTCAACACTATGGGCGGCCTGTTCGGCTCGATGCGCGGCGGCCTGGGTATTTCCGTCTGCGTCGTCGGCGCCCTGCTGGCGGCGTCCACCGGCATTGTCGGTGCGACGGTGGTCACCATGGGGCTGCTGAGCCTGCCCACCATGCTACGCTGGGGCTACGATCCAAAGCTGGCATGCGGCACAATTTGCGCTAGCGGCACCCTGGGCCAGATTATCCCGCCCTCGATCGTGCTGGTGGTCCTGGGCGACCAGATTTCTAACGCCTACCAGGATGCGCAGCGGTCCCTCGGCAATTTCGCGCCTGATCCCGTTAGCGTTGGCGATCTGTTTGCCGGCGCGTTGATCCCCGGCTTAATGCTGGTTGGGCTTTACATCGCCTGGCAATTGCTGGTGGCGATTGTCAGGCCTGAGTCCTCGCCGGCTATCTCGAAAGAGAACATGGTGGTCAAGGTCAGCTTGGGCACAACGATTGGCGCGCTGGTGGTGCCGGTGGTGTTGATTATTGCAGTCCTTGGCTCAATCCTTGCCGGCATCGCCACTCCGACCGAAGCTGCGGCAGTCGGCGCCATCGGCGCGACTTTGCTGGGTGGCATGCGGCTGGCCAATGGCGGCCAGCAAGTGGTGATGCTGATTGGCGGCCTGGCACTGGTTGGTGTGTTGTTCCTGACAGGCGCACTCGATCTGCGATTGGGCCGCAATGAAGTCAGCGATACGGAGCAATATGGAATCTACGCAGCGTTCGTCTGCTTGGTCCTGTTGGGGATCGGCGTGTTCGATGCACTGCGCCGCACCCATATCGAGGGATCGCTGCGCGAAGTGATGCAGCAGACCACCAAGATATCCGCGATGGTGTTCGGTATTGTTATCGGCGCGCAGTTGTTCAGCCTGGTGTTCCGCGGCCTGGGCGGCGACGACATCGTGCACGAGTTCCTGCACAACATGCCCGGCGGCGCATTCGGCGCCATGCTGGTGGTCATGCTGACCATGTTCATCATGGGCTTCTTCCTGGACTTCATCGAGATCAGCTTCGTGGTGATCCCGATCGTCGCGCCGATCCTGCTGAAGATGGACCTGAACCCGGTCTGGCTCGGCATCATGATCGCGGTGAACATGCAGACCAGCTTCCTGACGCCGCCCTTCGGTTTCGCCCTGTTCTACCTGCGCGGCGTGGCGCCGCCCAGCGTAACGACCATGCAGATTTACAAGGGCGTGATCCCATTCGTATCCCTGCAATTGGTCATGCTGGGCATTCTTTGGGCATTTCCGGACCTCTCGCTGTGGCTGCCGCGATTGGTGTATGGGACCGTCGCTGGCGACGGTTAACAATTCGGTGGTTTCGCCTATCCTGATCGTCGGTGGCGGGCCGATTGGCCTGACTCTGGCATTGGATCTCGCCTGGCGCGGAATTGAGTGCACGGTCGTCGAGCGCCGGGCGGAGGCCGAGCCGCCATTGCCGAAGTGTAACCACGTGGCCGCCCGGTCTATGGAGATATTCCGGCGGCTGGGTGTTGCGGACGACCTGCGGAACGCTGGGCTGCCTGCCGACTACCCAAACGACGTTTCCTACCGCACCAGCTTTACCGGCCAGGAACTGACCCGCATTCCGATCCCGTGCCGGCGCGACCGCTACATCGCCACGGGCGGACCGGATACCGGCTGGCCGACGCCGGAGCCGCCGCACCGCATCAACCAGATTTTTCTGGAGCCTATCCTCTTTCGCCATGCTGCTGCCTCGCCGCGCATCCGCCTGATCAACCGGGCCAGTGTCGAACGGTTCGAACAGACGGAATCCGGCGTCACCGCCGTTGTCCGCCACCTCGACACCGGCGGCGAAACCGAAATCGCCTGCCGCTATCTGATCGGCTGCGATGGCGGCGGGTCGATCGTCCGCAAGGGTATCGGCGCGCAATTCAAGGGCGATGCCGTTATCCAGCGGGTGCAATCCACCTTCATCCGAGCGCCGGGCTTGATCGACCTACAGCGGGAAAAACCCGCCTGGGCGACTTTCAGCCTGAATCCGCGCCGGTCGGGCAATTGCTACGCCATCGACGGCAAAGAGCGGTGGGTCATCCACAACTACCTGAAGCCGGACGAGCCCGATTTCGATTCGGTCGACCGCGATTGGGCCATCCGTGAAATCCTGGGCGTGAGTACGGACTTTGCCTACGAGGTGATCCAGCCGATGGACTGGTACGGCCGCCGCCTGGTGGCCGACAAATTCCGCGACCGCCGCGTGTTCCTGTGCGGAGATTCCGCGCATATCTGGGTGCCCTATGCCGGCTATGGGATGAATGCAGGCATTGCCGACGCCATGGGGCTGTCCTGGTTGCTGGCGGCACACCTGAACGGCTGGGCCGACGCAGCCATCCTTGATGCTTATGAAGCCGAGCGCCAACCGATCACCCAGCAAGTCTCGTATTTCGTCATGGACCACGCCCACGCCATGGCTGGCCAGCGCGGCAGCGTGCCCGCCAATATCGAAGCGGACGATGCGGCAGGCGCCGCAGCACGCCAGGCCTTGGGGCAAAAGGCCTATGACCTGAACGTGCAGCAATACTGCGCGGCGGGCCTGAATTTCGGCGCGTTCTACCAGGGCTCGCCGATCATCGCCTATGACGATGGCGAAGCCCCCGGCTATTCCATGGCCGACTTCACCGCCTCGACCGTTCCCGGCTGCCGGGCGCCGCATTTCTGGCTGAAGGACGGGCGCAGCCTCTATGACGCGCTGGGGCCGGAGTTCACCTTGCTGCGCTTCGACCCGGCCATCAAGACCCACGCGCTGGCCGAAGCCTCCCTGGCATTGGGCCTGCCGCTGGCCGTCCTGGACATTGCGCCGGGCGAGGCGGATGCCGTCTACCGCGAAAAGCTGGTCCTGGTCCGCCCCGACCAGCACATTGCCTGGCGCGGCGACGAAGCGCCGGAGGATGCGCTGGGATTGTTAAACCACGTTCGCGGCGCTGTTTGATTCCTACCCATTTCGGGCACGTCGCAGTAGCACGGGCCAGCAGACCTGCTTAGGATATCTCCAGAACCTCTGATCCAAACCCGAGGCAAGAAACGCCATGCCAAAGCTTCCGATGACCCGCTTTAAAGTCCTGGACCTGACGCGCGCCCGCGCTGGGCCTACGGCCGTTCGCCAATTGGCCGACATGGGCGCGGACGTCATCAAGATCGAGGACCCGGGTGAGAGCGACAGCCGCTCGGTCACCGCCGGCGACCGGCACGGCTTCGACTTCCAGAACCTGCACCGCAACAAGCGCTCGCTGACCCTCAACCTGAAAAAGCCCGAGGGGAAGGAGATATTCTTCAAGCTGGTCAGAGACGCAGACGTGGTGATCGAAAATTACCGCCCCGGCGTCAAAGACCGGCTCGGCATCAACTATGATGCCTGCCGGGCAGTGAACCCGCGCATCGTCTATGGCTCGATCTCGGGCTTTGGGCAGAGCGGCCCTTACCGCGACCGGCCCGGCGTCGATCAGATCGCCCAGGGCATGGGTGGCCTGATGAGCGTCACCGGCCTGCCGGGCCAGGGCCCCGTGCGCGTCGGCGTGCCGATCGCCGACCTCTCCGCCGGCATGTACCTCGCCATCGGCGTGCTGACGGCGCTGCTGGAGCGGGAGGTTTCCGGCGAAGGCCAGTGGGTGCACACGTCTTTGCTGGAGGCGCAGCTGGCCATGCTCGACTTCCAGGTGCCGCGCTGGACCATGGGCGGCGAGGTGCCGCCGCAGGCCGGCAACAACCACCCGACCGGCGTACCGACGGGCGTGTTTGAGACCTCCGACGGCCACATCAACATCGCAGCCTCCGGCGGGGTGATGTTCGAGCGCATGGCGAATTGCCTGGGCGCGCCAGACATGACCAGCAATCCCAAGTACAAGACCAATAAGGACCGGCAACAACACCGGGACGAGTTAAACGAGGAAATCGCCACCTACACCCGCACCAACACCTCGGCCCACTGGGTCGCGGCGATGAACGAGGCGGGCGTGCCGTGCGGGCCGATTTACTCAGTCGATCAGGCCTGCGCTGATCCGCAGGTGCAGCACCTGGGTTTTGTGGTGCCGGTCCAGCATCCGGCGATCGGCGAAATCAACATCGCCCGCCATGCGACAAACCTTAGCCGCACGCCACATCAAATGCGGAATGCGACCCCGGAACAGGGCGAGCATACGGACGCGATTTTGGCGGACCTCGGCTATACAGCGGCGCAAATCGCCGACCTGCACGCCAAGCGGGTGGTCTAAGCCGGCGGCGTTTGGATTGGGCGCGTCGGGCCACTTCCTTCACGCTGAGGTGTGAACGAAGTGAGCCTCGAAGCGTTGACGGCCTTCGAGGCTCGGCGTTGCCGAACATCTCAGGCTGACGAGAGTTTGGCGAAAGGCCAAATCCCAGTGCCTTTGCCGTAAGCTAGCGGAGGCCGATTGCCGCCGGGGAAAACGGCGTTAGGCTGGACGGGATCATCCCCAATCGAGGAACCCTGTCCATGTCTGACCTCCCTGGTTTCGAAACCCTGCTACTCGACCGCCCTGCCGACAACGTCCTGCGCGTTACCATGAACCGGCCCGATGCCCGGAACGCGCAAGACCTGCAGATGACCTACGATCTGAACGAGGCGTTCAACTTTGCCGCGCACGATGCGGAGACCAAGGTCATCATCCTGGCCGGCAGCGACCCGCATTTTTCCGCCGGCCACGACCTGCGCGGCAAGGCGGGCAAGACGCTGGACGATTTCACCCCGATTTCAACTTGGGGCGGTCATGGCGCACCCGGCGCGGAAGGCCGCCTGAGCCGCGAACACGAGATTTATCTGGATGTCTCGCAACGCTGGCGCGACCTGCCGAAGCCGACCATTGCCGCCGTACAGGGCAAGTGCATTGCCGGCGGGCTGATGCTGGCCTGGGTTTGCGACCTGATCGTCGCCAGCGACGACGCCACCTTCTGCGACCCGGTCGTCGCCATGGGCGTCTGCGGCGTCGAATGGTTCGCCCACCCGCACGAACTGGGCTATCGCAAGGCCAAGGAATTGCTGTTCACCGGCGACTTCTTCACCGCGGAAGAAGCGCACCGCCTGGGCATGGTCAACCATGTGGTGCCGCGGGCGGAGATGATGGACTTTGTCGTCGCCATGGCCGCCAAGATCGCGACCAAACCATTGTTCGCGCTGCGCACCACCAAGGAGGCCGTGAACAAGGCGCAGGATGCCGCCGGCTTCCAGCAGCAGATGGCGACCGCCTTCGCCCTGCACCAGCTCTGCCACAGCCACAACATGCAGGTGCACAACATGGCGGTCGATCCGGGCGGCCTCGCGCCAAGTGTCAAGGGGCGGACCGATGCGCGCCTAAAGGCCAAGCCGGCGGCGGAGTAACAGCCTGCGAAACGCCCGGGGCCGGTTCACGAACCCCGGGCTCTCACTCACATCAATAAAAAATCTTGTTCTGTGGCATGCCCTTGTAAAGGTGCGCCACCTGCTCCTCATAGCCGTTGTACATCAATGTCGGGCGGTAGGTGCTTTCGCCCAGCAGTTGTTCCTGCGCCTGGCTCCAGCGACGATGCGGCACGCCGGGGTTGACGTTGGCGTAGAAGCCGTATTCCGAGCCCAGGACTTCCATCCAAAAGCTGGTCGGCATCTTGTCGGTGAAATTGAACCGCACGATGCCCTTAATCGACTTGAAGCCGTACTTCCACGGCACCGCCAGACGCAACGGCGCTCCGTTCTGCTTCGGAATGGGCTTGCCGTACATGCCCGTTGCAATAAAGGCCAACTCGTTGGTCGCTTCCTCTATGGTCAGGCCTTCGACATAGGGCCAAGGGTACCAGAAAGCGCGTTGGCCGGTGGCAACGCTGGCGTCCTTGAACGTCTCCATACGCAGGTATTTGGCGCCAGACGTCGGCTTTGCCATATCCACCAATGCCTTTAACGGAAACCCACTCCACGGCACGGCCATCGCCCAGCGTTCGACACAGCGATGGCGGTAGAGGCGCTCTTCCAGCGGCATCTTCCGGATCAGGTCATGGGCGTCGATCCTAATTTCTTTTTCGACCATACCGTCGATTATGACCTGCCAAGGCTCAACCTTCAGCGCCTGGGCCGCTTGCCAGATGTTCTTGCTGCTGCCAAATTCATAGTAGTTGTTGTAGGTCGTAACGTCCCGTTCGTCGGAAATCGGCCGATCCAAAGTGAAGGAATCGTTGCGCTTCACCGGATAGAGATCATCGCTGGCAGCCCCCAGCGCCAGGCCCGGCATCGCCGCCGCGCCGATCAATCCGACGCTGCCGGCCAAAAGGCTGCGGCGGGACAGCATGACGGATTCCGGTGTCGCGGCACTTTCTGGAAGCGCCCACGACGGGCGGCGGCGAATCAACATGCGATGGTTCCTCTTCAATCTCGTGCTAGGCTGCCATTGAACCATAAGTAGGGTAAAACCCAGACACGGCCCAATAACGAAGCTGTGTGCTCCCCAAAACCGAGGATTTCTACAAATGAGTGATGCTGTATTGCTGGACATTGCCGACGGCGTGGCAACTGTAACCCTGAATGCGCCCGAGGTCCGCAATGCGTTGACGTCGGAACTTAGGACACGGTTTCGTTATATTATCGGCGATTTGGAATTCAACGACGATGTCCGGTGCGTCGTCATCAAGGGGGCCGGCGATCACTTTATGGCGGG
>JAPOJR010000249.1 GCA_029978325.1 Alphaproteobacteria bacterium | reverse complement strand
TGAAGCCAATTCCTTTTTGTCCCGTCACCAAACTGGCTTGTTGGGCAAGGCCGCCAGCAAGCGAATGTCCGACGAATGTAACTTCGCCATAACGCTGCTGTGCGGCTTGGGCAATTTGCGCAGCCAACGTATATTGTGTCGTAGGTAGACCTCTAAAGTTCTGAAAGTTGGTGTACCAGTCGCCCGGAGCCAATACGCCGTCAGTGCCGCCGAATGCGACCGCGTACTCTGTGCCGGACCCATCCGGTTTCGGCCGGGAGAAGACGCTGCCCTTGAAGCCGCTGACTGCCGATCGCGCGTCTACAATCCGGGAATCCAGCCATCCCTGTTTGATCAGGTCTGTTGCATTGCCTTCGAATGTCCACCCCGCCGGTGCAGTTCCGGGCTCATAGGCGGCCCTGGCCAGGGGCAAATAGTCCAGGCCCCGTTTTGCGGCTTGTTCCTGGGACAGGCCGGACGCCCAATTGGTGGGGTCTTGCTGCGCATGCGCGGTCTGGGCGAGCCCACTCGCAATCAGGATAAGCGACAGCGCTGCGCAGAACGATGCGAGATTGAACTTAGTCACGCCACCCTCCCAACATGGAAGTGCAGGTCGCTTCATCATAGATGCGATGGCACAGGATCCGTCCGGACACGCCGCGACGGTCGGCCAGGTCCGGATTCGCGCCAGCCTTGACTAGCCCCCGGATCAGTCCCTTCTGACCGGTCGGAATCGCAATGTGGAGCGGTGTGCTGCCAAAGGCATTGGGGTCGTTGATCATGGACGGGCCAAACGGCTGCCGGGAAATCCACAGCGACATCTCGACTTTTCCAAGTGTTGCTGCATGGGATAAGGCAGACATGCCCAGTTTGTCCCTCAGTGCAGGATCGGCGCCGGACCCCAGCAATGCCTCAAAGACAGGAATATTGCCGATTGCCGCCGCCATCATCAGCGGCGTGGCGCCATCTTCCAGCCGCTGGTTCGGGTCGGCGCCATTCCGGATAGCCTGTTCGACGGAGATCGGGCTCTTGGCCGCTATCGCCTCCAACAGCGGCGAACGTTGGTCGGCATTGGCAGATGCCGTGGCGATACAGAGCCCGGCCAGAAATACCCCACGTCGCAAAGCTCTTCGAATGCTGCCCGAGCCCAACCGCTTCATCCTACCGCCCCCCGATGCTATCGAACGTGGCCAGCCGCGCCAGCCGAGGTGAGCCTGCCAGGCCTTTGATTTCGATCACGACGATAATCCGCGGAGTCGCTGCGGATACGGCGAGGACTGCAAAACCGTCGGGCGCAGACATGGCCGCAGACGGCAAGAGAACCGCCCTCGTTGCTTGAGGCAATGCCAGGACGTCGTCAATCAACACATCCTGACCATTGCTGCCGGGAATAGCTTGCAGCCTAGCCTTGTCACTGTCCCGCAATGCCTCCAGCACTTGGTCGACAAGGACCTGCCGTTTCGGCGTGCCGATGGCTTTTTCCAGGCTTTCCGCCATGATCCCCGCGCGCGTATGCAGATTGCGCGCAGAAACTTTGGCAACCAGAGATGGGATCGGCATCGTAATGGCATCGGTTCCCTTGGGCTGGTAGCGGTTCTCAAACGCAGCGACGGAACGTTGTGTTTCACGCTGAATTGCCGGCACTAAGCCCGCGCTTCGCCATGCGGTTACCCATCCGGGAACCGGTTGTGTCGCGCTCAGGCCTGCATCAGGATCCTTCAGTGCGCCGGTTTGGGTGAGATAGCTGCGTTCGACCTTTGGCAGAGGCAGGGTGGCGTCCCATTGGGTGATCAACCACGTTTCCAGGACCGGGTTATAGTAGCCGACGATGGGCCTCGGGCTGGCGGCATTGCCGACATCGATGATGGCCCCGGTAAAGAAACGCGCCCAAACCAGGCGGTCGATTTCAGGGCCGCCCTGGAATGACAGCGGCCCCGGCAGGGCATCCGGTGTCTTGAGGAAAAGCGCACCAATTTTGTCCGGATTGGCGCGGCCAACTGTGCGCATCATTGTGCTGAGGGTCGCCACCCGGTCTGAGGGCGGCAACTTGCGCAAGATCGTAGCCAAATCCTGGTCATCTACGGTGCGCGGCGCACCGGCGCCGTCAACTTGGGCCACAGCAGGCGAGATTGCGACGCTACTGATGGTGCCAGCAAGGCAAATCGCCATGAGCAGCCATTGGCAAGCCCGGCGCCAGTGCGCACTGAATCCAGGGTGACTGGATAGGACTGGGGGCCGGGTGGTCGTGCTGGGGGGCATCGCGTTCTGTTCTCGCTATTGCGGGAGGTCCAGCAGGATGATGACCTGCTCTGCCCGGTTATTACGCAGCGCTTTGATCGCCGCTTCGCGCAGCCTGGCGCGGTCGGCGCCCCTGCGGTCTGCCAGACGCCGGCCGGAGCCATCCAGGCTGGTTTGGATTTGCGGGACAAACAGGAACGATTCACCGTCTTCCGCACGTTTCAATGCAGCCTCCAGCAGACGCTTTTGCATGGCGTCGTTCAGAACGCCGGGCCGAATGGTTTGAGCATACCGGTAGGTGACATTGCCAAAGGCCTGTGGGGCGATCACCAAGACCTCGACATCGTCCTTTTCGTCTTCGATAGCCTTTAAGGTAGCAGCATCCACACGCAGCTGAGCCGCCTGTAGCCTTCGCGCTTCCGGCAAAGGCGGCGACGGAGGCGGGTTGGTGCCGCCGCCGCCGATCACGATCGTTGCTGTGCCGCCCTGCGCGGCGGAGTTGTGAGCCTCGATGGCGCGCTTGGTATTGGCTTGATTGATCATGGTCCGGGCCGTCGTCCGCCGGTGCGCGGGAGCTGTGTTCAGCGGTTCCGGCTTTGAATCGTCCGAAGCCGCCGGTTTGCTGAGGCGAAACACCGAACTGGGCGCGGTTGGGCATCCGGCGGCGGGCGACGGGCCATCGCTTGTGCACCGGCTGGAATCGCCATGCAGCACCACTCCCCCTTGTTGCTGCGACCATCCGCTAACCGGGGCCCCAAGCAATAGGGACACCAACGTCAGCAACCCCGCACGGAAAGCGGGTGACGATGAGTTATTTCGTTCCGCATTGGCCATAGGACATCCCCCTTTCGGCTGGCCGCGCCCTTGCGTGTTGCAGCCTAGCGCGCCAACAGACGCGCCACCTTTACCGACGAACGGTTGCGATCCGCTTCAAGATGCTGATCGATTACGGCCGAGACCGTGTTTGCGCTTCGCAGCGGCGTCAAATCCCGCTCGCGCGCCGCTTCCGGCTTGTCTCGCGCGGGGTACTGGATAGCTGTAGCTATACACCCGATGGTTTCCTCAACGCCGGGTTGCGCCAATTCAATGGAGAAATTGTTGCTTTGACCGGGGATTTGGACCGTTTGTCCAGGGGACAGGCGGTTATCGGATTGGAAGCGGTTCGGGAAAATACGCGCCACAACCGGGCGGCCGTTGTCTTGGAACCCGTAGTAGCAATACAGATAGGCCGGCTGTTCGACGGATGCCGTCAGGCTGACGGTGTCTCCGACATGCAGGGCATGATCCGGCGGCATCAGGTGAAGGCCCAGCGGATCATGGCCGCCCGGTCGAACGGGCTGGCCAAAGCTGGTGCCGCCGGACCCCGGCCGCGCCAACACCGGTTGGACATTGGCGTCGCTGGCGGCTCCCGGGACGAGGTACCCTTCGCTGGCCAGGGCGGTGTAGATTTCAAAGTCCACCCTTCCGTTCGGAATTAGATTACGCCGGGATTTTGCAACGTTGAGCGCATCGCGAAACTGCCGGCTATCGACGCCGGTCGATGTCCCCGTATATTCGCCTGCGGTCACCAAGGCGCGTTGAATAGCTTGCGTTTTTTGCTGAGCCGTCAACCCGTCATATTCTTCGCGATGATTGGCGAGAACGGTTGGGCTGGTGGAATCCAATTCGAGGCAGCGTTCGTAGGGAACCTTGGTAAATTTCCCCATCAATTCGATCAGGCTGTAATCCAGCAGGGTGCGTACTGCCTGGCCGGTGCCTTCTTCGGTGTAATTGTCCAGGTTGATCGATACCGCGCCGCGGTTAATCAATCCGTCAGCGCTGAGGCCACGGCCTTTCGAGACCACTGTGATGGTGTTGGTCGTCGTTACGCCAGACAAAACCTGCCTGCGGACCAGGT
>JAPOJR010000248.1 GCA_029978325.1 Alphaproteobacteria bacterium | reverse complement strand
CATCATACCTAGGCCCTCGCGGATAATCGGCAAGAGCAAATGTTCGTTGGGCGCGTGCTGGCTGCAACCGGCATAGGAATGCGGCACCCAGATCGTCGGCATGCCCAGCAGGTCAGTGAAAACGTCGTTCGGGATCGAGCCGCCCAGGTTCGGCAGTACGGCCGGGCGTTGGCCCAGAGTCTCTGCCAGGGAAGCGACGACGCGCTCGACCCAGGGGTTATCCAACTCGGTGCGTGTAGCGGCCATGGCCATGCGCGATGCCTGAACCTCGACCATGCCGAAGCCCTCGGCCTGCAGATGGTCGCGGATCGCCTGCTCAAATCCAGCCTGGTTGCTGCCGGCGATGAAGCGGATTTGGCAATGGGCGGTGGCATTGGCCGGCACGGCGTTGACGGGGTTTGCCGGCGTTCCGGTCTCGAAGGCCAGGACTTCGAATGTGTTCCAGCCGAATACCCGCTCCCACGGCGTCAGCCCGGGCTCACCCCAATCCGGGTCGATTGCCGGCGCGTCCGGGCCGCCATCGACCTCGCAATCGGCTATGGCGTTCCGCAAGGCATTGGATAGCGGCGGCGGCTTCAGCGCATCCACCAGGATTGCGCCGCGGCGGTCGACCATGGTGCCGATGGCGTGCATCAGTTGGGTGCCGGGGTTGGAGATCAGCCCGCCCCAGTTGCCGGAATGATGCGCGCCTTCGCGGGCATTGATCGACAGTTTGAAAGTCGCCACGCCGCGCGAACCCAGAAATACCGTCGGGCGGTCGGGTTTGAGGCGGGGGCCATCCGAGGCGATCAACACGTCGGCGGCAAGCTTGTCCTTATGCGCTGCCGCGAACTCGCGCAGCCCGCGCGAGCCGACCTCCTCGCTCATCTCGATCAGCACGCGCAGGTTAAAGCCCAGGCTGCCGCGCAATTCCAGAAGGGTCAGCAACGCCAGCAGGTTGGTGCAGTGCTGACCCTTGTTGTCGGCGGTGCCGCGGCCATAGAGCCGGTCGCCTTCCAGTTCCGTCTGCCAGGGGTGCAGTCCGCTTTGCCAGCGGTCGTCCTGGCCTTGTACCGTGTCGCCATGGCCATAGAGCAGCACGGTCGGCAGGCCATCGGCCTCGTGCCGCCCCGCGATGAGGAATGGGCCGCCTGCCGGATCGGGGTTGTCGTGCATTTCCCACTGGCAACCCAACGCTTCGACGGCCGGAACGATGGCCTCGCGCAGATAGCGGGAAAGTTCGTCGCGCTTTTCCGGCTCCTGGCTGGTGGATGGGATGGCGACCCACGCGCCGATGACCTCCTCGAAAGTACCGTCATCGACCAGGGCTTGGGCGTGGGCTATGGCGTCTAGGCGGGTGGACATGGTTCGGCTTAGTCCTCTTCTTGAATGATCGCCAGAATGCGGCGGGTTTTGTCGGCGGCGCGGTCCTTGTAGGCGGCGATATCGACGCCGGACCAATCGTAGAAGCCCTTGCCGGACTTCACGCCATGCTCGCCCCGAGCCGCCATATCCTGCACCAGTTGCACGGGTTTGGCCGAATGGTGCAGGGCAGGCACGATGGAGCGTTGCGAGGCGGCGTTGACGTCCAGGCCGCCGACGTCTTTCTGTTGGATGATGCCGGTCACGCACATCCGCGGGCCGAAGGCGAGGCGGGCGTATTTGTCAATGTCTTCTGGCGTTACCCAACCCTGTTCGAGCATGTGGTAGGCCTCATGCAGCAGGGCGTGTTGCAGACGGTTGAACAGGAAGCCAACGACCGGCTTGTTCAGCACCACAGCATCCTGTCCCACTTGCTTTAAGGCGGCGACCATGCGCTCGACCGTTTCGTCGGAGGTCTCGGCGATGCGGGTCGCCTCAGCCAGAGGGAAAGCGTCCGGCGGTTGCAGGTAGTGCACGCCGATGAACTGCGATTTGTGGGCGAGGGGGGCCGCCAGTTCGGTCAGGTCCAGGCCGGAAGTGTTGGTGGAGATAATTGGATGTCCGCCATAGGCCGCCTCCAGACGGGCAAACAGGGCCTGCTTGGCAGCGATGTCCTCCGGATAATTCTCCATGACCAGGTCTGGCGCATCGACCGGCAGGTCGGCGACGGCGGTTGCGCCTTTGGGCAACTCGTCCGCCAGTTTTGCCGGGTCGCGCGTCAGGATCGAGACGCGGAAGCCGCCCTTGGTGAACAGGTTGACGATGCCGCGCCCCATAGTGCCATAGCCGCAGACGAGGACATGATGAACGGGGGCAGGCATTGACCGGGACTTTCAGGAGCGTTGGGAATTTAGGGGGGTTATGCCGGATGCGGGGCGGGCCTGTCGAGTGCGCGCCGATAAGCACTTGTTCCGGACCGGCGAAAAGGCACACAATCCCGCCACCGAAATCTGCTTCTCTAGCCCAGGAGGAAAGCCCAATGGCCCTGCAACGCATTCACCACGTCGCCTATCGCTGCAAGGACGCGCTGGAGACCGTGAAATGGTACGAGAAGTATATGGGCATGACCTATCAATTGGCCTTTGCCGAGAATCAGGTGCCATCGACCAAAGAGCCCGACCCCTACATGCATGTCTTTCTGGACTGCGGCGGTGGTAATGTTTTGGCGTTCTTTGAACTGCCAACGAAGCCCGATATGGGACGCGATGAAAATACGCCGCCCTGGGTGCAACACATCGCCTTTGAAGTCGAAACCATGGAGGAACTGCTGGCGGCGAAGGCCAAGCTGGAGGCGGACGGCGTTGCAGTGATCGGGCCGACCGACCACACCCTGTTCCAGTCAATCTACTTCTTCGATCCGAATGGCCACCGATTGGAATTGTCGGTCAACACGCCGATTGACGGCGTGCTAGAGCGCCTGGACGAAGTGAAGTGGCCGATGCTCGAAGAATGGGCCAAGACCAAGCGCGCGCCCGATCATGCGCGCTGGATGCATGACGGCTCTTTGAAGCGGACCTAGCGGCTATGAAGAGTTGGATCGAAGCCGCGAACGCCCCCGACGGCAATTTTCCGTTGCAGAACCTGCCGTACGGCGTGTTTTCCCAGGGCGAGGAAGCGCCGCGCTGTTGCACGGCAATCGGCGACCAGGTTTTGGACCTGGCGGCGTTAGAGGGCGCTGGATTAGTGCGGGCTCCGGGCGAGGCGCCGGTGTTCAACAAGCCCGAACTGAACGCGTTTATGGCGCTGGGGCCGGTTGCCTGGGCTTCGGTCCGGGACCAGTTGACTGCATTGCTGGCCGATGGCGGCAATCCGGCGCTGAAGGACGATTTTACGTTGCAGGCTGTCGCCTTGGTGCCGATGGCGAAAGCGCAGATGCATCTGCCGATTGCGGTTGCGGACTACACCGACTTTTATTCGGCAAAGCAGCACGCCTTCAATGTCGGCGTCATGTTCCGCGGCCCGGAAAATGCGCTGCCGGCCAACTACTTACACATTCCCATCGGCTATAACGGCCGCGCCTCGTCCGTGGTGGTCAGTGGCACCGCGTTTCACCGGCCATTGGGGCAATTGAAGGCGCCGGACGCCGACGCACCGCACTTCGGACCCTGCGAACGCCTGGATTTTGAATTGGAGATGGGAGCCATCGTCGGCACACCATCGACTTTCGGCCAGCCGGTCAGCGTGGCCGAGGCAGATGATATGATCTTCGGCTATGTACTGCTGAACGATTGGTCGGCGCGCGATATTCAGGCGTGGGAGTATGTGCCACTGGGGCCGTTCCAGGCCAAGGCGACGGCCACGACCATCAGCGCCTGGGTGGTGACGCGGGCCGCCCTGGAACCGTTCCGGACGGCAGCGCCGCCGCGCGAGAAGCCGTTGCTTCCGTATCTCGATGACCCGGCGCCCCGGCACTATGATATCGTGCTGGAGGCAACCCTGAAGCCAGAGGGTGGAGCGGAAACCCGCTTGTCCCGGACCAATGCCAGCTACCTGTATTACTCGGCGGCCCAGCAATTGGCGCACCACACATCCAGCGGCTGCCCGATGCGCACGGGTGATTTGCTGGGATCGGGCACCATCAGCGGCCCGGATAAAAGTGAGTGGGGTTCGCTTCTGGAACTGTCCTGGGGCGGCAAGGAGCCATTTCCATTGGCCGACGGCGGCGCGCGCAGCTTTTTGGCGGATGGCGATACCCTGACCCTGCGCGGCTGGTGCCAGGGCAATGGCTACAGGGTAGGTTTCGGCGACTGTGCTGGAAC
>JAPOJR010000247.1 GCA_029978325.1 Alphaproteobacteria bacterium | reverse complement strand
ATCGGCATCATCCTTCTGATTGGTCTGATAGCGAAGAACGGAATCCTGATCGTTGAGTTCGCCAATCAGTTGCGGGACGAAGGCATGGCCATTCGAGAGGCGGTCATCGAAGCGTCGGTGGTGCGCTTGCGCCCTATCGTCATGACGGTGGTCTCAACGATCCTCGGCGCTCTGCCACTGGTTCTCGCAACTGGCGCGGGCGCTGAGAGCCGCATCGCCATCGGTAGCGTGATCATCGCTGGGCTAGCATTGTCATCGGCGCTGATGTTGCTGGTGACGCCGGTGCTCTATAACTGGTTTGCCCGCATTACCCGCCCGCGTGGCCAGTTGGAACGGGAGCTGGAACGGGAATTGGCTGAAGGCGAGCGGCGCCCCCTACCCGGAGAGTAAGGCGCGCCGCCAGCAAGAGTGGGTTCGCCTCTCCCGTTTGGATCGGGCGATTTTTTAGACCGGTGGCTTACCCTGCCAGAAAATCTTTCGTCCAGGCGTCGTAACGGTCGGACCGGGTCATGGTTTCGACCAGTTCCTTGGACGGCAGGCCAGTCAGGTCGGCGGGCTTGACGCCATCGCGCAGCGCTTTCAGCGTCGCATAGACCGCCTGCTGCGCCGCCATGATCGGCTGGTGGCCTTGCAGGGCGATGCGCACCCGGCGCGCCGACAAATAGTCCTTGTCCGTCAGTTCCGGTGTGGCTCCCCCCAAAATCAGGGGCAAGGTTGTTGCAGCGCTGATGGCATCAAGTTCGGCGCGGGTTCTGACGCCGACCATAAACAGCGCATCGACACCGACCGCCTCATAGGCCTTGGCGCGCTTGATGCCTTCGTCCAGACCGGCGATGGCGACGGCGGAGGTCCGGCCTGCGACCACAAGGGAGGGATCCTCCTTGGCGGCCATGGCGGCTTTCATTTTGCCGATGCCTTCGTCCAGCGACAGAAGCCGCTGCTTGGCTTCGCCATAGGGTTGCGGCAGGTCGGTATCCTCAATCGACATGCCGGAGACGCCGGCGGTCTCCAACTCGCGCACCGTGCGCATGACGCTGAGGGCGTTGCCATAGCCGTGGTCGGCATCGACCATCAGCGGAATTTCCGCAGCGCGGTTGATCCGCAGGCATTGCTGGGCGAACTCGGTCAGGGTCATGACGATCAGGTCCGGGTCTCCCAGGACGGTCAATGAGCCGGTGGAGCCGGCAAACATGCCGATCTCAAAGCCGATGTGCTGGGCAATCCGGGCGGACATCGGATCGTAGATAGAGCCGGGATGGACGCAGCGCGGGCCCTCGATCACGGCGCGGAAGTTGCGGCGGCGGTCTGTCCAACTGGTCATGCTATGGATACTTTCGGGGCTACGTCGAGACGGGCGACAATACCCTCCAACTTGGGATCGGCTGCCGGGTAGTACTCCAGCACCGCGGGATCATGGCCGGGAATGACATGGTCGATGCTGTCGCCGAGGCGTTTCAGCTTGCCCCAGCTTTCGATCATGCTGGCCATATCGACCAGGATCGGGAATGGCTTTTTGTCTTTGAAATTCATATAGAAGTGCGTGGCATCGCTGGCGATCATGACATAGCCGCGCTTGGTCTTCACCCGCACCGACTGCATGCCCTTGGCGTGGCCAGAGCACAGGTGCAGGCTGATGCCCGGCGCAATCTGCTGGTCGCCGTCGTAAAACTCGACCTGCTCCGCATAGACCTTGCGCACCATCTCGCACACGTCCTCGACATGATAGGGCATGCGCAACGGCGCGTGGCACATGCACTTGCCGGTGGCCATGTGCATCTCGCTTTCCTGCAAGTGCATGCGGGCGTTCTTGAAGTCGGAGAACGTGCCGGCGTGGTCGTAGTGCAGGTGGGTGATGATGACGTCTTTGACGCTGGCCGCATCGATGCCCAGGAGTTCGAGGCCTTCCCGCGGCAACCGGTCGATCTTGCGCCCGCGCAGGCCGGCAACCTCGTGGTTGAAGCCGGTATCGATGACGAAGGTGCGCTCGCTGTTGGTCGCGACCCAGATGAAATAGTCCAGGTGCTTGGAGAGGTCGTGCGGATCGCCGCCGATAAAATTCTCGCTCATCGGCCGGTTCTGAACCGAGCCATATTTGATGGCGTAGAGTTCGTAGGTATCGTTCATGCGTTTCATCCCAAAAGGTGTCCGTTACCGCCTTTGACGTTGGCGCGATATTCGCCGGCAGGCAACCCAATTGCGCCAAATGCCGGCCCAAGAAAAAGGCGGCCCTCCCGAAGGAGAGCCGCCCAATTCGCGCGATCAGTCGCTAAAGCGGCTTACTTGCCCCAGGGGGTGATCGCCTTCTTCAGCGCGGCATAGCCCTCCAGGAAGCCCGGACGCTTGGCGCCGCCATAGACTTCGTCGAACTTCGCCAGCGCGTTGTCCAGGAACGCCTTGACCTTGGCATTGCCGGGGTTGGCATCCAGGTAGGCGTCGCGGATCAGTACGAAGTGGATGCGCGGATCGTAGGGCTGCTTGGTGCCGCCCATGGATTCGTCGCCGTCCAGCAGGCGCAGCAGCATGGCGTCGGCGGAGCCGAGGGTCTGCTCGTGGATCGGCGGGCCCGACATGCGGTGCATGACGCTGGTCATGTCACGGCCGTTGCCGGTGGTGTAGCCCATATCGCCCCAGAGGTTGCGCATGGACTTGTCCGAGCCAACATGCTTCAGGACCATGTCGCCAAAGGCGCGCAGCGGGTCCGAGATATCGGCCATCAGGTCGGTCAGGCGGTCGCCGTCCAGGTCGGTCGCCAGCACAATGGTGTCCTGCTTCTGGATCAGGTCCCAAATCAGGATGCCGTAGTTGGTATCGGAGATGTGCTGCTCGATCTGGCCGCTCCAGTTCTCCATGCCCTTCTTGAAGTCTGCGGGAAGCAGCTTGACGATAGCATCAATGCGCTCCTTGTGCTCGACATAGGGATCGACGGCATATTTGCGGCCTACGGTGAACTTGGTGCCCTGCAGCATCCAGGAGTGCAGGCCGGCATTGATGCCGTCTTCCATCGCCTGGGTCGGCTTCATGGCGACGCGGCCCACACGGCCGGTCTCGTGTACCATCTTCAGGAACAGGCGGTTGGCATAGGCCATCTGAATGCCGGGGGTGTTCATCTCGGAGTGCACATTGCCCGTCGCCGGATCGACGTTGAACTTCGCGCGGTCCTGAGAGTACGGCAGGCAGGGCATGCAGCGCACAGCCGTGATCGGGCCATAGGGGCGGACGTTGCAATAGACGCCGGCCTGGGTGCGCAGCGGCGCATTGCCGGACTTGCCCATGACGACAACCTTGCCGCCCTTGCCATCGTTGACGTAGGCGTCACCCGCGGTGGACCACTTGATCGACGTGACCGGCACATTGCCGAACCAGGCCAGCGCCTCCAGCTTGGTGTCGTGGCGATACTGCGACCACATCGGCACGCCGTAATAGGGCAGACCCAGAATATCGACGGCAGCGATGGTGCCGAGCAGGGCATAGGCGTCAGTCAGAGAGTGAGCGACCGGCTCGCAATCGCCCGTGAAATTGCCGCCTTCCCAAATGACGGCATTCGGATAGCCGTTCGGACGCATCGCGGTCGGGCGGTGGATTTTCTCCAGTTCGCCAAACAGGTCGCCGCCGTCCGCTTCTGTGCGGGCGATTTTCATCAAGTCGATCATGAGGTCGGTCTTCCATCTGAGGTTAAAACATCCGCGCAACCGCCCCACCGGTTCGTAGAGCGCCGCGAACGGTATTTCCAGTGGCCGCACAATGCCGAGCGGAGGCCGCGAGGTAAAGATGCAACCGGCAGGGCTGAGCGACTTTGCCGCCGAATTCACCCCCTCAGAGGCTGTTTTTGCGTTTGCAGCCATCGGAAATCGGCGGCGGTACAGGTTCCGGGAGGCGGAGGGCCGTGTCGAAACCCCGGTCTACGACCGCGCCGACCTCCCCCCGCCTTCACATTCGATGGCCCGGCGGTAGAGGGCGAGGCCGCCAGCACCCTGATCGTCGGCTCGAGCGGCCGGGCGCGGGGTGGCGGAGGATGGGAATATGCCTGCCCTCACAGTCTCCGCCCTTCAGCCTGAGGTGCGAGGCAAAGCCGAGCCTCGATGGCGTCGTACCATGTTCTGGCATCGCCCCTTCGAGGGCGCTCTGCGAGCGCCGCCTCAGGGTGAAGGGTGGGGAGAGGGG
>JAPOJR010000246.1 GCA_029978325.1 Alphaproteobacteria bacterium | reverse complement strand
GGCTGGCGCAGTCGATGGAGGACGCCCTGATTGGCTTCATCGAACAATCCTCAAAATTCTTGAAACCGGTCTATGCCGGCGACACGCTCTACCCGGAGTTGGAGATTACGGCCTTAACGCCGCAGCGAACCACTGGGGTGATGACACTCGCCAATCGGGTGTATAATCAGCGAGATGAGTTGTGCCTTGCAGGCGAGATGAAGTTTTTGTTGCGGTTGCGCAATCGGTCCGAAGCATCGGCTGCAAAACGCTGATAGTTCCAGACATCGCCGGCAACTTGTTTTAGCGAAATGCTTGGAGCAGAACGTGCCGCCACGAATTAACCAAAAACTGGAACAGATTTTGGTTATATTCTCTGCCAAGGGGGCGGACTCTGGCCGTTCATTGGCAATGATCGACATCGGCGGCATAGGCGGGTAATTGTTTTTCTATGGCGGCAGGGCTCCAACAATCCAACACTGATCTTAGCATCACCGAAATCGCTGCGTCCCATCGCGGGGACAGCGCTCGGGGTGAGGTGTCGTCGTATTGGTGGCAACGGGTCCTTCGCAGCATTGACGCCCAAATCATGTCCGCCTCGGGACAGCTTGCCGGCCACCGCGGCGCTTTGGTCGTCCTGATGTTTCATGGCCTTTTTCGCGACGATGCCGAAGCCTTTTGCGGCCATGTCGATCCCTACCAGCCGTTCTCTGTCAGCGACCTTGCGGTCCTGATCAATCAATTCCAAGCATCCGGCTTTAAGTTCACTGCGCCTTCTTAATTAGAGGAACCACAAAACGGCACCGAAAAGCGGGTGCTTCTGACCTTTGACGACGGCTACGCCAATAATCTGCGCGCGATCCCGATTATGAAAGCGTACAACGTGCCGGCGACGTTTTTTGTTGCAACCGGCAACGTCGCGTCCGGCGAGCCATTCTGGTGGGATGTCCTGTACCGCGAACGGAGCCGGCGCGGCACCGCAAAATCGCAAATGGTGGCGGAACGCCAACGCCTGAAGTCGCTCAACAACCGTGAGATCAAAGCGCATTTGCGCTCTTTGTTTGGCGAAGACGTGTTTACGTCCCAAAGCGACGCCGACCGCCCAATGTCGGTAGCGGAATTGCAGCGCATCGCGAGCGAACCCCTAGCCACCATCGGCAATCATACGGTCGATCACGAGTTGCTGCCGCGGATACCTTTGCCGGACGCCCGGCGCCAGATCATTGAATGCCAGGAGATGTTGCAGGACTGGACCGGCAGCGCGCCGCGGGTCATCGCCTATCCCAATGGCGTCCACAACACATCGATCATCAAAGAGGCGTCAGACGCCGGATTGGTCCTGGGTGTGACCTCCATCCGTGGCAAGCTGCGTCTGCCTTTGGATGACAGCCAAAGAATGCGGTTGCCGCGCTATGCGATGATCGGCGGCCAAACCCTGCCCCGCCATTGCAAGGTCGTCATCGCGCCATTCAGCATGAGCGGCATCAAGCACGCGATTCTTTCCCGCCGCCAACAGTCAGCACTGCCCTGATCGGCCACGCCGCCCTACCCGACTGCGATATCGTCCCGCCAAATCTGGCGGATATACAATGCAGCGGCAAAGCTGCCAGCCGATAAGCCGGCCATCACCCAAAAGGCATGCCCGGACAGATGGCTGTACAGCCAACCGCTGATCGCCATGGTCAGGCCCATGGCCGCGCCCATTCCCAAAGAGGAATACAGTGCCTGCGCGCTGGCCGACATGCCCGGCTCAATATGGCGCTGAATAAAGGTCATGCCGCCCAGGTGAGTCGCGCCAAAGGTGAACCCGTGCAAGATCTGCATCGGCACCAACAACCAAAGCTCCGCACTTGTTCCCGTGCCGACCCATCGGACAAAAGCGCAACCAGCCCCCAGCATCAACATTCCCGGAATGCCGATCCGTTGCAGCAACGGCTTGGCCCAGGCAAAAAGTGCGATCTCCGAGACGACGCCGACGGCCCACAGGAACCCGATCATCCCTTTCGAATGCCCGGCTGCTTGCCAATGCAAGGTGCCGAAACCGGTCAGCACCGCATGGCTTGCCATGTTCATCGCAGCGCAGGCCAGGAACAACAGAAATAGCCGGCTGGCCAGCAACGAGCGCATTGGCGGTCTCGATTTCTCGAACGGCGCTACCGTAATGCTGGGCAGGCTCTGGGCGGACAGCCAGATCAACCCAAGGCTGACGATAAAGAGGTACATCATCCAGTCGGACGAGCGTCCCTCCAGGAACGCACCGAACCCCATGGACGTCACGATAAATGCCGCAGAACCCCAGGCCCGCAAACGGCCATAGTCCAGACCTCGGGCGCGCAGGTTCAGCAGGATCAGGTTCTCGCCCAGCGGATTGACCGGAGCCTGCACCGTCATATGCAACAAGGTCAGCAACAGCACCGGCCAAAAGCCATAGGCGGGCAACATCAGGCACGCCGTAACAATCCCACCGAAACAGAGCCATACGACCAGTTGCTTCCGCTCCGTCCGCGTGTCGGCATACCGCGCCACCAACGGATTCGCTGTCGCGCGGATCAGACTGCCCGCCGCCAGCAACAACCCGATTTCCGCAGCGGTTAGGCCTCGGTCGGCCAGCCAGACCGGAAAGAATGGCTGGTAGATGCCGACCATGCCAAACATGCAGCTATAATAGACGGCGATGCGCAGGCGCGGCCATGTGGTCGGAGAGGCGATGAGATCGGACATGATGCGCATTCTCTACACCGGTTCTCCAATCCTGGCTTGTAACTTTCCGCAGCCTCCATCCGGCAAACGGCGCCAACGCGTCCTTCTTCCCGACCGACCGACATTCGGTTTGGCTTGCCAGACGCCGGCAATAGCGCTTAGGAGTAACGCCACATCGCCGGTCGGCGCACGTGCTGCGACCGGCTCTCCCTTCCCTTCGGCTAAGGACCTCCAGCCCCATGAGCGAATGGCGCGACGATATCTTTGACTGCCTGCAGGAGGCCGGCGTGCGCCAGGTCGCCTACGTGCCCGACGCCGGCCATGCCCGGCTGATCAACCGCTGCCATGAAGCGAACGACATCCGCGCCGTCTCACTGACCACAGAGGAAGATGGCGTCGCCCTGATGGCCGGTGCGTGGCTCGGCGGCGACAAGGGCGTGCTGCTAATGCAGTCTTCCGGCGTCGGCAACACTATCAACATGCTGAGCCTGATCAAAAACTGCCAATTTCCGCTGGTCACGCTGGTCACCATGCGCGGCGAATGGGGCGAATGGAACACCTGGCAGGTGCCGATGGGCCAGACGACCCAGCAGCACTTCGAAGTCGCCGGCGTGATCTGCTATCGCTGCGACAAGCCTGAGGACGTGAAAGAGACCGTCGCGACCGCACTGCGCTTTGCCTACTACACCAATTCCGCCGTCGCCGTGCTGCTGGGTCAGCGGCTGATCGGCGCCAAGATTTTTCCGGAGGATTGATCCCATGGCCGCTTTGAACCGCCGCGAGATCGTTGCGAAACTTCTGGCCAACCGCGGTGAAGACCTGCTGGTCGTCCCCAGCCTGGGCCAGGCCTGTTACGATTGCTTTGCCGCCGGCGATAGCCCCCGCACCTTCTATATGTGGGGCGCAATGGGCGGGGCTGTGCCGGTCGCGCTGGGCCTTGCCATAGCCCAGCCGGAAAAGCGTGTGCTGTGCATCGCCGGCGACGGCGAACTGCTGATGGGCCTGGGCGCGCTCGCTGCCGCGGCTGCGGAAGCGCCGCCCAACTTTGCCATCGCTTGCATCGATAACGAACGGTATGGCGAGACCGGCCAGCAGCAGACTGCCACCGGACGCGGCACCAACCTGACGGCGATTGCCGCCGGCGCCGGCTTTGGCACAACCATGATGGTCACCAAAGAGGCAGACATCGCAGCCGGCGTCAAAGCCTGCCGTGAAACCCAGGGCCCGGTGTTCGTGACTTTCAAGGTCGACGATGCGCCGCTACCCGCCGCGCTGCCGCCGAAAGATGGCGCCTATCTGAAGAGCCGCTTCCGCGAAGCGGTGGTGGGTAAAATCTGAACCCAAACACGCCACGGCCGCCAGCAATGCTCGGCAGTGGCGATGCTCTAAATGCAAAAAGTTAGAGCGGCTTCGCCCGATCCAACCGAATCGCGATCCGCTCTAACACGGCAGCGTTGGCGGCTATCGGTAATCATCGACGGATGGCAACTCGGCGCAGGAGCCTCAATACAACAATAAATAAATAACTAATCACACC
>JAPOJR010000245.1 GCA_029978325.1 Alphaproteobacteria bacterium | reverse complement strand
AGTCGCCGCAAACCAATGGTATGGTCGAACGGTTCAACGGACGCATCGAGGATGTCTTGCAAGGCCACCATTTCAAATCAGGCGAAGATCTCGAACAGACCCTCGAGCGCTACGTATGGCTTTACAACCAACAGCTACCACAATCAGTCTTGGGCAGCAAAACGCCCTTGCAGGCCATGAAAGACTGGTACAAACTCAAACCAGAGCTGTTCAAGAAAATTCCTTACCAGCTTACGGGACGTGACATATAGTGCCAGTCTCCACCGTCGGTATCGCGCCTTGCAGTACAAGGACAGCGGCCGGCGTCAAACAGGATAAGTGTGACCGATCATGGAGATCGCTCTCGACCGCACCTACCGGGTCTACCGCTGGTTGTTGGATAATTTGGTTGGCCACGGCGCCGCCATTATCATGCTGGGCAGCGTGCTGCTGGCGATCTTTGAGATCATCCGGCGCTATATTTTTGGCGTCGTTTATGACTGGGGCCAGGATGCGGTGACGTATTTCACCGTCGGCTCCATCTATCTGTATTTTGCCGTCACCCAAGCCCGCCGGTCGCATTTGGCGGTGTCGGCGCTGATGGACTATATCAAGGGCCGTGGCTACCTGAAGCTTGTTCTGGTCGTCCGCCTGATCGTTACCGCAGGCTCGCTGGTGATGTATGGGGCGATCATATATTATGGGTGGTCGACCGTGATCCGCGCCCAAATGCTGGAGCGCACGACGCAGAGCATGGTGCTGCTGATCTGGCCGTTCCAATTCATCCTGATGCTCGGCTTTATTCTGATGGCGGTTACCCTGGTGTTCCAATTGTACCAGGACTACCAAGCCGTTCGGAACAAGACCGTGTTCGCCTGGGCGCCTGCCGAGGAAGGGCTGGAGGTCTAGGGGCCTCCCGCACCTGTTCTTGTCGCTGCGTTTAAAGTTTTTTTGAAGGGTTAGCCGCAATGGGTTTCCTCGGCATTTCAATGACGGCGTTGCTGGCAATCGGCGCGCCGGTTGGCGTGGCGCTGATGGGCGCCGCCATGCTGGTCATCATGGGCGACGGCATGATGTCCATGGGCATGGTGTTCCGTTCATTTTTTGACTTCACCAACAGCTATACGCTGATGGCGATCCCGTTCTTCATCTACGCCGGCTTCCTGATGGAAAAGACGGGCCTGATCGGTGGGCTGTTCAAGTTTGCCGATGCGGTCGTCGGCTGGCTGCCGGGCGGTTTCGCCTACGCGACCCTGCTGGCAGCGGTGATGTTCGGTGCGATCAGTGGGTCTTCGACGGCAATGTCGGCCGCTATGGGCGTCATCGCCTATCCGGAGATGATCAAGCGCGGCTATCCGAAGTGGATGTCTGCCGGCGTCATCGCCTGCGGCGGCGGCATTGCGTTGTTGATTCCGCCGTCGATCACGCTGATTTTGTTTGGTGTTCTGACCGAAGAAAATATCGTCAAGCTGTTCTTCGCTGGCGTTACGCCCGGCATCATGCTGGCACTCAGTGACGCGATCATCATCGTAGGTGTTGCCTGGTACCTGAAGCTGCCCGCTGGTGAATTCAGCATGCGGGTATTGGCCAAGGCCACGTTTGGCGCACTGCCGGCGCTGATGATGCCGGTCGTAATTCTTGGCGGCCTGTATGGTGGTGTCTTCACGCCGACCGAAGCCGGCGCCGCTGCCTGCGCTTATGCCTTGGTTTACGGTCTGATCGTCAAGCGCGGCCAATTCCTGAAAGACCTGCTGCCGGTGACGCAACGCGCGGTGAACCTGACCGCCGTGGTGTTCTTCCTGGTCGGTTGTGTCGGCGTGTTCCAGTTCCTGCTGGCGAACAAAGGCTGGCCGCAGGATATGGCGGCATGGGTTGGCAGCTTCGGTCTGTCATCCATGAGCTTCCTGGTGTTGACGATTGCGGTGCTGCTGTTCCTGTCGATGTTCCTGACCGGCGTCGCCATGTTGGTGCTGACCGTACCGATCATCTACCCGATCTCACTGACCCTGGGCATCGACCCGATCCACCTCGGCATTATCTTTGCCCTGGCGGTGGAGATGGGCGGTGTTATCCCGCCGGTCGGCCTGAACCTGTTCGCTGTCTCCGGCACGACTGGCGTGCCCCTGACCCAGGTGATGAAGGGCGCGATCCCGTTCCTGATCACGGACGGCATCGTGCTGGTTCTGATCCTGCTCTACCCAGATATAGCCCTCTGGTTGCCGAACCTCGCGGTAACGGACGTGTTTGCGAAGTAACGCAAGCGCCGAGACCAAGACAAAGGCCCCGAACGCTGGTTCGGGGCCTTTGCAATTTAGGTCTCTACGGTGCGCGGGTCAGTCCCGGCCGACATAGCCATCCCGGGTCTGCGGCAGTTTCTTGCCCAGAATCGAGCCAGCCACGACATTGCGCAGCACTTCCGCCGTGCCCCCGCCGATGGTGAACATGCGCACATCCCGCGCCATACGCTCGATCGGGTTGTTGCGGGAATAGCCGCGGGCGCCAAAGAACTGCAGCGCGTCGTTCACCACCTGAATGGCGTTCTCCGAGGTGAAAATTTTCGCCTGCGCCGCCATCAGCATATCGGGGAAGCCGTTTTCGCCGCTGGCCGCCGCTTTGTAAATCAACGCCTGAGCCGCCGCCAGTTTGATCGACATATCGGCCAGTTTCCATTGCAGGCCCTGGAATTCGTTAATCGGCCGGCCGAACTGGTGGCGCTCCTCCGACCAGTCCAGCGCCAATTGGTAGGCGCCCTCGGCAATGCCCAGCGCGACGGTGCCGGCGCCGACGCGCTGCGAGTTGTAAGCGTTCATCAAATCGGCAAAGCCCTTTTTCAGGCCGCGCGGTGGAATCACCAGGGCGCTCGGCGGCAATTCCATGTCCTCGAACGAGATTTCCGCCTCCGGAATGCCACGTAGGCCCATGGTCGGTTCGCGCTTGACGATCTTCAGGCCAGGCGTCTCGTCCCGCACCGCAAGGAACCCGCCGATCCCCTGTTCTTCGCCGGCTTCGTCATAGACCTTGGCAAAGATCAGGTGCAGGCGGGATACGCCGCCGCCGGTGATCCAATGTTTGGTGCCATTGACGACATAGCGGTTGCCCTTCATGTCGGCGCGGGTGGTCATGTCTCCAGCGGATGAGCCGGCTTCAGGCTCGGTGATGCAAATGGCCGGCTTGTCGCCGGACAGGACCATGTCGGCGGCGAATTTTTTCTGCTCTTCCGATCCATAGGCCATGATCGCCGAGATCGCGCCCATGTTGGTTTCGACCGCGATGCGGCCGGTGACAGAGCATTCCTTGCTCATTTCTTCGATCAGCAACACGGCATCCAGCCAGTTGGCGCCTTTGCCGCCATAGGCTTGGGGAATTGTCATGCCAAGGAACCCGGCATCCTTCAGCCGGTCGACGTTGTCCCACGGATACTGCTCGGTGCGGTCGACCTCGGCGGCGCGGTCTCGAACCGGTCCTTGCGCCAATTCGCGGGCGGCGGCGCGCAGTTTCTCTTGTTCTGGGGTAATCTGGACGGGCATGGGTTAAGGTCTCCGTTGGCGAGCCTGGGTAAGGGTGTAGCCATACCAGTCCGGTGCGGCGCGGCTCAAGCGGCGTTTGAGCGTGCAGAGAAACTTACCACCGCAGCGATGCTAGATATTGATGGTTGCACCCATTTTCGGATACTCATACATTTGTAGGTAAACACATAGTGAGCGATTGACCTTCAGACGCGGGGATTGTCCCTTAATCAATATCCGACAATTGGTGGGCGCCGTATTGATTGCCATGGCAGCCCCATCGGCCGGAATAGCGGGTATTGCTAGGGCGAGTTTCGGGTTGTCTTTCGAAATTCAGGCAGGGGGCGCCCGGTTCGGCGATGAAAATTAGCCAGTCGGTTCTTATGATCTGGCCCTTATATCGTCCGTCAATAACGAGGACATGTCGTTGAGCGCTCCGGAGCCCGGTGCTCCATCCGCGATGTTATTTTCGTCCAGTTCGGTCGTTGGTTCCGTCACTCTCCTTGCGGCTTTGGACGCGGCAGCAGACAGCTCCAGCATTCCGCCGGGCGCGGCGTTGGCAACAGGCAGTGCCAACGGCAGTCTAGGTGTGGTCAATGGGTCAAGCGTTCCGATAAAAATTGCTGCGATCCTCTCCTGGAGCTACCTGTTGGAGCTTGAGAGATTTGCGCCGGCAGGTGATCTGGCGCCGCTCTAATCTTATGACTGTCGGGCAATTACCGCCATTCAAGTGAGCCCATTTGAACGGGAAT
>JAPOJR010000244.1 GCA_029978325.1 Alphaproteobacteria bacterium | reverse complement strand
CGAGGATTTCAGCGAGGACACCTATCGCACGCTGACGGCGGTCGACAGCGCGGTGATGGTGATCGACGCCGCGAAGGGCATCGAGCCGCAGACGCTGAAACTGTTCGAAGTCTGCCGCCTGCGCGACATTCCGATCATTACCTTCATCAACAAGTTCGACCGCGAGTCGCTGGACCCGTTCGAACTGATCGACCAGATCGAGCAGACTCTGGCGTTGGACGTGACGCCGGCAAGCTGGCCCATCGGCATGGGGCGCGACTTCCTCGGCTGCTATGACTTGCTGCGGGACAGCCTGCACCTGGTCGCCCGTTCGCGCGATGGCCTGCCTGACCCAGGAGAGCGCTGCCAGGGCATCGACGACCCGAAGCTTGACCAGGTGCTGCCCGCCGACAAAGTCGCAAAGCTCCGCGAAGAGGTGGAGATGGCGCGGGAACTTTGTCCGCCTTTCGATATGGAGATGTTCCGCGAAGGCCATCTGACGCCGGTCTATTTCGGCAGCGCCATCAACAGCTTCGGCGTGCATGAGTTGCAGCAGGGCCTGGGCGCGCTGGCTCCGCCGCCACGCACCCAGCCAACTGAGGAGCGCGCAGTGCGCCCCGATGAGGACAAAGTGTCGGCCTTTGTCTTCAAAATCCAGGCGAACATGGACCCGAAGCATCGCGACCGCATCGCCTTTGTCCGCCTGTGTTCGGGCCAGTTCAAGCGCGGCATGAAGCTGAAGCACGTGCGCAGCGGCAAGCAATTGGCTATTGCTGCGCCGCTGATGTTCCTCGCCCAGGATCGTGAGGTGGCGGAGGAAGCTTTCCCCGGCGATATTCTGGGGATTCCCAACCACGGCAACCTGCGCATCGGCGATGCGCTGACCGAAGGCGAGGACCTGCATTTCACCGGCATTCCCAGCTTCGCGCCAGAATACCTGCAACGTGCTATGGCGTCGGACCCGATGAAGGCCAAGCACCTGGGCAAGGCATTGTTCGAATTGGCGGAGGAAGGCGTGGCGCGCGTATTCCGGCCGCTGATGGACCCATATTGGGTTGTGGGTGTCGTTGGTGCGTTGCAATTCGAGGTTTTGGCTGACCGGATCCGCACCGAATACGGCATCCCGGTGCGCTTTGAATCGGCTGGCCTCCATACGGCGCGCTGGATTGAGGCCAAGACCGAGCGGGAACTGAAGGCGTTCCAGGACAAAAACCGCGCAGCCTATGCGGAAGACCATGACGGTGCGGCGGTGTTCCTGGCGCGCAATGCCTGGCACCTGACCCACACGGCGGAACAATTCCCCGACCTGGTGTTCAAGAAAACCAAGGATTGAGGCGAATGGCCCGTTTTTCCAAACGGGCCGTCTGCCCGCTCAGGCCAGTTCGCGGGACCGCTTGGTTGCCGCTGCAATCGCACGCTCGAACAGGGGCCTGATTGCGTCCGGCGCATCCAATACCCCAACCGCTTCGGCGGTAGTGCCGCCGGGCGACATGACGTTCTTGCGCAGGGTTTCCGGCTTGTCCGATGACAACCGCGACAGCTCGCCGGAGCCCTCGACCGTCTGGCGCGCGATGCTCTCGGACAAAGCCCGTGGCAGTCCGGCCGCGACCCCGGCATCGGCCAGCGCCTCCATCAGCAGGAACACATAGGCCGGGCCGCCGCCGGATACCGCGGTGACGGCGTCCAGCAGGCCTTCGTCCTCCACCCATTCCACCGAGCCGACGGCCTCCAGCAGTTGCTGACACAGATTGCGTTGCTGCTCCGAGACCTGGCCATTGGCGACCAGGACCGTCACGCCTCGGCTGACCGCAGCCGGCGTGTTCGGCATGGCGCGGACGACCGCAGCGCCCTTGCCCCAATAGCCCTCGAACGTTTCGATGGTCTTGCCGGCAGCGATGGAAAGGAACACTGTCTCTGGGCGGACAAAGCGGCGGTAGCCGGGCGCGACTTTGTCCATTTCCTGAGGTTTGACCGCAACGACAACGGCGTCCGGCTGAAAGTCGGCAGGCAAATCGCTGCCGTCCATGTATAGCCGAACCGCGCCGTCGGTCGCGACCGGCGCTTTTGGTTCGACAACGGCGGCGGAAAAGCCTGGCCAGGCGCGCCAGCCGGCCAGCATGGCGCCGCCCATCTTGCCGCAACCGATCAACAATACTGTCACGCCGTCGGACATGGCTGAAATCCTTCTTTCGCTATGGCGCGGTAAACTGGCCGGGATCGCCGGCCAACGTCAAGCGCCTAAACCCTCTCCGCCAGCCAGATGGCTGTGCGGCAGCCGCGTTTGATGACGGCGGATAGCAGGGCATATGCCGGCGCGCCCTCGGCATCGTGGGCGAGGCCGGTATCCTTGTGCTCCAGTTCGTCGTCTCGGAACCGGGCTATTGTGTCGGCTAACGCCGCGTCTTCCTCATTCTCGCCGATTGTTCGCAGCCGCTCGACCTGGGCGGCGTAGTGCTCGCCGATGACCTCCTCCACCGCCACGGTGCAGGCCATGGCGGCGCGCTCGCCCATCAGCGCCGTCGCCGCGCCGAGGGCGAAGCCGGCAGCATTCCAGGCGGGGGAGAGGGCGGTGGGGCGGACCTTGTGCTTGACCAGCAGCCTGTCGAAGGTCGCCTTATGCTCTTGCTCCTGCGCCGCCATGTGGCGGATGGTGCGGCCGACGGGCTTGTGACCCAGCACGGCCAATTGGCCTTCGTAAATCCGGGTCGCGCCATACTCGCCCGCGTGATCGACGCGCAGCATGCGAGCCAGTTCCTGGGCGCGGGACAATTCTCCCGGCAAACGGCGGCGCGTCATCGGCTGGCCTCTTTCTTCCGGCTAAACGAAAGGGCACCCGCCAGTACCAGCGATGCACCCAGCGACACAATCCCGTTCCAACCAGCCATTGATATGCCGCCCAGCGACCATGCGACTTCATCGCATCGCGTGACCGGTGTAGCCAGCAGCAGGGCTTTCAAAGCCTCGACGCTCTGTTCAGCCGCAGACTGGCCGCCGCATTCGGCCGTGCCGGCCCACCAGTGGTGTTCAACACCGACATGAAATCCCGCTATGCCGGCGCCAGCCAGGAGCGCCAGCACCATCAGCAGCACAAGGCCGCGGCAGATCAAGCCGCCGGCCAGCGATGCCAGCACACCCAAAACAATCACCGCTACCCATGGCCACCGCTGGTAAACGCAGAGAACACAGGGGTCCAGCCCACCCAGGTGTTGAAACCCAAACGCCGTAGCCAAAACCGCCGCGGCGAGGACGGCGGTCAAAAGAGCCAGCTTTCGCAACTCAAAAGACATAGCGCACCGCAACCAATCCGCCGACCAGCAGCACGCAGAAGACGATGGTCAGCAATCCCAGGTATTTCTCGATAAACGCCTTGATCGGGTCGCCGAACCGCCACAACAAAACGCCGACGATCAAAAAGCGCCCGCCGCGGGCCAATACAGAGGCGACCATGAAGGCCATCAGGTCCATTCCGAAGGCGCCGCTTGCTATGGTGATCACTTTATAGGGAAACGGCGTCAGGCCGGCGATAAAGACGATGAGCGCGCCATGTTCGTTATATCCGGCGCGGAATTCCTCGAACTTGTCCATGGCGCCATAGAAGTTGAGCAGCGGCTGGCCGACAACCTCCCATAGGCCCCAGCCAATACCATAGCCGGCCAAGCCGCCGACCACCGAAGCCAGCGTCGCCAAAAAGATATAGGTGAAAGCTTTTTCCCGCGCCGCCAGGATCATCGGGATCAGCAGTACATCCGGTGGGATCGGGAAAAACGAACTCTCAGCAAAGGCGACGATCACCAATCCCCAGGTGGCATAGGGCGTGGCGGCAATCGCCATGGTACGGTCATACAAGCGTCGGAGCACGGGCGATGGCCTTTGCATTGCAGAAGCGACAGGTGCGCCATAAATCCTGCGACAACTTCCGCTGCACAAGGGCTCTTGGAGACGCAGGCGCTTGCAATGCTGGAAATTCCCGCTAGATTGCGGCTCCTACCCCGTGCCCGGATGGCGGAATTGGTAGACGCAGCGGACTCAAAATCCGCCGGTAGCAATACCTTGTCGGTTCGAGTCCGACTCCGGGTACCACGCGTCTTCGGATAGAAGACTGCGCCCCGTCAAATTCCTCCCGAATGTTCCAGGTTGTCGTGCCGACGACGCATGCTGTCCGTGCGCCGCCAGGCATTGCTGCGTCCAAATTCCGAACGGCTGACATTCGCAATGCCGGAGCGCTGCATATCGCCGACATTGCATTCCGGTCTGACGCGACCGAACC
>JAPOJR010000243.1 GCA_029978325.1 Alphaproteobacteria bacterium | reverse complement strand
ATATCTGGAGAGTAATTGGCGGGGCTCGGCCGAACTTGATTCAGATCAAGACTGCCAAAATGTCTCACTATCCTGGCACCGGACGGATTTAACTCGATTTGCTCATTCTTGTATTTGGATTGATTCTAAGTTACAGGATCGCTGCAAGCGTCAGGCCATAGGTCAGGCCGGCCAGCGCCACTGTCCAGGATGGCCACTTTGCTAATTGCAGCATGCTCCATCCGATGGCGACGGCGGCGACATCTTCAGCGCGCGCGACGCTGCCGGTCCACAATGGGTTGTACAATGCAGCAGCCAACACCCCGACTACCCCGGCGTTGACGCCGCCAAGTGCGCGTCGCAGCCCCGGGCGGGCCGAGAGCCTGGTCCAGAGCGGCAGCACGCCCGCCATCAACAGGCCGCCGGGCAGAAACACCGCCACTAAGGCGACAATGCCGCCGATAAGGCCATGGCTGGCCGCGCCGACATAGGCCGCGAAGGTGAACAGCGGACCCGGAATGGCTTGGGCTACGCCGTATCCCGCCAGGAAATCGCCGCTGGAAAGCCAGCCCTTGCCAACGGTTGCGGTCTCAAGGAACGGCAGCACCACATGGCCACCGCCGAATACTAGCGCGCCAGCGCGGTAAAACGGCTCGGCCATCACAGCGACCGGCACGCCGAATCTTGCCGCGACCGGCAGTAGCAGCAGCAGTGCAGCGGCCAGCGCGATCAGCACGAATGGCGTTAGCCCCAGGCTCCGAGCAGGGGCCGACACCGGCGGTTCCGTTGTTGCGCTGCTTGCCCACAGCACGGCGGCAATCCCCGCCAGCACCAACCCGCTCAACTGCCCGGCGACGCCCGGCAGTAGTAGGGCGAGCACCAACACGCCGACCGCCAACAGTTTGTGGAACCGGTCCCGGCAGAGCCCCGCCGCCATGCCCTGCACCGCGTGCAACACCACGGCCACCGCCACCAGCTTTAGACCGTGCACAATGCCCGGCAGCCATTCCGCCGGCAAAGACGCGAGGCCGAACGCTGCCAGCAGCATGATCAGCGCTGAAGGCAGAGTGAAGCCAAGCCAAGCCGCCAGTCCGCCCAGCGCACCGGCCCGCTCCAACCCGATGGCGAACCCGACCTGGCTGGACGCCGGTCCCGGCAGGAACTGGCCCAGGGCGACCAACTCGCCATAGCGCGCCTCCGTCAGCCATCCAAGCCGGCCGACGAAGGTGTTGCGGAAATAGCCAATATGGGCCGACGGCCCGCCGAAGGACGTGCAGCCGAGCTTCAGAAAAGCCCAAAACACCTGAGTGGCGGCCATGGTCGGTCGCTCCGTTGTATGAAAGACAAGGGGGGTGGCTAACCGCCCGATGTTACAGCGCAATGACCCTGAGGCGCGGCCGGGTTGCGTTCAGTTCACCTGCTTAGTGTGTCCTTCCCAATATGGCTTGCGCAGCTCGGGTTTCCGGATTTTGCCAGCGCCGCTCAATGGCAACGGGTCGGTTACAAAGGCAACGCTGCGCGGACATTTGAAGCCGGCGATCTGTTCATGGCAGTGGGCGATGATCTGGTCCGCTGTTGCGCTCTGGCCGTCTTTCAGGCGGACGATGGCATGCACGCGCTCGCCCCATTTCTCGTCCGGCACACCGATAACGGCGCATTCCGCGACGGCCGGGAACATCTGCACGGCGCTTTCCACCTCCGCCGAATAGACGTTCTCGCCGCCGGAGATGATCATGTCCTTTACCCGGTCGACGACGTAGATATAGCCATCCTTGTCCATATAGCCGCCGTCGCCGGAATGCATCCAGCCGCCGCGCAATGTCTGAGCCGTCAGCTCCGGCTGACGCCAATAGCCCTGCATGACATTGGGGCCGCGAACGCAAATTTCGCCGACCTCGCCGCGCGGAACCTCAACGTCGTTCTCATCGCGAATCTGCACTTCGACTCCGGGGGCGGAGCGTCCGACGGACCGGAATTTGTAGGCTAAGGGACCGTCAAACACGTGGCTTTCCGGCCCGTTGGTGGATGTCAACGGCGCAGTCTCGGTCTGGCCATAGGCGTGGTAGAATTGAGCGTTCGGGATCACCTGCATCGCCTTGAGGATTACTGCTTCCGGCATCGGTGACGCGCCATAAGCTAAACGTTCGAGGCTGGAGAGATCGAATTCGCCCACTTTCGGATGGTTTACGGTCATGTTGACCATGGTAGGAACCAGCAGTGTGTCGGTGATTTTCCAGCGCTGGATCGCATCCATCGTGCCTTCCGGCGTAAACATCGGGATGAAATAGTGGCTGTTCGCCATCTGGGTCTGGCCGAATACGGCAACGCAGTCGGCGATATGGAACATCGGCGGCGCATGCAGATAGCGTGAGCCAGGCTTGTAGTGAAACACGCTCATGACATTGAAATTGTTGCTGACCAGGTTGCGGTGCGACAGCATCACGCCTTTGGAGCGACCGGTGGTGCCGCCGGTGTAGAACAGCCCCGCCAAGTCTTCGTAGCCGCGCTCGGCGTCCGGTACGGGATCGGCGGCTTTCAAGATTGCTTCATAGGCGTGCAGGCCTTGCGGCGGGTCGTCGTCGCCCAGGTATACGATCTGTTGAACACTGGGGATCTTGCCCGCAAGCGCCGGCAACATTGCTGAGAATGCCTTGTCCACGAACAGGATTTTGGCCTCAGAATCGGTAATCCAATGGACGACCTCCGGTGGGGCCAGCCGGATGTTGATCGGCACGAATACGCCGCCAGCCCAGGCGGTGGCGAAGAAGAATTCGTAATAGCGGTCGCTGTTCAACGCCAAAATGGCGGCACGGTCGCCAGCCCCTAGGCCCAGTTTCTGCATTGCGCTGGCTAGCTTCGCGACACGTCCGAGGGTTTCGCCCCACGAGCGGCGGCGTTCGCTGCCGTCCGGCGCCATGATACAGGTCGACGTGCCGTCGAAGTCGACCTGGGCAGCGCGCTTCAATCCCTGGGTCAGGTACATGGGAAGAACCTCCGGTTGTCATTTTGTATTGCGTCCAGTTTTGGCGCGAGACCTGGACGTTGGCAAGGATGTGATTGGCGGCGGCCCTGAAACGGCCATACTGTTCTGGCAGTGCAGCATTCGCTTTTGGGGATGTTGAGACGGGTTCCGGTTCCGACGGGCCGGAGGAGCGACACGAAGGATCGAGACATGATCGAGCGCAGAACGATGATGCTGGCGTTGGCCGGCGCTTTGGTATCCGCTGCGGCTCAGGCCCAATCCGGCTGGCTGAGCAAGGGCAAAGACCTGCTCGGCACGGTTGGCGGTGCTGCGAGCGGCAGCGGCACTGGCGGCGGTCTCAGCGATATTGAAATTGGCAAAGGTCTGCGCGAAGCGTTGCGGGTCGGGTCCAGCAATGTGGTTGGCAGCCTGGGTCGCAAGGATGGCTTTTACGGCGTTAAGGACGTGCATATTCCCTTGCCGGGCGCGCTGGGTCAGGTGCAGAAAGCGTTGAAAGTGGTCGGAAAAAGCGGCCTGACCGACGACCTGGAATTGCGGATGAACCGGGCGGCTGAAGCTTCCGTGCCAAAGGCGAAATCCGCATTCTTCGAAGCCATCGACGCCATGACCATCGATGACGCCCGCATGATCCTGAGCGGCCCGAAGGATTCGGCAACGCGCTATTTCGAGTCGAAGATGACACCGCGCCTGACCGATGATTTTACGCCCATTGTGAATACCGAGCTTGCGGCATCCGGCGCTGCCAAGGCCTATGACAACACGATGGGCGAATACGCCAAGCTGCCGTTCGTGCCGGATGCGAAGGCCAATCTTTCCGGTTGGGTGGTGGAAAAGGCGCTGGACGGCGTTTTCCTGTATCTGGCGCGGGAAGAGGCGGCGATCCGGGATAACCCGGCGGCCAGAACGACGGCGTTGTTGCAAAAGGTGTTTGGCTAAGCCGCGGCTCAGGGTAGGGTCTGGCCTTCCGTTTCTGCTTTCAAGGGCCTTTTGCCATGTCTGTATTGACTGAGGACCAGATCGACGCTTTCTGGCGCGATGGTTATATCTGTGTGCCGAACGCCGTCACGCCCGCGCAACTTGGCGCCATGCGTGGGCTGATCGCCGAATGGGTCGAGGAAAGCCGGGGCCATGCAAAGCCCTTTGGCGCGGAAACGATCGACGGACGTCCGCGGTTCGACATGGGGGCGGAGCATTCGGCGGAAAATCCCGCATTGCGTCGGATCAATAACCCGTCCGACCTGTATGCGCCGTACGCGGATGTCATGCGCAATGCCGCGGTGGCGGATATGGTTGCCGACCTGATCGGTCCGGACGTCAAGTTTCATCACGATAAGATCAAC
>JAPOJR010000242.1 GCA_029978325.1 Alphaproteobacteria bacterium | reverse complement strand
GATCGTGATCCTGCTGAAGATCGTTGCCGGTGACTATGTCGGCCACATTTCCAGCATCGATTTCCCGTTCAAGGTCGTGCCGGGCATGGCGGAAAAGGAGCAATGGTATCGTACCAATTGGATTTCTATCGAGTTCGACCTGTTGTACCGCTGGCATTCAATGGTGCCCGAACAATTGATGGTTGAGGGGACCGGCTATACCAGCGACCAGTACCGCAACAATCCGAAAATGCTGGTGGATTACGGCGTCGACCGGTTGGTAACCGCGGCATCGCGTCAGTACGCGGGACGGATCGGTATGAAGAATACGCCGGAAATGTTCTTCGCCCCGATGCCCAAACAAATGCCGGATGGGACTATCGACAACCGCTCTATTCATGAGCGCACGGTGCAGATGGGGCGGGATTTTAAGCTGCAACCCTACAATGCATACCGTCGCGCGTTCAGTCTGCCGCCGCTGAAGAGTTTCGATGAGCTGACCGACGACCCCGATCTGAAGCGGCGGCTAGAGGAATTGTACGGCCATATCGATGCGTTGGAGTGGCACGCCGGAATTTTTGCGGAAAAGCATAAGCCGTTGGCCATGATGGGCGAGTTGCTGACCTACATGGTTGCATACGACGCCTTTACCCACGCACTGACCAATCCGCTGTTGTCGGAAAATATCTATGGGCCGGACACGTTCTCGACCGTTGGGCTGCGTATTATCGAGGCGACGAATACGATAGGCGATGTCGTGCTCCGGAACGTGCGCGATCCGGCGAAGGTCGAGGCCGTCTTTAAGATCAGAGCATAGCCCGCCGGCTCAGGTACCCAATCCCAGGCGGCGGGGCGCTGCTACCCATTGTAGAACGGCCGGCCCCAATCGCGCAGCCAAAGCCGGACCAGCAGGCGCTTGCGCTCCGGCTCCGGCCAATCCCGGAACCCGGTGCGCCGGTGCCCCAGGAGGCGGTTGTTGACCAACTGGATTTGGCCAGGCTCGAAATAAAAGTTCAACGCCTGCCCGGGCGCGCGCATGGCATCCTCCAGCGCCTCCAGCGCATCGGCGCCGCGCCGGTCGATTTCCACCCCGGCCAAGGGATAGCCGTTTTTTACCTGAAATCGCGACATGCGCGCCAGCAGGCGCCCTTCTGGAGCCTCAAAACAGGAATGCCACAGGTATTTCACATCGTCCGGTGCATGCTCCCGCTGGCGGTCGAAGCAGAACGGCTGATAGAGGCGGGCCAGAAGGTCCGGCGCAGTTTCGCGGAGGTGATTATGGACGCTGGCAAAGCTGACGATGTGGCTGACCCCGCCTTGCATTGCCGTGCGCATGCACAACAACCCGACCATGTCAGGCGGACACATATTGTAGGAATTGTCGTTGTGGAAATTCTGCTCGACATTGGTTTTGTCGGGCCGCACGCCATTGCCGGGCGGCACGCCGGTATCGGTTACGTCGTAGATCATGGTCCCATCCCATTTTTGGGCGACGGGACGGCTCACCATGCCGGCAAGCAGCCAATAAACCTTGCGCGCCTGTTCCCCTAAGTCGTCCAACGGCAGCCGGTCGATTATGGCGAAACCGACTCCATACTCTATTTCCGCCTTTGCCGCCTGCATTACAGCGCGACAAGCCGGCAGGTCGAAATCGCTGTGGTGCAAGGCCTCCATGGGCAGGGGATTGGCGGCCAGATCGGCAGCAAGCCGTCCAAGTTCCGTCAACGCCTCGGCGGAGAGGGTAAAACGGCCCGCGCTGTCCGGCAGGTCTGCGCCTCGCCAGGCAATGGGGCCGGGGATTGTCTGATCAAGCATGGGAAATCTCTTGGTGATGTCGCTGGGCAGATTGACAGAAATTGTGCAAGACGCCAAGTTCCTAAAAGAAACGAATAGCGAACATCTGTAGCAAGCACGGCAGCGAATGATGGCAGACCTGAGACCCGGACAAATCTATACCCGCGGGCTGTTGCGGGCGATGCATGCACAGGGATGGGCGGCGATTAGCGAGGTGACCCTTGCCAGCGGCCGTCGCGTCGACGCCATGGCGATAGACGCCAGGGGGGAAATCACCGTGGTCGAGGTTAAATCGTCGGTCGCCGATTTCCAGTCCGACTCGAAATGGCACGAGTACCGCGATTTCTGCGACCGGTTTTTCTTTGCTGTGCCGGTGGAGTTCCCGCAGACACTGTTGCCGGCCGATAGTGGCCTGTTCGTTGTCGACCCCTATGGCGGCGCTCTGGTGCGGGATGCCCCCGTGCACAAGCTATCGGCGGCTCGCCGCAAGGCGCTATTGATCACCTTCGGCAGTCTGGCGAGCCGCAGGTTGCATGTCGCAGAGCAGGCTTTGGGCGGCCTGGTTCCGGCCGAATCGGATGGCTAGCCCGCTATAGACGGGGTTCGACGATGACCGTGCCGAGCTTATTCAGCGCCTCGACGGCCTCGTGTGCAGCGGCGGTCTGATCCAGCGGAAAGCTTTCCGCCACCCGATGGATGCGCTCGCCTTCCGCCAGCCATCTGGTAATGTCGCGCTGAGCCGCCTGTCGAGCCGCCAGCGGTAATACGTTGAGCACGAATGGCCGCAAGGTTGCGTTCCGCGCCATCAACTGGCCGACCGGTATTGCTGGAACGCCGTTGCCGTCAGAGGCATAGGCGGTCACAACGCCGTTCAATTTCAGGCAGGTGAGGGTGGCCTCGAGATTGCCGCCAAAATCGACATCGACGATGCGATCGACGCCGACGCCGTTCGTGAGGTCCAATACGGCTTCGCCAACATTTTGTTTGCGATAGTTGATAGTGGTTTCGGCGCCGGCTGCTTCGGCTTCGGCCGCCTTTTCAGCGCCGCTGACCGTTGCATAGACCTGAGCCCCGCCCCAGGCGGCCAATTGCACCGCGTAATGGCCGACCGCGCCGGCGCCTCCGGTTACCAAAACAGTCTTGCCGCGCACGGGCCCATCCGAAAACACGCCATAGTGCGCTGTCATACAGGGAATGCCCAGGCAAGCGCCGGCTGCAAAACTAACGTCATCGGCCAGCGGCGTCACCAAACCGACGTCCAGCGCGATATATTCAGCAGCGGTGCCATGGGTTCGTCCGCCGCGCTGGCCGTTGTAGAGCCATACTCTCTGGCCAAGCCAATAGTCGCCAACTCCCGCGCCGACCTGATCGACAATACCCGCGCCGTCGCTGTTCGGGATCACCAATGGGCCGTCCATCTGCGTGTAACGGCCCATGCCGCTGCGGCGTTTGACATCGGCAGGATTGACGCCAGATGCCTCGAGCCGCACGCGGACCTCGCCAGGCCCGGCAGAGGGCGTAGGTTGCTCGCCGATAGTGATAACCTCAGCGGCGGCCCCCAGCCGCTCGTACCAGGCAGCACGCATGGTCTTACTTCGTGCCAGGCATGGTGAAATCGGTCGGGTTCATGGTGACGCTGGTCAGGCGCTCCACGATCGGGCCGTCGGCCTCGCTGTCGCCTTTGGCTTTGACCCAGGCGGGGTCGTTGCGGAACTTGTCCCAGTTCGCCTTCATCGCCGCGCCGTCCGGATGGCGGACGATATAGATCAGGCAATTGGGATCGTTCTCTGCCACCCAGTAACCGACATTACCGATGCCATTCTTCTCAAACAGTTTGCAGGTGTGATCGCGGAAGCGGGCCAGCAAGTTCGGCATGCGGCCCGGATGGGTGTAGTAGGTGCGCAGTTCGTAAAGCATGAGCGTTTCCTTTTCGGGTGTGAGGGTGACCGCCAAGCTATCCCAGCTCCGAAGCCAGGGAAAGCGGAACCGGCGGAACAGGAGGGTGTGTGGCAGAATCACGCCATTTTATTGAATTGAATCAGATGGAAAGAGGACATTCAGCCAGTCGATCAATCGGCAACCGGAGACCGCCAAACGTCGACTTCGGATCGCCGCCGGACTGGCCAGCCTCCTATCCTTGCCGGTCCGGGCCGCCCCTGTTGCCGATAGTATATGCGCCAGAATTGCCGCCGCATCGGGTGAGTTCGCTGGCGGTGGCGTGAACGGCGTTCTTGAACAGCACTAACAGGAAGGTGTCGCGGGTGGAGATATGGCAAATTCTCTTTGCTCGGAGCAGATCACCGTAACGAGCTCGCAGAAGGGCCCGATCAACCGTAGTGCGGGGGTGGAAGGTTTTGGTTCTCAACGTTTCAGACCAATGGCACGATTGAACTGGAGGGTAACCGCTCTCATTCCGCTCAGCACATCTTGAAAAGGGGATTGATCATGCGCTTTATCGTAGCTTCGTTCGCCGCCGGCGCCATATCTGCGTTGTTCGCCGGTACAGTTTCTGAAGCTCCAATGTTCTATGATGATGAGG
>JAPOJR010000241.1 GCA_029978325.1 Alphaproteobacteria bacterium | reverse complement strand
GTTATCGCTTGTTATGGAGTATAAGTAATCACACCGCCGTGATTCGACAACTGTGTCGAACCCCAATGCATCGGTCCTGTGCGCGGTGCACCGCTATTCCCATAGCTTTTGTTGTTGGCGCGTAATATAATTTCTCAAAAGCGCTTTGGAAGGAAACGGTATGGCCCGTGTGCGGCTCGATGAGATCGATCGTCAGATATTGAAGGATTTGCAGGCAAACGGCCGCATCACCAACGTGGAGCTTGCAGAACGAGCCGGCATCTCTGCGCCGCCTTGCCTGCGTCGCGTGCGCGGGTTAGAGGCGGAAGGCTATATTCGTGGTTATCATGCCGATCTTGCGCCGGACAAATTGGGGTTCGAGGTTATTTTCTTTGCGCTTGTCGGCCTGGAATCGCAAGCGCAAGAGCGCTTGAAAGCGTTCGAACGGCTTGTCCAGGATTGGCCCGAAGTCCGCGAATGCCATATGGTCCGCGGCGGCGGTGATTTCCTGTTGAAATTGTTGGCGCACAATACGGCCCACGAAAACGAACTGACCCAAAAAATCACCTCTGCGAAGGACGTGATTCGGGTGACCACTTTCCCCGTGATCCGCACCAGCAAGGCTGAACCGGGCATTCCTCTCGATGAAGCGCCGGCCGAGGCGGCCGAGACCTGAGCTATTTCTTGGGCAGCTTAATGCGCCTTTTAGGATGGCCACTCCCGCGTCGCCAGCAAACCACCATCGACCGGCAATTCAATGCCGGTAATCCAGCGCGACTCGTCGCTGGCGAGAAAGGTTGCCGCATAGGCCACGTCCCAGGCCGTTCCCTCGGTCCGCAGCGGCACGGCTAAAGCACGCCGCTGCCGGGCCTCCTCACCCTGATGGGCCACCATTGGCGTATAGACCGATCCGACGACCAAGGTGTTGCAGCGGATGCCTTCTTTGGCATAGTCGGCGGCAATCGACATGGTGATGCCATGCAGCCCCGCTTTCGTTGCCGTATACGCCAAAGCGCCGCCACTATCCCGAAGCAGGCCGGACGCGCCTGCGATAGACGAAATATTGATGATCGAGCCGCCGTTTCCGCCGGCCCGCATCGCCGGCACGGCCGCTTTGCAGCATAGCATGACGCCGGTCATATTCAGGCCGATCACTTTCTGCCAGCTGGACATTTCAGTTTTTTCCAGCGGGCCGCCACCGCCGATGCCAGCGTTGTTATGCAGGACATCGAGCCGGCCATAGGTCGCCAGCGTTTCCGCCACCATGGCTTCGACCTGATCTTCCGCAGTAACGTCGCAGGCAATCACATGCGCTTCGCCGCCCGCGGCGCGGATCTTGTCGGCCAGCGCATCGGCTTTCTCGCGCTTGCGGTTGACCAGGACAACCTTTGCGCCCTCCTGAGCGAACATCAATGCACACGCCATGCCATTGCCGAGACCATCGCCGCGCGGCGCCGCCCCCGTTACGATGGCGACTTTGTCTTTCATTCGGTTAAGCGCCATGGGCAGATCCTCAAGCGTTCTGACAGGTGCCGCGCATTGAACGGGCGTAGGGCAGGTGGCGGAGTGGAGTGGGAGTCGAACCCACCAGGCAGCGTGGGCGCCGCCTCGACTGGTTTTGAAGACCAGGCCGGCCACCGGACCGGATTCCTCTCCACGGACAACCCTGCCTTATGATCGGACCGGATGCAATCTCAAGCAGGAGTTAACAGGTGTAGGCTGAACCAGGATTTGGCGTCGCACCATGTCCTGGCCGTGCGCCAGCCCGCCTTTGCCGACATGGCCGCAAAGCCCGCCAGGGTGTATTTGTGCGAACATTCGGTGTGGATAGTCTCGCCGGCAGTGAAGGCAAACACTTGGCCATCGACCTGCACGATTTGTCCGAGCGTACTGACGAGGTGCATTTCGATACGGCCCAGTTCCGCGTTGTAGAACGCGCGGTGTTCAAAGCGGTCCGGATCGAAGTCGGCTCGCACCAGTCGGTTCAGGTGGGTCAGCATGTTCAGGTTGAAAGCCGCGGTCACTCCGGCTGCGTCGTTGTAGGCGGCATGCAGGACCCGTTCGTCCTTTACCAGGTCCACGCCGATCAGCAGGTCGCCGCCGCGCAGGACCGCCCGTGCTGTCGCCAGAAAGGCCTCTGCCTCGTCTGGGAGGAAGTTGCCAATAGTGGAGCCGGGGAAAAAGCCTGTCAGGCGCGCACCCTGCAACACCGGGTGCTCCGGCAAGGCCAGCGGTTTGGTGAAGTCTCCTGTCACCGGCAGCACGGTTAGGCCTGGATAGGCCGCATCCAGCGCCGCAGCGGCTTCGTTCAGGTGATCGCCGCTGATGTCGATGGGGACGAAAGCGCGGGGCTGCTCCAACACGTCCAGCAGCAGGCGGATTTTCTCGACATTGCCGGCCCCGAATTCGACGATGACCGCGTCCGGGCCGATGGCGCGACCAATCTCAGGCCCATGCTGGCGCAAGATGCCGAGTTCGGTGCGGGTCGGGTAATATTCCGGCAACCGCATGATTTCCTCGAACAATGCGGAGCCATGGGCGTCATAGAAAAACTTCGGCGACAGCGTCTTTTGCGGCAGGCTTAAGCCTGCCAAGACCTCTGTCAACGCATCCGGATCGATGTCCCCATCGCTCATACCAGCGGCCCTTCCACATCCTGGGCAAGGCGTACGCCAGAGCAATGCCAGCGGGTGCCGGCGGGGAAGAAGTTGCGGTAGCTGGGGCGCATCTGCTCCGTCGGCGTCCAGGCGCAACCGCCACGTAGGACCATTTGGTTCACCATGAACTTGCCGTTGTATTCGCCGATGGCGCCTGGCGGTGTGCGGAAGCCCGGATAGGGGCTATAGGGGCTTTGCGTCCATTCCCAGACCGAGCCCCAGGCCTGGCGCAGGCCATGGGAGTTGGGGCCGGTCGCGAAGGCGGGCAGGGGCTCCAGCGCGCCGGCCTCCAGGAACTGGCCCGCAATGGGCGCATCGCCGACTGAGGTTTCCCACTCAGCCTCGGTCGGCAGGCGGAAGCCGGCCCAGCGGGCATAGGCGTCGGCCTCGAAATAGCTGATATGGCTGACTGGCGCGCGTGGGTCGATCGCCTGCCAGCCGTGCAGGGTGAAGCGCTGCCAGCCGCCGCCCTCATCCTGGCGCCAATACAAAGGCGCCTGCCAGCCCTGCGACTGCACCACTGCCCATCCTTCCGAGAGCCAGAGCTCCGGCCGGGAATAGCCGCCGGCGGCGATGAACTCCAGCCAAGCGCCGCAGGTCTCCGGCCGGGACGCCAGGCGGAACGGGCGCAGGAATACCTGATGGCGCGGGCCTTCGTTGTCGAAGGCGAAGCCGTCGCCTTTGTGGCCGATCTCGACCAACCCGCCCTCGTTGTAGACCCAGCTTTCCGAGGCAATCGCGCCTGTGGCTGGCGAAGGCGCTGCAGCGTAGGCGGGACCGGTTGGGTTGCAGGAGAGCACATGCTTCACATCCATCACCAGCAATTCCTGGTGTTGCATCTCGTGGTGCAGGCCAAGTGTGATGCGGGCCTCGATCAGCGGCCATTGCGCGGCAGGTGCGGTCTCGATCAGCGCGGCCATGCGTTCGTCCACCGCCTGGCGGTAGGCCGCGATCTCGGCGATGCCGGGCCGGGTGATCAGGCCGCGGTGCGGGCGCGCATGGCGAGGGCCGGCCTGCTCGTAGTAGGAATTGAACAGGAAGGCATAGTCCGGATCGACCGGCGCGTAGCCGGGCTGGAACTCGTGCAGCAGGAAGGTCTCGAAAAACCAGGTGGTGTGCGCCCGGTGCCATTTGGTCGGGCTGGTGTCCGGCATGGATTGGACCGTCTGGTCCTCAGCCGACAACGGCGCGGCAAGGGCCTCCGTTCGGTCGCGGATTGTCTGGTATCGGGCCAGCACGGCAGCGCGGTCATCGGTCATGGGCCCTCCTTTCCGGGGGGCTTGAGGGGATAGGGCTGTTTCTAGGCTGCACCGCCCCGGCGGCCAAGTGGCAGAACGGCCCTTTGCCGGCAAAATTCTAGCGTCTTTTGCAATGCGGTATAGGGTAGAGTGGAAGCGTCTTCACCGGAGCTAGGCCACATTGATAAATCCAATAGCCGCGATTAGCGGCCTGTTCACTGCCGCGTCCGGGACGGCAAAGGGTATGGCGTTGATGCTGTTCTCGACGCTGGCCTTCATCTGCATGCAAAGCCTGATCCGCCATGCAGGTGAGACGACGCATCCCTTCGAGGTCGCCTTCTTCCGCAACATCTTTGGATTGCTGGCGTTGACGCCGATTTTCCTGCGCCACGGCATCGAACCGCTGCGGACCAAGCGGTTCAAGCTGCATGCGATCCGCGGCGGTATGCAGTCGTT
>JAPOJR010000240.1 GCA_029978325.1 Alphaproteobacteria bacterium | reverse complement strand
TCCGGGCCTCCCGGATCCGCACCAAGGTGGATTCCAAGGTCTCCTCACGGCCTTCCCGGCTACGCATTTCGGTGTCCAACATAGCATAGACATCCGCGCTGCTCAGCGAGCGCAACGTATCGCGGTCTCCATTGGCAAAGGCGTTCAGGATCAACTCAAACGCCGTTCGCGCCCCAGCAACGAATCCGTCCGCATCGAACGAGCGGTCGGCGCGTTGAATTTCAGCAATGCCTTGCTGAATCGGATCGGAGAGGTTGCGCGGCGCGGGCAATGGCACCACGTTATCTTCGCTCGTCTTCGGATCCGACCGAACGGCAGTATCTCGGTCTGCCTGCGGTTTACGTTCGTGTCCAATACGCTTGCCCAACACGCTGCGAAGCCGCAACACCAGAAAGGCAGCTATCATGCCGAAAAACAGAATTTCTAAGAAGGCTGATCCGCCGTCCATTATTTCTACGCTCCACCTTGCCCGCGGCCGAAGCGCACGACCGGTCAGCACGCGTTCGAGATGACTGGGCAATTGTGCCATCGTCTACCTTGCGCCCAGAATGACAAGAACTGCCGCCGTTGCGCAAGGGCTGACTCACACATAGGCGGTCATTGCTGAAAGGGCAAGCATGCTAGCATTCGCAGTGTTTTTTGGTCTTCCGATCCTGGAGATCGTGTTGCTAGTGCAAGCCGGAATCCTCTTTGGAATCTGGTGGCTTCTGGCTTGGATTCTGGCGAGCGCTTTGATTGGCATCGTTCTGGTTCGACGCCAAGGCCTCGCTGCTATCCAGCAGGCACAAGACGCCAGCACAGACGGCGAGATTCCCGTAGGGGCCATCCTGACCGGCATCCGTCTGGCGTTTGCAGGCATTTTCCTGATCGTGCCTGGTTTTATCACCGATGCATTAGGGCTTTTGCTGCTTTTGCCCTGGACCGGAAATTCTCTTGGCCGGATCATGACCGCACGCGTTCAAATGCATTCCACATGGCGGGGCTCCGGTCCAGGATACGGCGCCGGCGGCACAGGACGGCGAAACGATGTAGACATCGTGGATGCCGACTTCGAAGTTGTCGCCACGAAAGATACTGCCGCGAACGACCAAACTACTGGGTCTTTGGTCCAGGGTGACAACAATCCCTGGCAAAAGCGATAACAAAGCCTGCGGCGTCAATGGTACGAACGATAGCGTCCAAACGCCTAGTTGAGCAAAATACAGTTGGCATGGTAGCCGCCGTTCGAAACCGTCGAGCGCAGATGTCCTAACGGATCAATGCAAACCATGCCTTGCCGGCTCTGTGCCAAATCGAAAATCTTACCAACGGAAAGCCTTGACCGATGAACACGCCGACCCCGCCCAATCCAGCCGAAGCTCCCGAAGCTCCCCTGGCGATTGCCGTTCAATATATCCGCGACTTCTCGTTCGAGAACCCGAACGCCCCGCAGAGTTTGAACGATATGGGTTCAGGCCCGAATATCACCGTCGATATGAATGTTGATGCCAAGCAACTAGGGGATCGGCAGTATGAAGTGATCCTTCGGATCGGGGCCAAGGCATCAAGAGAAACACGCACCATTTTCGAAGTCGAACTGCAATATGCGGGCGTGTGCCAGGTTGGAAAAATCGTTCCGGACGATCAGATTTCACCTCTGGTGATGATCGAAGGCCCGCGCATGCTGTTCCCATTTGCGCGCGGCATTATTGCAAATGCCACCCGCGATGGCGGATTTCCTCCGCTATTGCTGAATCCAGTGAACTTCGTCGCTTTGTACCAACAAATGGCAGCGGCCCAGAAAGCCGCCGTCGATGCGAAATCCGGCGCCAAAGCTGAGTAAGCAAGCCGAAAGGCAGGCACCGCCAGCTTTCTTGCAGAGCATCGCCCGATCAACGTGGATTGCTTCGGCAATCCACCGGTCAGGGTAAGATGCTCAGAAAGCCGGATTTACCTATGGTCCAAATCTGTTGGCGACCACGGCTATTCAGTTTGCAACTGGCGCCAAATCGGATTTTTTAGCGCTTTCTCTACAAACGCCCTATGTGCCGCTAGTTCTTCCGGAGGTGCAGCATGGGGCCGCATAGGCCGGATTTCCACATTCTCAACGGCAATCGCAGCCGTATCAGCAGGCGCGGTGCTGGTGGCTGACGAACTTTTTGCAGATGCGGCCACGTCCATCGCTAATGTCAGGCCCGGTTGCCGTCCCCCGATCAGTTCCAGGTACACAGCGGACAAAAGCTGACAGTCAACCAAGGCGCCGTGCAATGTCCGCACGGAAAGGTCAACGCCAAACCGGCGACAGAGCGCATCCAGACTTGCAGGTGCGCCTGGAAAACGTTTCCGTGCCATCAGCAACGTATCGATCAACCGATCATAAGACAGCCCTGGACGTTTGATACGGGATAGCTCGGCATTGAGGAACTTCATATCGAATGCGCCGTTGTGGATGATCAACGGAGAATCGTCGATGAAATTCAGGAAGTTATCGGCCTCCGCCGCAAATAGTGGCTTGTCCGAAAGAAAAGACTCCGACAGTCCATGAACGGCATAGGCCTCCTGCGGCATATCCCTTTCAGGGTTTAAATAGCAGTGAAAGTGCGCCCCTGTCGGCATGTGGTTGCGCAATTCCAAAGCAGCAATTTCGACAACACGGTCGCCATGCAGGGGATCAAGGCCCGTGGTTTCGGTGTCCAATACGATCTCACGCATCGCCATCGTCCACCGAATTGCGGCGGCGTTTGATATCGCGCAACACGGCCGCCAGTGCATCGCGCGTCACCCTGCGGCCCAGGCCCGATGGGACGACATAGTCCGCACGAAGGCGCTTCTGCGCATCAGGCATTTGCTTTGCCAAAATCTGGGCCAATCGTTCTTCACTCATGCCGGGCCTAGCCAATACCCTGGCTTTTTGCACATGTGCCGGAGCCGAAACCACCACTGTGGCGTCGCAGCGCTTGTCACCGCCGGTTTCGAACAGCAATGGAACATCGCGCACAGCATAACGCAGCCGACGTCTGGCAACCGTAGCAAGGAACGCTCGCTCCGCCTGCCCGACGCGCGGGTGCAGAATGCGTTCCAGACGCCGTAAGGCTAATGCATCACCGAAGACCCGCTTACCCAATTCCGGCCGGTTGACCGCGCCATCAACCACAACTCCCGGGAATGCGGCTTCAACCGCTCCAACAGCGTCGCCACCCTTACCCATCAGCCGATGGACGGTCGCGTCGGCATCAAAAATTGGCAGCCCCATCGATTTCAACATCGCCGAAGCGGTGCTTTTTCCCATGCCGATAGAACCGGTCAGGCCAATGACAAATACAGGACGATTCAATGCTTAATGTCCTTCATAATAGCAGCGTAAAGCGCAGCGTCGACAACCGGTTCACGTCCGAACCATTGTGAAAATCCGGGCCGCGCCTGATGCAACAGCATGCCTAAGCCATCGACCGTCCGCAAACCTCTCGCTTTCGCGGCAGCCAGCAGCGGTGTTTCCAACGGCACATAAACTATATCATTAACCACAGCGTCATCCGGTAGGCCCTGCAGATCAAGGTCGAGCGGCGGTTGACCTGTCATCCCCAACGAGGTTGTGTTCACCAACAACCCCGCTCCCAGCAAAGCTTCGGCTCGCGTATCCCATGAAATCGGCCTGACCTTCGCTCCGCTGGCAAGGGCAAGCGACTGCGACCGCGCCAACGTTCTGTTCGCCAAGCGAACCTCAGGAACGCCGGCATCCAGCAAAGCAAAGCAAATCGCCCTGGCGGCTCCGCCCGCGCCCAGGACAACAGCGGGTCTGTCCGATGGCCAACCTGGCGCTGTTTGGGTCAGGTGCGCGATAAAGCCAAATGCGTCGGTATTGTCGCCATGCAACGAACCATCGCTCTGAACAACCACGGTATTGACGGCGCCAATCCGCTCAGCGGCAGGGGTCAGTCGCTGCACCAATTTCAGAGCCGCTTCCTTATGCGGAAGCGTGATATTCCAGCCACGCAATCCAATTTTTGGCAGCGTCCGGAAGCATTCAGCCAGATCATCTGGATTGATCGCTAACGGAATGTACGCGCCGTCAATGCCATAGGCTTCCAACCAATAGCCATGGATGCGCGGCGAACGGGAATGCGCAATTGGCCAACCCATGACACCTGCCAGTTTAGCAGACCCGGAAATGGTCATCCGCGGATAACTCCCTCAGTGCGCAAGGTGTCCAGTACCGTCAACAATGGCAAACCCAGGATGGTGAAAAAATCGCCTTCGATCCAGTCGAACAGTTGCGCCCCCAAACCTTCGAGCTGATACGCGCCGACGGATTGGCAGACGGACTCACCGGCGGACTCGAGGTAATGGTCGATAAA
>JAPOJR010000023.1:10704-29758 GCA_029978325.1 Alphaproteobacteria bacterium | reverse complement strand
AGCCGACGAGAGGGAAAGGTCCTGGTCATTGATCCAGACGGCCCGCATTGGGTGCGTTTCGTGATACGCCGTGTACCGGCCAGCCTGGCAAAGCCACATGGGCTGGACTATTCATTGACCCTGCATGGTCCCTCGGGTGAACGCCTTGTCGGATTTGATAACGCCCACCCTGTGCGGAACTCCGATGGGCCCGGAGGACGAGCCTTGCCGGCTCAGGACCACAAGCACCGGTTGAAAACGGTCCGTCCCTACGAGTACCGCGATGCAGCGGCGCTTTTGGAAGATTTCTGGCGGGAAGCAGAGGCCGTAGTGGCAGAACGAGGAGTAAGGCTATGACCAGTTTACGCGTTGGGATCGCCTCTCCCGAGGAGATGAAGCAGCGGACGCTCGCCATCGCACGTGGTGAGGTTCGCCCAACCGCCGACGATCCTAAAATCTGGTTCCCATCGGCCGAGAGCTTTGCCAAGGTCCTTTCCAGCAAAAATCGGGCATTGCTGGATGTGATCGCGTCGACCCGCCCGCGCTCCTTGCAGGAACTGGCAGAGCGCACCGGGCGCCAGGCCTCGAATCTGTCACGGACGCTCAAGACTATGGAGCGCTATGGCTTCGTTCACCTGGAACGCGGGCCGCGCGGCCAGGTGCGGCCTGAAGTGTCCTACAGCGAAATTACGCTGGTGTTGCCGCTCACCACGGCAAATGCCAAAGACGCAAGGGTTGCGTAACGGCTATGTCCGCCCAGCCGAATGTCGCCGAATCCCAGGCTCCAAGCCACGCGCCCACCTCCGGCCGCATCCCCGAAAACATCATGCATTTCGTGCGCACGCTGCGCGCTGCCGGCCTGCCGCTCGGTCCCGGCCAGACGCTGCGGGCGGTGGAGGCTGTGCGGGCGATCGACATTACCAACCGGCGCGACTTCTATTGGGCCTTGCGCGCCGCGCTGGTCAACCGCCGCGACCAGATCGAGTTGTTCGATCAGGCGTTTCAGGTGTTCTGGCGCAATCCCGACCTGCTGAACCGCATGATCGACATGATGTTGCCGACCTTGGCGGTCGATATGCCGCCCGACGAAGACCCCGGCGAGCCGCTGCAGCGCCGTCTGGCTGAGGCGATGATGCCGCCGCGGGACCATCTTCAGGAGCAGGAGCAGGAAGAGGTCGAGATCCAGGCGGATATGACCTGGTCTGCCCGCGAACAACTTCAGTCCAAGGACTTCGAGCAAATGTCCTCGGATGAGCTGGAGCTTGCCAAGCGCGCCATGGGCCGGTTGGCGCTGCCGCTGGCGGAGGTCAAGGTGCGCCGGTACGCGCCCACCAATCGCATCGCGCGCGCCGACTTGCGCCGCACCATGCAGAAAGCCTTACGCGGCGGCGGCGATTCCATCCCGCTGCAATACCGTAAGCACAAGACCCGGCCGCCGCCGCTGGTGGTGCTGTGCGATATTTCGGGTTCGATGGAGCGCTATGCCCGCATGCTGCTGCACTTCCTGCACGCGCTCACCAACGACCGCGATCGGGTGCATACCTTCCTGTTCGGTACGCGCCTGAGCAACGTCACCCGCTACCTGCGCGACCGGGAAGTGGACCGGGCGCTGGCGAAAATTGGGGCGGAGGTCAAGGATTGGTCGGGCGGCACGCGTATCGGCGCGTCGCTGGAGGCGTTCAACCGGCTCTGGTCGCGCCGCGTACTGGGCCAGGGCGCTGTGGTGCTGCTGATCACCGACGGCCTCGACCGCGAGGCGGCGGAAGGGGTGGAGGAACAGATGCAGCGGCTGCACAAGTCCTGCCGCAGATTGATTTGGCTGAACCCGCTCTTGCGCTATGATGCGTTCCAGCCCAAATCTTCAGGGGCACGGGCAATGCTGCCCCATGTCGACGATTTTCGAGCCGTTCACAACCTGGAGAGCCTGGGCGATCTTGCCGGCGCGCTCTCGGCTTCGGACGTCTCCCTGCAGAAAGGCATGCGAGAATGGCGGAACATGATTTAACCCCAAGCGGTCTGACCAACGCAGAAGCCGACGCGATCCTGGCCCAGGCGCGCGACTGGCGCGCGGCGGGCAAGGGCGTGGCCATCGCCACCGTGGTCTCGACCTGGGGCTCGGCGCCGCGCGGCGTCGGCAGCCAGCTGGCGCTGACCGACGACGGCGCGTTCGTAGGGTCCGTGTCCGGCGGCTGCGTGGAAGGCGCTGTGGTCACCGAGGGGCAGGAGGTGATCGCCGACGGCAAGCCACGGCTGCTGGACTTCGGCATTTCCGATGACCAGGCCTGGGAAGTCGGGCTCGCCTGCGGCGGCAAGCTGGAAATCTTTATCGAGCGGGTGGAGGCCTGAGCCGGCCATGCAAGCCAATCTCTTTGACAAAGCAGTGGCCTTGCGCGCTGAAAACCGGCCGGTGGTTCGCATCGTCGAGATGCTCTCCGGCGCGGACTGGCTGTTGACGCCGGATGGCATCGAGGGCGCGGGCGCGTTGCCGCCGGAAATCGCAGCGGCGGCCCGGGAGGCGCAGGCGCACGACCGCAGCCACGACCTGGACCACGGCGACCAGCGCTATTTCCTGCACGTCTACAACCCGCCTCGCCGGCTGATCATCGTCGGCGCCGTGCATATCACCCAGCCACTGGTGCAGATCGGCGCGGCGGCGGGTTATGCCATCACGGTGATCGACCCGCGCGGCGCATTCGCAACGCGAGAGCGTTTCCCTGGCGTTGACCTGAACGAGGATTGGCCGGACGAGGCGATGGAGGCTCTCAAGCCAGACAACCGTACTGCCGTCGTGACCCTGACCCACGATCCGAAGCTGGACGATCCGGCGCTGGAAGTGGCGCTTCGCAGCGATGCCTTCTACATCGGCTGTCTAGGGTCCCGGAAGACCCATGCGAGCCGGGTCGAACGTCTGACCGCTGCTGGACTCACGGCGGAGGAGATCGGCAAAATTCACGCGCCCATCGGCCTGCACCTCGGCGGCCGCGCGCCGGCGGAAATCGCGATAGCCATCATGGCCCAGATCACCCAGGTGCTGCACCTCGGCAGTGGCCAGGAGGTGAAGGCCAAGGCGGCGGCTTAGTGGAATCTGTGCCCATCCCCTCCAACATTCTTCAGCCTGAGGCGCGAGCGTAGCGAGCCTCGAAGGCGGCGCTCAATCGCCCTTCGAGGGCGCCTATGGCGCCACCTCAGGGTGAAGGAGAAAGCTCAACCCATGATCTTTGGCCCCACCCATATCGCAGAAGCCGCGGGCGCGCTGCTCGCCCATTCGGTCAAGGCTGGTAAGCGGACCTACAAGAAAGGCCGCCAGCTTTCGGAATCCGACATCGCTGCGCTCTCGGAAGCCGGCGTTGCCGAAGTGATCGCTGTCCGCCTCGAACCCGGCGAAATCGGCGAGGACGAAGCCGCCGAACGCATCGCCCGGCTCTTTCCGGGGGAGGGCGTCCGCGCCAATGTTCCCTTCACCGGCCGCGTCAACCTGTTCGCCGAGCATGCCGGCGTGCTGGTGCTGGACCGCGCCCGCCTCGACCGCATCAACCTGATCGACGAGAGCGCCACCGTCGCCACCCTGGAGCCTTATGCTGAGGTCACGGCGGGCCAGATGGTGGCGACCATCAAGATCATCCCCTTTGCAACCTCCGAAACCGTGCTGCGGCGGATCGAAGGCGTTGCCGGAAACGCCGGCAGGCCGCTGCTCGCCGTTGCCGAGTTCCAACCGAAACGCGCTGCCCTGATCCAGAGCACCCTGCCCAGCGTCAAGGAGAGCGTGCTCGACAAAACCGTCGGCATCACCGCCAACCGCCTGGCCGAGCGCGGGGCTAGCCTGCTGGGCGAGCGCCGCTGTGCGCATGAGGCTGATACCATCGCCGCCGCATTGCGGGAGGCGCTGGCCGATAGGCCGGACATGGTGCTGATCGCCGGCGCGTCGGCCATCGTCGACCGGCGCGACGCGCTGCCGGCCGGCATTGTCGAGGCAGGCGGGCGCATCCGCCATTTCGGCATGCCGGTCGATCCCGGCAACATGATCCTGATGGGCGAGGTCGAAGGCATCCCGGTCGTCGGCCTGCCCGGCTGCGCCCGCTCGCCCAAGCTGAACGGCTTTGACTGGGTGCTGGCCCGTCTCTGTGCCGGCCTGCCGGTCGGACCGCAGGAGATCATGGCGATGGGCGCGGGCGGCCTGCTGGCCGAAATCCCAAGCCGCGGCCATCCCCGGGCGACCCAGCCGGACGGCTCCGCCAGCGAGGCGCCGCACGCCCCCCGGATCGCGGCACTGGTGCTGGCGGCAGGGCGCTCAACCCGGATGGGCGTTGCCAACAAGCTGCTGCAGCCGGTCGCCGGCAAGCCGATGCTGGCGCACACGCTCGACGCGGTCGCGGCGGCGGATATCTGCGCCACCGTGGTTGTCACCGGCCATGAGACCGACGCGATCAGCCCGCTGCTCGCCGGGCGCGACCTGCTGGCCGTTCACAACCCGAACTTTGCCGAGGGGCTTAGCACCTCGCTGAAAGCGGGACTGCGAGCCCTGCCCCGCGATATCGACGGCGTCATGGTCTGCCTCGGCGACATGCCCCGCGTCAGTGCCGATCACCTCAATCGCCTGATCGCCGCCTTCAATCCGTTGGAAGGCCGCGCGCTGGTCGTGCCCACCTTCGAGGGTAAGCGCGGCAACCCCGTGCTCTGGAGCGCCGAGTTCCTGCCGGCCATGCAGGCTTTGTCCGGCGACCAGGGCGCCAAACCCCTGTTCGCCGAGCACGCAGACCGCCTGGCGGAGGTAGAGATGGCCGACGCCGCCGTCCTGCTGGATATCGACACGCCGGCCAAGCTGGCGGAGGTCGAGGGCAACGCGGCGTAGGTCCCGATTACAGTATCAATCGTCGATGTGCGGACATGTCCGCAGCGCCGTCGCGACCCTGGCGGCCCACAGGTTCACTCCAGCCGGTTCGCGGATCAGGTCGTTGCGGATTTCCAGCATGATGTGAGGGAGGTTGGGTTCCGCCGCGTGGATTTGCGAGCTGAAGCCGGTGCCGCCACGGCCGGTGTAGGGTTGATTATCGCCGCAGGCCTGGCCCAAAGTCTGGTGAAAGTGTTTGAGCAGTGGTGCCGCCAGGCGCTCATCCCGATCATACAGAATGCCGACCTCCCAGGGGCGTGGCGTACCATCGGCCATGGACGGGGTGAAGCTGTGCATAAAGACAAGGGTGGGCTTTGGGCTCTGCTGGCAAAGCCGATGGCGGTGGGCAGCGACTGCGCGGTGAAACGGCCAGAAGCAGCCTTCCTGCCGGGCGCGGCGTCCGGCTGCATCCAGGCCGATATTGGCGGGAATTGCGCGGGCGTCGCTTTCTTCCGGGATCGATGTGGCGTGGTCGAGCGGTCGGTTGGCGTCGATCACGAGACGGGAATAGGTGGCCAGCACTGCCGTCGCACCAAATATCGCCGCCAACCGCCGGGTCACGGCGCCGGCGCCAATGTCCCAGCCGATGTGGTCCAGCAGGTCAGCCTCGGCAATGCCCAGTCCGTTCAGAGCCGCGGGGACCTTATGCCCGGCGTGCTCGCAGACGAACAGCAGCGGCACGGTGGCGTGCGGATTGAAGACCTCGTAGGGCGGCGGGTCGGTAGGCGAGAGCAGGGCGGCGCGGTTCATAGCGGATCTTCGGCGGTCAGGACGCGAAAGCGCTTTTCCTGCCATGGCAGCGCCGATTTGGCCAGCCATGCGGCCCGCGTCAGCCGCAAATCCCGGTCTTCGATATGGGCGGAGAGGAAAGCATCCAGGGACATCTCCGGCTCCAGGGCCGAGCGCATATGTTCCTGCATCGCCTGTTGCGGCGCGGCGCGCCAGCGACGACCTTCTGCGGTGAGGCTGTCGATGGCGATAGGCTCCCCCTCCGGCGCGAAGCTGCCGCCGATGGCGATATAGACCAGGGCGCGCGGGAGGAAGCCGCTGTGCTCGCAGTGGAGTGGGACTTCCAGCACGCCGAAATCGTAGCCAACGCCGATGCTCTCGCTGGCGTGCATCGCTGGCAATTGATCGAGCGAGAGCCAAACCACTTTGACTGCGACGCGGCAACCGGGGCAGGGGGCAAGTGTAGCGGGGACAGCGCCATAGCCCGCGATACGGGCAGCGTAGACGACGTCGAAGCCATCGAGCCAGGCCGCCTCAACCGGGATTTGCGCCTCACCCGGGTATTTGCGGGCGAGGGCGGCCGCTGCGCGGTTGGAGCCATAGCCGATCACTGGCACGCGCAGGCCATGCGCCGCGCGGCCGGGAGCTATGTAAGGCGTTTCTGCGCCATCGCGGAAAAGGAAGGAGCCGGCAGGCGCGCTATAGGGATAGTCGAGCGCACGGGCGACCGGGTTGGGCCATGGCATTAACAACTGGCTCCGTCATAAAATTGGTGGATCATTGTTTCGGCGGCCAGAAACAGGTGCAGCAGGTGTGGATCAAACTGCCGGTGCGTTTGCGTCATCGTTGCCAGGACCTCCCGATGGGTGCGCTCACTCTTATACGCTCTGGACGCGCGAAGTGCATCATAGACATCTGCAAGACAGACGATCCGTGCTGCCAAAGGAATGGCCGGACCTCTCAGGCCATTCGGATAGCCGGAGCCATCCCAGCGTTCATGATGATTTCGGGCAACGGATTGGGCGAGGGCCAGGCCCGGAACTGGCGACAGGAGAGCTGCTCCATCCAGTGTGTGACGCTGAAACCGCAAGCGCTCGTCACAGGTCAGGCTGCGCACTTTGTTGAGCAGGGCCGGCGGGATTTCCAATTTGCCGATATCATGCAGCAGGGCTGCAGCCCGCAGCGTTTCTGCAGGCCAGTCTGAGGCCTGCGCCTGTCGTGCCAGCAACAGCGTAAGATCAGCCACGCGTTGGCTATGCCGGTATGTTTCCGGATGGTGAGTCTGAAGCCGGCCCAAAAGGTTGGTAAGTTTCGCGGCGGCGTTAGCTGGTCTGGCACTGGTCATGGTCGGCGAAAGTCCTTAAGTCTGGCCGCACTCATGTTCGACACAGGTGCAACTCAACCGTGGCATACCGCTCCCTTCGTGAATTTTTGACAAAGCTGGAGGCCGCCGGCCGCCTGACCCGGGTGCAGGCGCCGGTGTCGCCGGTGCTGGAGTTGACGGAAATCCAGACGCGCCTGTTGGCCGAGGGCGGCCCGGCGGTGCTGTTCGAGAATGTGCGGCGGGAGGATGGCTCGAAATATGACATGCCGGTGCTGACCAACCTGTTCGGCACGGTCGAGCGCGTCGCCTGGGGCATGGAGCGGGAGCCGCACGAAATCCGCGAACTGGGCGAGACGCTGGCCTTCCTCCGTCAGCCGGAGCCGCCGGGCGGTTGGCGCGAGGCCATGGGCATGCTGCCGATGCTCAAGACCGTGATGACGATGAAGCCGCGCACCGTCAGCCGTGCGCCGGTGCAGGAGGTGGTGCTGAAGGGCGATCAGATCGACCTTTCGCAATTGCCGATCCAGACCTGCTGGCCGGGCGAGCCGGCGCCGCTGATCACCTGGCCGCTGGTGGTGACCAAAGGGCCCGGCAAGCGGAAGGAGGACGACTACAATCTCGGTATCTATCGCATGCAGGTGACGGGCCGGAACACGACGCTGATGCGCTGGCTGAAGCATCGCGGCGGCGCGCAACATCATGCGCGGTGGGGCCAAGCGCAGAGCGCGCAATCAAAAGACCAGAAGCCGGAGCCGTTGCCCGCTGCCGTGGTGATCGGCGCGGACCCTGGCACCATCCTGGCCGCTGTGACGCCGGTGCCCGACACGCTCAGCGAGTATGCGTTTGCCGGGCTGCTGCGGAACGCCAAGGTCGATCTGGTCGACTGCAAGACCGTGCCGCTGAAAGTGCCGGCGGATGCGGAAATCGTGCTGGAGGGCCATGTCTCGCTCACCGACTATGGCGACGAGGGGCCGTATGGCGACCACACCGGCTATTACAATCAGGTCGAGAGCTTCCCGGTCTTCACCATCAGCGCCATCACCATGCGCCGCGACCCGATCTATCTCTCCACGTTCACCGGCCGGCCGCCGGACGAGCCAAGCGTGCTGGGCGAGGCGATGAATGAGCTGTTCATTCCCTTGCTGCAACAGCAATTCCCGGAGATTGTCGATTTCTGGCTGCCGCCGGAAGGATGCTCGTATCGTGTGGCGGTGGTGTCGATGAAGAAGGCCTATGCCGGCCACGCCAAGCGGGTGATGATGGGGGTGTGGAGCTATCTGCGCCAGTTCCTCTACACCAAGTGGGTGATCGTCGTGGATGCGGATATCAACGCGCGCGACTGGAAGGACGTGATCTGGGCGATCTCGACGCGGATGGACCCGGCGCGCGACGTCACCATGATCGAGAACACGCCCATAGACTACCTGGACTTCGCCTCGCCGGTCAGCGGACTTGGGTCAAAGATCGGCTTGGATGCTACCGACAAATGGCCGGGCGAGACCAACCGCGAGTGGGGCGTGCCTATCCGCATGGCCGAAAACGTGGTGGAGCGCGTCACGGGCCGTTGGAAAGAATACGGCCTGCCCGGCAGCGGCAGCTCGATCTGGAAATAGACGCGGGACAGGCGGGCGGCTGTCGGGGTCAGATTGCTGCGCCGACCAGGGAGCCGATGCCGGCGGTCAACGCCATCGCCAGCGCCCCCCAAAACGTCACCCTTGTAGCAGCTTTAAGGGTACCAGCGCCGCCCGCCCAGGCTGATGCCGCCCCCAGCGCCGCCAGGCTGGCGAGCGAGGCGGCGGCGACCGTTGGAATAGCGCTCGAAGTCGGAACCAGCGCGACGGCGCAGAGCGGCAGGAAAGCGCCGATGGCGAAGGTCGCCGCCGATGTCAGCGCCGCCTGCATGGGCCGGAATGTAACGATCTCCGAAATGCCTAACTCATCGCGTGCGTGGGCTCCGAGGGCGTCATGGGTCATGAGTTGCCCAGCGACCTGCCGGGCCAAACCGAGTTCGACCCCACGTTCGACATAGATTTGCGCCAATTCTTCCTGTTCGGCTTCGGGCGCATTCTCGATAGCCAGCCGCTCTGTCTCCAGGTCCGCGCGCTCGGTGTCGGATTGTGAACTGACGGAGACATACTCGCCCGCGGCCATGGACATTGCGCCGGCGACCAACCCGGCAATTCCAGCGATCAGGATGGTTGCGCGGTCAGGCTCCGCCGCTGCGACGCCGACGATCAGGCTGGCCGTTGACACGATTCCATCGTTCGCCCCCATAACGGCGGCCCGAAGCCAGCCGACCCGATGGACGAAATGGTGCTCATGTTGCAGCGGCAGGTGTCCCATTAGCCGGTCCTTGGTCCTTGGGGCGGGCGACCCGTGACCTCGTTTGGTCGGGACGCAATATCACCCTTACCCTTATGGCAAAGAGCATCCAAGGCGATGATTCGGCTCAGCGGCGGAATGGCCAAGGCGCTGGCTCGGTTGTGAGCCGTTTTCGCCCGATTGTGGCCGACGCACCGGGCACATGCTTTGGGGCGCCCGGTAGGTCAGCCTTGGCCGCCTCGAACGGACGCTATCCCAGCACGTCCCACTTTTGGCCGATCCGGTCCAGCGAGACGAAGTCTTTCAACTCACCGCGGCCGACCGGGCCGAAATTGCCCATGGGCCAGCCGATGGGGATGATGGCGTAGGTAAGCCAGCCCTTCGGAATTTCCAGCGCCTTCTCGGTTTCCTCAGCAAAGATCAGGTGGCGGGTGGTGAGGTTCGCGCCCAGACCCAGCGCGCGGCTGGCCAGCAGAATGTTCTGAACCGCCGGATAGATCGATGCTCCGGCCATCCGTGAAGGGAGGCTGTCACCGCCCTTCAGGCAGCAGACGATCCAGACGGGCGCTTCGTGGAAGTGGTCCGTCAGGTATTCCACGGCCAGGTGCTGGCGGTGGTATTTCTCGGCGTCGGAGCCGGGCGGCGGCGCGCTGGTGGCGTAGCGCGGGCCGATGACCTCATCCAGCGCCTTTTTGTACCAGACCTGGACCTTTTTCTTCATCTCCATGTCTTTGACGACGACGAAGTGCCAGGGCTGGTTGTTGCCGCCGGTGGGTGCGCGGGTCGCGGCGTGCAGGATTTTCAGCACCAGCTCGTCCGGCACCGGGTCTGGCTTCAGCCGGCGCATGGCGCGCATGGTGTGCATGATGTCGAAAATGTTCTGGCTGTTCAGATCAATAGGCGCGTCGGCCATGGGGGTTCCTCCGAATAATCGATGGTCCGATCAGTACCACGGCGGCGCGACTTGGCAAACACTGTGCGGATAGAGTTCAATGGCGTTCACCACCATTCCCGCCAGCTGAGGCTTATTGCGATGTCGTTGCCGCTCGCCCGATCCGTCACCTTTGGCCTGCACTCGCAGATGCCGACCGTCGCCGACACCCGCAAGCTGGTGAAGCTGGCGGAGGATGGAGGCTTCTCCGCCCTTGCTGTCGGCGACCATCTGGCCTTCGCCCTGCCGATCCTCGACCCGTTCGTGCAATTGGCGCAGGTGGTGGCGCTGTCGGATACGCTCCGGGTGCATACCTCGGTCTACCTGTTGCCGCTGCGCCATCCGGTGCCTGTGGCCAAGCAGGCGGCAACGCTGGACCGGGTAAGCGGCGGTCGCTTCGTTATGGGCCTCGGCGTCGGTGGCGAGTTCCCGGGGGAGTTTGCCGCCGCCGGTGTGCCGCACAACCAACGCGGCGCCCGCTTGGATGAGGGCATTGCGGTGCTGCGCAAGCTCTGGACGGGGGAGAAGGTGGCGCATGAGGGCCGGTTCTTCTCCTTCCCCGAGACCCAGATGCTGCCGACGCCGGCTCGCGCAGGCGGTCCGCCGCTTTGGGTTGGCGGCCGTACGGAAGCGGCGTTTAGGCGCGCGGGCGCTCTGTGCGACGGCTATGTCAGCTATGTCGTGACCCCGGACCAGTATCGCAGCGCGCTGGAGAGCATTGGCACGCACTATGAGGCGGCGGGGCGGTCGCATGCCGAATACGGCACCTCGCACCTGCTGTTCATGCGCCTCGGCAAGACGTATGAGGAAGCCTACGAATCGGCCAATACGCTGCTGTCCAAACGCTATGCCATGGATTTTTCTCGCGCGACGCAGCGTTATGCGGCGTTGGGGGCGCCGGCGGATATCGCAGCTTTCCTCGACAAGTTCCATGCCGCCGGCGTGCGTCATTTCGAGTTGGAATTCCTCGGCACGCCAGACGAGCGCGATGCCCAGATCGAGCAGTTTGGCAAGGAAGTTCGGCCGTTGCTGAGCTTTGCCTGAGGCTGCGGTTCAGGTCAGCACACCGACCACCGCGCCGGTCATGCAGGTGGCGAGGGTGCCGGCCAGCAGGCTTTTCAGGCCCAGGCCGACGATCTCGCCGCGGCGCTCCGGCGCCATGGTCGCGAGCCCGCCGATCATGATGCCGAGCGAGCCGAAATTGGCGAAGCCGCACATCGCATATGTCAAGATCAGGCGCGAGCGCTCGCCCAATGCCTCGGCCGGCGTGCCGGCCAATTGAAGATAGGCCAGAAACTCGTTCAGCACGGTCTTGACGCCCATCAGGCCGCCGGCGGTGACTGCCTCACTCCACGGGATGCCCATCAGCCAGCAGACCGGCGCGAACACCCAGCCGAAAACTTGCTGGATGGTTAATGCCTCGCCCGCGACCGCGCCGGAGATGCCGCCCAGAATGGCATTCGCCAGATGGACGAGGGCGACCAGCACGATCAGCATGGCGGTCACATTCATCAACAGGGAGAGGCCTTGCACCGTGCCTTTGGTAATGGCGTCCATGGCACTGTCCGCATCCGGGTGCGGGACAAAATCCGCCGCTGTCTCGCCGCCGGCAGCCGGCACCATCAGCAGCGCTACCGTCACCGCCGCCGGTGCGCTGATCACCGAGGCCAGCAACAGATGCCCGGCGGCGTCCGGCAGGGTCGGGCCCAGGATAAAGCCATAGAGCACCAGCACCGTGCCGGCGATGGTCGCCATGCCGCCGGTCATCAGCACGAACAGCTCCGACCGGCTGAGCTTGGCCACATAGGGACGGATGAACAGCGGCGCTTCGACCATGCCGACAAAAATGTTTGCGGCAGTACCGAGGCCGACTGCGCCGCCAACGCCCATGCTCTTTTGCAATACGAATGCGAACCCTTTGACGATGGCCGGCAGCACGCGCCAATAGGTCAACAGTGCCGTAAGCGCGCTCACCACCAGAATCAGCGGCAGCGCCTGGAACGCCAGAATGAACGAGCCGCCGGGGAATTTTTCGTCATAGGGCAGTGGCCCGCCGCCCAGGTAGCCGTAAACGAAGCTAGTGCCAGCCTTGGTCGCCTCGCTCAGCGCCAGCACGCCGCCATTGAACGCAGCAAAGACGGAACGAGATCCCGGCAGGTACAGCAGCAGGGCCGCCAATGCCAATTGCAGCACCAACCCAGCCAACGCTACGCGGAGACTGGCGTTCTGCCGCTGCTCGCTGAGGAGCCAGGCAAAGGCGGTAAAGGCTACCAACCCGAGGGCGCTTTGGCCTGTAAGCATTGTAGATGCGTCCATCGGTCTGTCTTTGCTGCTAATGTCGCTTGCGAATGTGAGTGCTCGGCGCCGGGGAAACGCCGGCGTTGGCGAGAATATCCCGTCCTCGCCGCGATGCAACGCCCGGCGCGGTTTTGCTTCTTGCAGGGAGCATTGGAGCGCGGGATATTGCCCAGCATGCTTGGCCGGAGGGCTGGCCTAAGAGTTTGTGCAAAAGGACAAGGGAATGAGCACGACTGATCAGCAGGCCGCTGCCGCATGGCGGGTGGCGGATTTGGAGCAGGACCAGAGCTGGATCTTCTCGCTGTCCGACGCCGCCGCCCGGCAACTCGCGCGAACGGTGATGGCGGCATACGATCCGGAACGCCCGCTGTTCGATTATGCCCGCGAGGACTTTGACCTGGGGCCGGCTTGGGAGACTATCGCAGCAGCCTTGCAGGAGGCACACCATGGCCGCGGCGTCGCATTGGTCCATGGCCTGCCGCGTGCGGACCTAAGCGAGGATGAGTTCAAACTGCTGAACTGGGCCATTGGCCTTTACGCCGGGGTGGCGCGGCCGCAGGGCAAGGCCAGCCAGTATATTTCGGCTGTCCGCGATGCAGGCGTCGATTATCGGGCCGCCAGCGGCCGCGGCTATTCTTCCAACGCCAAGCTGGATTTCCATGTGGATGGCGCGGACATCGCGACGCTCGGCTGTTACAACGCGGCAAAGTCGGGCGGGCAGAGCATGATTTCCAGCAGCGTGCTGGCCCGCCAGATCCTGATGGACGAGCGGCCAGACCTGGCCGAGATTGCGCACCAGGACTTCTATTTTAGCCGGCAGCAGGAAGAAACCGAGGACGAGGGGCCCTATTACGGCCAGCCCCTGTTCGATTTTGCCGATGGCCGGATGTTCGGCAAGTGGAACCGAAATCGGGTGCAGAGCGCCCAACGCATCGCCGGTGTGCCGGCACTGACGGACCAGCAGCGTGAGACGATGGACGTCATCGACCAAATCCTGGCGAGACCGGAAAACATGTACACCATGTACCTGAAGCCCGGCGACCTGCAGATTTTCAATAACCACGTCACGCTGCACTCGCGCACCGAGTATGTGGATTTCGACCGTCCGGAGCAAAAACGGCTGCTATTCCGTCTTTGGCTCGCGCCGTCGGATTCGGTACGCCTGCCGGAAACCTGGTGGGACTTTTACCGGTCGGTCAAACCCGGCAGCGTACGGGGCGGCATTCGCGGGCATGCGCACGATGCGGCATGCAAGGCGTTCGAGGCCCGGCAAGCCTCGGCCTTGGGCATGACCACGGACGGCTGATCCGCTGGAATTGGACGATCCGCCGAGGGGCGCTGCGGTCCGCATCGTTCCAGGGCGTCTCACCCCACAACGAAACCGGACTTCTCGCCCAGCAGCGTTGCGCGCAGCATGTGGCGCGGCTTGGTCTGGTCGAAGTCGGCGAGGGCGACGTGCATGGTCGTGCGGTTGTCCCAGCAGACCAGGTCGCCGGGACGCCAGACATGGCGGTAGACATTCTCCGGCCGGGTGGCGTGGGCGCAGAGATGGTCGATCAGAGGCCGGCTCTCCGCCGCGGTCATACCGTGGAAGTGTGAACTGCGTTCGCTGACATAGAGCGCCCGCAGGCCGCTGTCCGGATGCACCCGCACCGCCGGATGGGCGATGGGCGGGTTCAGGCGGCGCACCTCGGCCGTCTTGGCCGGATCGCGCTCGTTGATGCCGGCGGTCAGGCCGACGTCGTAGACCACGTCCAGGCCATCCAGGAAGGCGCGCAGCGGCGGCGACAACTCCTCGTAGGCCCGGACCATGTTACAGAACATCGTGTCGCCGCCTACCGGCGGGCGTTCGACGCAGAACAGCATGGACGCTGCGGCGGGATGGTCGGTGTAGGAATAGTCGGAATGCCAGTTGCGGCCGGTGTTGCGCGTCTCGCTGGGCTTGCCGCCGATCTGCCGGTTGGTGATCTGGAGGAGCTGCGGATACTCCTCCAGCCGGTAGAAGGGTGTCGCCGCATGATCGTCCAGCGCACCGAAAGCTTGAGCGAAGCGCAGCATGCCGGCGGCTTCGAACTGCTGGCCACGGAAGACGATCACGTGGTGCCGGTTCCAGGCGCTGCGGATGGCGGCGACCAGATCGGCGGACGGCGCCTGGTTGATATCCACCCCGACGATCTCCGCCCCCAGCGCATGGGCGAGCGGCGTAACGGTCAGGCCGGCAGCGGCAGTATCGAGCGGAGCCATGGCGCGGTGTCCTCCGGTGAGGCGGTTGGTCTTTACCGGCGATGCTAGCGCGGGCCGCAGCGGGCGGCTAGCGTGGTTAGCCAATGACCGCTAACGGAAGGGCCATCCATGCCTGGTATCGCTTTCGCCAAGCCCGCCTTCGACGTCGGCTTTGCCACCAACGACCTCGACGGCTTCCGCTCGCTTTGGGAGGGGCGGGCCGGTCTGGTTTATGACCATCTGGCCCGGCTAGGCGGCGGCTTTCATCAGCACCGTTGGCGCATGGGCGACTCGATCATCAAGGTGAACCACACGCGCACGCCACTGGAGAACTCGGCCGTTGGCGGCTATCGCAGCCTGACGCTGAAGGCTGGTGAGGATGCCGACCTGGTGACGCCGGACGGTGCGCCTGTGCACCTGCGCAAAAATCCGGGCGCAGACCTGACCCTGCATGCCGAGACCGCCGACCCCGACGCCCTCGCCCGCTTCTATGGCGAGCACCTGGGGCTGGAGCCTGACGGCGCAAACGCCTTCCGCCTAGGTGGCAGCCGCCTGGTCATTAGCCCCGGAGCCGCGCCGGGGCGGACCGGCTGGCGCGAGCGGGGCCTGCGCTACATGACCGTGCAGATTTTCGACTGCGACGGCCTGACGGCGGAAATGCAAGCGGCGGGCGTCGAAATTGGCCAGCCACCCCGCACCATCGGCCAGGTGCGCTACAGCTTTGTGCGCGACCCAGACGGCAACTGGATCGAACTCTCGGAGCGCGCCAGCCTGACGGGGAAGGCTGTTAGTGCCTGAAGCGCCATTGTTTAGCGCACGTAGACTGGGCCGGTGTTCGTGAGATAAGGCGGCCCCGGATCGGCGCTCCGCACCGTCCGGGGATCGGGTCTGTGTCTAATACCCCTTGTACTTGCCAGGCCGCTTCTCCTTGAAGGCCGCAATCGCCTCCTTGTGGTCGGGGCCGGAGCGGAGGATGGCGATGTGCGAACTCACCAAATCGAAGGCCGTGTCCATGTCGCTGCGCAGGCTCTGGTCGACCAGGCGCTTGATCAGTTTGACTGAGAGCGGTGGCTGACCAGCGATCTTTTTCGCCAGCTTGATCGTCTCCGTCATCAGCGCATCGTCGGAATAGACGTGGTTGACGAGGCCGATCTCCTTGGCCTGATCCGCGCCGATGAAATCCGCCGTCCAGAGCAACTCCAGCGCCATTGCCTTGCCGACGATCCGGGGCAGGAAATAGCCGCCACCACCGCCAGGAGCCAGGCCGATTTTGCCGTAGGTCTCCGAAAAGCGGGCGCTTTGGCCGGCGATGCGGATATCGCAGGCGAGCGCCAGGTCCATGCCGCCGCCGACCGCAGCGCCGTTGACGGCGCAGAGCAGCGGCTTCTCCAACCGGGCGACGCGTTTCGGGAAGGCCTGGATCTGGCGCCAGATGCGTTCCTTGGTCATGTGCGGGCGGTCCTCATGCCCCTCCCCCATGCCGCCGATATCGCCGCCGGAACAGAAGCCCTTGCCCGCGCCGGTCAGGATGACGACCTGAACGTCGTCCCGCGTCTCGAAATCGTCGAGCGCATCCACCAGGCCGAACAGCATGTCGGCGGTGAAGGCATTGTATTTCTCCGGGCGGTTCAGGGTCAGGATGCCGATGCCATCCTGCACCTCCACCAAAAGATCGTCGGCCATTTTGGGTTCTCCCATGATCGTGTAATGTGGCGACAGCCTGCTACGAGCCGGCGAAGCACGCAATAGCGCCGGGAGAGACCGAATGCCGACAGCCGAGGGCCAGCGCCGGAAACTGCTGATCGATTGCGACCCCGGCCATGACGATGCGGTCGCCATCCTGGTCGGCCACCGCCATTTCGACCTGCTGGCGATCACGACCACCCATGGCAATTCCGGCCTGGAGAACACGACGCGCAACGCGCTGGCCGTGCTGGAGCTGGCGGGCATTGAGGGCGTGCCGGTGGCCAAGGGCGCGGCCTCCCCCCTGGTCGGGCGCACTTATCACGCCCAGCACGTGCACGGCAAAAGCGGCCTGGACGGGCACGACCTGCCGGAGCCTGCTCTGCAACCGGTGCCGGAGCACGCCATCGACGTCATCATCGAGACGGCCAGAGCGAATCAGGGGGAGCTGGTGCTGGCGGTGATCGGCCCTGCGACCAATATCGCGCTGGCGCTGCGCAAGGAGCCGCGGCTGGCGGAGTGGGTCGGGGAGGTGACGGTGATGGGCGGCTCCGGCGGCTGGGGCAACATGACTCCGGCGGCGGAGTTCAATGCTTTTTGCGACCCGGAAGCGTTCGCCGCGGTTGTGCATGCCGGCTGGCCGCTGCGCATGGTTGGGGTGGACGTGACCCGCACGGTCGGCATTGACGCCGCCGATATCGAAATCCTGCGCGCGTCGGGCAAGCGAACCGCTGTTGTTATCGCCGATCTGCTGAATTTCTATATGACCCGCCAGACCGAGCGCACCGGCCTGACCCATGCGCCGATGCACGACGCCTGCGCCTTGATCCCGTTGCTGGACCCCAACGCCATGACCTACCGCGAGACCCGGGTAGAGGTGGAACTGGCGGGGACCTTTACCCGAGGCATGACGGTTTGCGACTTCCGGGGCTCAACCATCGAATCGCCTAACGTCCGCGTCGCGGTGACTCCGGATCGTCAACGATTGGTTGGCGTGATGATGGATTCCGTCATATCGTACCCCTAACCACCGAAGCCATTGCATTTAGAGGACCGCCCCATGAAAGTCGTCGAAGCCATTTGTGAGATCATGAAGCGGGAAGGGATCGAAAACCTCCTCGCCTATCCGGTCAACCACATCATCGAGTACGCGGCGCGCACCGATATCCGCCCGATCATCGTGCGGCAGGAGCGGGTGGGCCTGCACATGGCCGACGCCATTTCCCGCCTCTCCAGCGGCAAGGTGCTGGGCGCGTTCGCCATGCAGCACGGCCCCGGCACCGAGAACGCCTATGGCGGCATCGCCCAGGCCTATGGCGAGAGCGTCCCGATCCTGGTGCTGCCGGCAGGCTATGCCCGCCGCATCGCGCACATCCACCCGAATTACAACGCCACCAAGTCCATGGCCGACATCTCCAAGTCGGTCGAGCCGGTGATGGCGGCGAACGAACTTTGCAACATCATGCGCCGCGCCTTCACCCGCCTGAAAAACGGCCGCGGCGCGCCGGTGATTGTCGAGGTGCCGGGCGACACCATGTTCGAGGAGATCGATCTTTCCGCAACGGGGGGCGAGCTGAACTACACGCCCGTGCTCCGCACCCGCTCCGGCCCCGATCCGGATGACGTGAAGCGCGCGGTCGACATGCTGATGGCGGCGAAGAACCCGGTCTTCTACGTCGGCCAGGGCGTGCATTACGCCGAAGCCTGGGACGAGGTGAAGGAACTGGCGGAGCATCTGGCCCTGCCCGTCGTCACCAGCCTGGAGGGCAAGAGCGCATTTCCGGAGGATCACCCCCTGGCGCTCGGCTCCGGCGGGCGGGCGATTCCGAAGGCGGTGCACCAGTTCCTGCAGGATGCAGACGTGATCTTCGGCGTCGGCTGCTCGTTCACCGAGACCAGCTTTGGCGTGAAGATGCCGAAGGGCAAGCGCTACATCCACTCCACCAACGACCACATGGACCTGAACAAGGACATCGAGTGCGAGATCGGCCTGGTCGGTGACGCGCAACTGACCCTGCAGGCGATGCTGGCCGCGGTAAAAGCGAAGGAGCCGAACGCACGGGACTCCCAGACGGTCGCAGCGACGATCAAGGGTATCGAGGAAGGCTGGCTGGGTGAGTGGCTGCCGAAGCTCACCTCCGACGAAACGCCGCTCAACCCGTATCGCGTATTGTGGGACCTGCAGAAGACGGTGGACAAGGACAACACCATCATCACCCACGACGCCGGCAGCCCGCGCGACCAGCTCTCGCCCTTCTGGAAGAGCACCACGCCGCTCTCCTATATTGGCTGGGGCAAGACCACCCAGCTCGGCTATGGCCTCGGCCTCGCCATGGGCGCCAAGCTCTATAAGCCGGATGCACTCTGCATCAACGTCTGGGGTGACGCCGCCATCGGCTTTACCGGCATGGATTTCGAGACGGCGGTGCGCGAGCGCATTCCGATCCTGTCGATCCTGCTGAACAACTTCTCCATGGCGATCGAACTGCACATCATGCAGCAATCGACGGAAAAGTATCGCTCAACCGATATTTCTGGTAACTATGCCGATATGGCCAAGGCTTTTGGCGGTTATGGCGAGCGCGTGACGTCGCCGGACCAGATCATTCCTGCAATCAAGCGTGGTATCGAACAAACCCGAAATGGCGTGCCGGCCTTGTTGGAATTAATAACCAGC
>JAPOJR010000023.1:0-10691 GCA_029978325.1 Alphaproteobacteria bacterium | reverse complement strand
ACATTTTAAGGGCGTCAGGGGGCGGCGATGAATGGAGTTCTCCTGATCCTGGCAGGGATCAACGGAATAGCGATGGTGGCGCTTGCCGCCATCGGCTCGCATGGGTTGAATATCGCGAGTGATGCGAACCGCGCGCTGTTTCAGACAGCGTGGCAAATTCATGCAGTCCATGCTGCGGTCTTGCTGGCATTGGCGTTGGTTCGGCGATCCAGCCGCCTGTTGCAGGCAGCATTCCTCCTGATAGCAGTGGGAACGGCAGCATTCTGCGGTCCGTTGTACACCCCTGCGTTAGGGCTGCCGCGGCCTCCGGTCTTTTTCGCCCCACTCGGCGGTTTTCTTCTGATTGCCGGGTGGTTCTCCGTCGTACTGACGGGCGTATTTCGATCGCGCGAACACTATGCGACGGCGATGCCGATTATGGTGAGCGACAACCGACACGGGCGCCGTCCGGAGCATTAAAGCAATGCCTGACCCGGAAACGCCGAGACAGACCGAGACGAGTTGGCCGCTAATGAGTCATTTGTTCGGCAGGCGGGTCGATTGCCAGAAATTGAGTTGCCAGCGGTCCTGGCGGTGGACGTAGGCAGCGGTGAAGCGCACGGCCATTTCTTCGCGCCGCCCGTTGCTGAAGATGGTCTGCGAACACTTGCCGGACAGTCTGACCCAGCCGCCGAGATCGAGGGACTCGACTTCTGCCAAATCGAGCCTGCGGAAGAGCAAAGCTCCGGACAGCAATGCGGACAGCAGGCTGTCTTTGTTGTCCTTGGCCGATGACGCATGAATGTAGATCAAGTCATCGGCAAGTAGAGAGTAGAGAAGGTCGGCTTCGTTTCGCGTCAGGGCCCGCAAAAAGCGGCGGTTCGTTTCCAGGACCTCGCTGATCGTATCGGTCATGCCTTGGTCTCCGACGGTCACGCTTCTGCCGGCGGAAGCAGCCGGCGCACCACGGAATCAGCATCGCCTGAAAGACTGTCGCCAGCCTCGATGGCGCGGCGCAGGGCTGCCATCAGATCCTGATAGAATTGCAGATTGTGCCAGGTCAACAGCATCAGACCGAGGATTTCCTCCGCCTTCACCAGGTGGCGCAGATAGGCGCGGGAATACTTGGAACATGCTGGGCAGGAGCAGCCTGCATCCAGTGGTGCCGGATCGTCTGTAAACTGGGCGTTCCGCAAATTCAACTCGCCGGTCCGGGTGAAAGCTTGCGCGGTGCGGCCCGAACGGGTCGGCATGACGCAATCGAACATGTCGATGCCGCGCGCCACCGCGCCGACAATGTCGGACGGCCGGCCAACCCCCATCAGGTAGCGGGGCTTGTTGTCCGGCAAGTGGGGAGTGGTGAATTCCAGCGCCTCGAACATCTGCGCCTGGCCCTCGCCGACCGCCAGGCCGCCGATGGCGTAACCGGGAAAGCCGATCTCCTGCAGCGCCAACGCCGATTCCCGGCGCAGGTCGGGGTAAATGCTGCCCTGGACAATGCCGAACAGGCCATAGCCGTCGCGCCCGATAAATGCGTCTTTCGAGCGTTTGGCCCAGCGCATGGAGAGGCGCATGCTGTCCGCCGCCTGTTCATGCGTGGCCGGGTAGGGCGTGCATTCGTCGAACGCCATGGTGATGGTGGCATCCAGCAAGTGCTGGACCTCAATCGACCGCTCCGGCGTCAGCATGTGGTAGCTGCCGTCGATGTGCGAGCGGAAGCGGACGCCCTCCTCGGTCATTTTGCGCAGTTCAGTCAGACTCATCACCTGAAACCCGCCCGAGTCGGTAAGGATCGGCCCAGGCCAGTTCATGAATTTGTGCAAGCCGCCATGGCGCGCGATCAATTCTGCCGTGGGGCGCAGCATGAGGTGGTAGGTGTTGCCCAGAATGATTTGAGCGCCGGTCGAAGCGACATCCTCTGGCCGCATCGCCTTGACAGTGGCGGCGGTGCCGACAGGCATGAACACCGGCGTCTCGATCGTGCCATGCGCCGTATGGATTCGTCCCCGCCGCGCGTGGCCGGCAGAAGCAAGCAATGAAAAAGACAGGGTCATAGTCGCGGCTCTGAGATCATTCCGTGTGAGGGTTTGGCGTGGCGAACGGCAATTATTTTCCCTCCAACGCTTTCAGACCGATAGTTCCGATGGCGATCATGCTGAGAAACACCAGCTTGAGGAGCGTCATCGGTTCGCGGAACCAGAAAACGCCGATCAGAACGATCAAGGCCATGCCGGCTCCGGCCCAAATAGCATAGGCGACGGTGAAGGGAATGCTCCGGAACGCCAACGACAGCGCCCAGAAGCACAGGCCATAGCTCAGCATCGATCCGGCAAAAACCAAAGGCCGCACGCCAGGGCCGCCGGAGAGCTTTAGCAGCGTGGTGCCGGCAACCTCCAGCGCGACGGTGATGGCAAGCAAGACCCAGGCCAAACCTCCGGCCCTACCAGCGCAGGCCGAACAGCCGGCGCTTGCGTTTGTCGGGTTGCGTCTCTGCGGCGGGCTCCGGGTCGGCAACTGGTTCCGGCTCCGCCGCAGCCTCCGGTTCGCTTTCTGGTTCTGGACTTGGCTCCGGTTCTGCGGGGGCGGGCTCCGGCTTCAGGGTTTCAGGCGCAGCCGCCTCCGGTTCGGCAGGCGCCGCTGGCTGGTCGCTGTCCAGGGTCTGTGCCTGTGGCTCGGGTTCGGCGGTTTCCTGGACCGGCTCAGCAATCGGGATCGGTGCCACGGGTTCGAAAGCCGCAGCGGGCTCGTCCCGGTTCAGTCCCATCAGCGAGCGGGCAAAATCCTCGGGCAGGAATGGCCGCATATCATCGGCGCTCTCGCCGACGCCGATGGCGTGCACCGGCAGGCCGAATTTCTGAGCCAGCGATACCAGCACGCCGCCGCGGGCGGTGCCGTCCAGTTTGGTGACGATCAGGCCGGAGATGTTCACCATCTGCTGAAACGTTTCGACCTGGGCATGGGCGTTCTGGCCGGTGGTGGCGTCCAGGATCAGCACGGTGTCGTGCGGGGCTTCCGGGTCGAGTTTCTTGATGACGCGGGCGATTTTCTGCAATTCGGCCATCAGGTTGTCTTTGTTGTGCAACCGCCCGGCGGTGTCGATCAGCAGCACGTCTGCGCCAGCGGCTTTCGCCTGCTCCAGCGCGCCGAAGGCGAGGCCGGCGGCGTCCGCCCCATGCTTGCCGGAGACGAACTGCGCGCTGGTGCGGTCGGCCCAGATCTGAAGCTGTTCGACCGCGGCGGCGCGGAAAGTGTCGCCGGCGGCCATGAACACGCTCTTGCCCTCCGCCCGGAATTGCTGGGCCAGCTTGCCGATGGTGGTGGTCTTGCCGACGCCGTTGACGCCTGTCACCAGCACCACATGCGGTTTGCGCGCCGGATCGATGACCAGGGGCACGGCCACCGGCTCCAGCATGCCGGCGATGTCGAGGGCAAAGGCCTCGCGCACCTCCTCGTCCGTGACCTCCTTGTCGAATTTCTCGCGGGCGAGGTTGGCGGTCAGCTTGGCGGCGGTGGCGGGGCCGAGATCTGCCATGATCAGGACCTCTTCCAACTCCTCCAGCGCCTCATCGTCGAGGCGGCGCTTGGCGGAAAAGATACTGGTAATGCCGCCGGTCAGCCGCTCGGTCGAACGGGCGAGCCCGGCGCGGAGGCGGCCGAAAAAGCCGCGGCGTTGAGGTTGGTCAGCCATGAACAAAGGCCTCTGGATAGTATCGGGCCCCTTTCACCCCTTCACCCCCCGTGGGCTGGCTTTGCGGCCCTGTTCGGGATGACGTTGGTTGGGGGCGGCAAAGCATCATATACCCTTCAGCCTGAGGTGCGAGCGAAGCGAGCCTCGAAGGCGGCGCGCCGTATCCGATGGCCCTTCGAGGGCGCTCTGCGAGCCCCACCTCAGGGTGAAGGGGCAAGGAGGCCTCGCTCCACAACCGTACCCATGCATCGGCGGCGGCAGGGCCTTGCAGTCTTGCCCCGAATGAAGGGGGGAGGGAGTGTGATGGCGGGTGCTGCATGGGGCCGGATTATGCGGCCTCGGCCAGCAAATGGCCACCGTCAACGCCGGTGATGGCGCGCTCTGCAATGGTCCCCTCCGCCAGCATGGGGTCGAGGCGGACCTCGGCAAAGCCCTCGGTACGGCCCAGGCCGGGCTTCTCGATCAGGATGCGCTCGCGAAGGCCGACGCGGGAGGCGAGATAGCCGGCGACCGCCTGCTCACCCACGGCGCGGAGGCGCGCGGCGCGTTCCTTGCGGATGTTGCCCGGCAGTTGCGGCATGCGCGCGGCGGGCGTGCCCTCGCGGGCGGAGTAGGGGAAGACGTGCAGCCAGGTCAGGCCGCATTCCTCCACCAGCGCCAGGCTGTCGGCGAAATGTTCTTCCGTCTCGGTCGGGAAGCCGGCGATCAGGTCGGCGCCGAAGGTGATGTCCGGGCGGAGTGCGCGCGCCTCGCGGCAGAATGCGATGGCCTGGGCGCGCAGATGCCGGCGCTTCATCCGCTTCAGGATCAGGTCGGCGCCCGCCTGCAACGAGAGGTGCAGGTGCGGCATCAGCCGCTCCTCCTCGGCAATCAGGCGCCAGAGGTCCGCGTCCACCTCCGCCACGTCCAGCGACGACAGGCGCAGGCGCGGCAGGTCCGGCACGCAGGCCAGCAGGCGGCGGATCATCTGGCCGAGGCTCGGGCTGCCCGGCAGGTCCGCGCCGTAGGCGGTGACGTCGACGCCGGTCAGCACGACCTCGCGGAAGCCTTTGGCCACCAGCCCCTGCACCTGCTCCACCAGCACGCCCAGCGGCACGGAGCGGTTCGGGCCGCGGCCATAAGGGATGATGCAGAAGGTGCAGCGGTGGTCGCAACCCTGCTGCACCTCGACAAAGGCGCGGGTGCGGCCATCGAAGCCGTCGATCAGGTGCGCCGCGGTCTCCCGCGCCATCTGGATGTCGTTGACCTGGGCGGCAGCGCCGCCGGGCCGAAGTGCTTCCTTCAGGGCAGCGCCGTCCAGCTTCTCCTGGTTGCCCAGGACCGAGTTGACCTCCGGCATATCCAGCCAGTTCTGCGGCGCGATCTGGGCGGCGCAGCCGGTGACGACGATGCGGGCGTTCGGATGCTCGCGCCGCGCCCGGCGGATGGCCTGACGGGCCTGGCGCTCAGCCTCTGCCGTTACGGCGCAGGTGTTGACGATGATGGCGCCGGTTGCGTCTGGCGCGAGGCCGCGCATCACCTCCGCCTCATAGGCGTTGAGGCGGCAGCCGAAATTCAGCACCTGCGGTCCGCTCACGGGCGCGGCTCCTCCAGCAGCGAGGGCAGGATGGTGCCTTGGTAGACCTCCGTCGCGCTGCCGGTCATCAGCACGTGGCCGTTCTCCAGCCATTCCAGGAACAGCGGCCCGCCATCCATGTCGATGCGGATCGAGCGCCCGGTCAGGCCGCGGCGAACGCTGGCCACCACGGTGGCGCAGGCAGCAGAGCCACAGGCCCGCGTGATGCCAACGCCGCGCTCCCAGACCCGCAGGCGCAGCGTGTCCGGCGCAGTGAGGCTGGCAAAGCCGATATTGGCGCGGGCCGGAAACATCGGGTGATGCTCCAGGCCAGGGCCGATGGCGGCGAGCGCCACGGCCTCTGCGTCGTGAACAAAAAAGGTGGCGTGCGGATTGCCGATATTGGTGGCGACCGGAGGCGGCACGTCATCCCGGTCGAGCGGAACGTTCAGGGTATCGCACTCACGCGCCAGCGGGATCGCCTGCCAGCCGGTGCGGGCCTCGCCCATGTCGACGGTGTAGCCGCGGCCAGAGCGCTCGCCCAGCAGCAGGCCGGCGACGGTCTGAATGGTGACGCGGTCGCGGCCGGTCTCGTCGGTCAGGATTTTGGCGATGCAGCGAGTGGCGTTGCCGCAGGCCTCCACCTCCGCCCCGTCGCAGTTGCGGATCTCCATGAAGGCGTCTGCCTTCGGATCGCGCGGCGGGCGGATAATGATGAACTGGTCGCAGCCGACGCCCGTGTGCCGGTCGGAAATGCGCCGCACCTGCGCCTCGCTCAGATCGAGCGCGCGCGGACGGGCATCGAGAACGACAAAGTCGTTGCCGAGACCGTGCATCTTGCGGAAGGGAAGGGGCGCAATCGTCATGACTCTGGGATATAGGCGCGGGGCGCGCATATGTCTATCGGCGCTAGTATCGCCGCTGCCGCCCGTGATCGACGCGCGCAATGATAATACCGTCGCGCTGGATGCGGTAATAGATCAGATGCTGGCCACTGACAAACCGCCTCGTGGTGCCACGGTAGACAGGGCCGAGGTGAGGTGTTTGGGAAAGCTGCTCAAAGATTGCAAACAGGCGGTCGCGGTATCGATCTGCCTGTTGCTCACCGAACGTTTCGTAAGTGTAAAGGTAGATGTTCTCCATTTGCCGTTCGGCAAGTGGTTGTACCCTATACGCCATGTTTGCGTCGGGCGAGCGCCTGCTTTTTGATATCCTCGGGCGTCACGTGCCGCGGCGGGCCGCTGTTGAAGGCCTCCTCTAGCATCTCATCGACCAGCCGCCACTGTGCATCGACCGGCAGGGCGTCGAACCAGGCTTTTTGTTCAGGCGTTGGCCATTCCCAGGGATAAATATCCGGGCCGTCAATGTTGGTGGCAGGGTCAGCCATAGGGCCACGCTCCGTATTCTGCAGGACAGAACCCTACCACAATCTGGACCCTACCGCCATGCCAGCAGGTAGCTCGCGCCCTCCGGGCCGGCCTGGTCGGTATGGTCGACGCCGGGGGCGACGTAGCACATGTCGCCGGGGCCGAACTCGTCCTTGCGGTCGAAATAGTCGACCGTGAACGTGCCTTCCTGGATCAGCACGATCAGGTCGCGCTCGTGCGCGTGCGTGTCGAAGAACTTGCCCGGCGGTTGCGAGCGGGCTTCGGGCGCGTCATAGCCTTCGGCGGCGGCGTAGGCGCGGAATTCGGTTTCGTTCATGGCGGCAAGGCCTTTCCTGGTAGGGTGAGAGACCGCTAGGCTTGCGTCCACACGGCTCTCCATTGTCAGGGATTATAGCTCATGAGCACGCGCAAGGACACAATCGGCTTTATCGGCCTCGGGCGGATGGGCGGGCCGATGGCGGCCAATCTGGTAAAGGCCGGCTATCCGCTCGTTGCCTGCGATATCGACCCGGCCAAGGTCAGGATTTTGGCCGAACTGGGTGCCGACGCGGCCGACACTCCCGCCGATACCGCGCGCAAGGCCAGCCGTGTCATCGTCATGGTCGAAACCACCGCCCAGGCAGAAGCGGTCATTGTCGGGCCCGGCGGCATTATCGAAACGGCGGAGGCCGGCGACACGGTCATCGCCATGCCCACCATCGACCCGCTGGCGGTCAAGGCCATGCATGCGGCGCTCGCGGAAAAAGGCATCGGCATGATCGACGCGCCGGTGAGTGGAGGCGTGCCCAGGGCCAGGGCTGGCACGCTCACCACTGCCGTGGGCGGCGATCCTGCCACGATCCAGGCCTGCCGTCCGTTGCTGGAGGCGATGTGCTCTCAAATCTTTGAGATGGGGGAGATCGGGCAGGGGCTGGCGATGAAGCTGGTGAACAACATGTTGAACCAGATCAACAAGGTCGCGGCGGCGGAGGCCATGGTGTTCGGCGCCAAGGCCGGGCTCGATCCGGTCAAGATGATCGAGATGATCAAGGTCAGCTCCGGCCAGAGCGCCAGCTTCGAGGCGATGGCGCCGCGCTATCTCTCCGGCGATTTCGACAACGCCAGCACGCTCGACATCTCCTACAAGGACCAGGAGTTGGAGACGGCCTATGCCAAGGCGCTGGGCGTGCCGATGTTCATGGCGGCGGTCTCGCAGCAGATCTATCAGATGGGCCGCGCCTCCGGCCTGTCAAAGAAAGACGCCAGCTCGCTGATCACGCTTTACGAGCGGCTGGCGGGCGTGCAGTTGGGGCCCCGTGATACCGAATCAGCCGCTTAGGGCCGGACGTAGGCGTAGCCCTGCTCCTGCAACTCGATCAGGCGGACAACCCCCGACGGTACGACTTTTGCTTCGCTCATCAGCGGAATATCTTTGCCTTCCTTCTTTTTCATGCCGGCGATGGTATTGCCGCAGGCGCTGAAGGTCAGGTGATCGATTTCCAGGCTCATTGCCGAAATCCGATCTTTCACCGGGCTGGTATCGGCGCGGAGCATCGTTAGGCCGGGGCCGTAAGCCACCAACTCCACCGTCACGGTGTCGCCTTTAGATTTGTAGTATGAGCTGACGTTCTTGGCGTTGTTCAGGGCCATGTTCATCACGGCGGGGTCGTTCTCATCGACATGAATGGCGACTTTGTGGGCCCTACCTTCAGCCCAGGCCTGGCCGGCGAGCGAAACCGTCAGCGCAACGGCGAGGGCGAGTGACTTGAGTGCGGGCATGCGAGCGTTCCTTCCCTTTACATTTCGACAGCTTCACGGCTGTTTATGCAAACATTCGCATGGCAAAATGTATTGTGGCAAGTGAATACGAAGGAAGGCTTGGGTGCAAAAGCGGGGCGTTCAGCGTCGGCGATGCAGCGCGGCCGGCGCGTTCGAAGCGCGGTGCGAGCGGCATAGGTCCACAAATTCGCTCAACACGATCTCGGCGATGCGCAGGCGCTCTCCGGTCGGCTCCATCAGCCCGGCGCGTTGCAGCCCGGCACAGATCTCGTCCAGATCCTGCCACTTTGACCGTAGCTCGACTGCAAAACCGGGGTTGTCGTCAACCTGGCGCAGCAAAGCCTCCAGGTCCTTCACCATCGGTCCGAAAGCGCCGCGGCTGCTGCGGTAGCGCAGAATGCGGTATTCGATGGCGTGTAGGGCGCGGTCAAAGGCTGCGGCTGCTGTTTGCGCTGGTCTAGCCAACGCGTTTGGCCACCATCAGCCTGACGCCGTCCGGGCCGACTTTCTCGGCATGCACTGTGCCGCGCGGAACCTCGCATTGGTCGCCGGCGCGGTAGGTTGTAACTGTGCCGTCGATGGTGAGCGCAATCGAGCCGCCGGTGACCAGCAGGCGGGCGTCGAAATCGTGGGTATGTGGCTCCGGCCCCAGCGCGTTGGTCAGGTCGCGCTCATAGAATTCGGTGTAGCCAGCGGCTTTTGCGGCGGTGGTGAAGGCTTCGGTGTTCATCGTTACGAGTCTCCTCTATTCTGCCGGGACGGCTTCGGCGCCGTGGCGGCGGTAGGGCAGGGCCAGGGCAGCGGCCAATACGATGCCAGCGCAGACCGTCAGTGTGAAGAACAGGTCATGGAAACCGCCGGCGCGTTCATGCATGTACCAGATGCTCGGCACGGCCAGCGATCCGACTCCCAAGTTCAATATGTATTTGAGCGAGAACACGCGGCTGCGCATAGCGTCCGGCGTGTAGCGGGTGATCAGCGTGTCCGTAATCGGAATTTGGCCGAACACCGCCAGCATCATGACAAAGCTTGCGGCAAACAGCGGCCAATCGGTTTGCGTGGCAACGATCGGCATCATGATAACCTGCAACGTTACCGTTACCAGCAACACCGGCTTGACGGCAAACCGGTCGATGGCCAGGCCGCTTGCCAATTGGGCGAAACTGGCGCCGGCATAGACCAGGGCAGCCATGGCGGTGAAGCCCATCATGCTGTCGGCGATATTGGTCAGACGCTCATCAAACAACTTGGGCAGGGCGATAGTCGTGGAGTTGAAAACCAAGCCGCCTACCAGGGTCATGACCGCGACCACGCCCAGCACCCGTTGCCAACCCATGGTGAAGCCAACCGGCTCCTTGCGCGCCTTGGGGCCTGTCGGAGCGACGCTATAGCCTTGTTTGGCGAACCACCAGAAGGCCAAGCCTAGGCCGATGGCAACGCAACCGGGCAAAATAAAGGCCATGCGCCAGTCAAAGGCCGCTACCAGCGCACCGGTCACCAGCGGCGCGAACGCCACGCCCATATTGCCGAAGATGCCGTTAACGCCCAGGCGCAGACCAAGCTTCGGTACGCCCTGCACCAGCATGGCGATGCCAACTGGGTGGTAGATCGAGGCGAACAGCCCGAGCAAGGCTAGGCCGATGCCGATTTGCATCTGCGATTGCGCCATGCCGACGATGATCGCAGCGACGCCGATGCCGCAAAAGAACACAACCAACATGTTGTTGCGGCTCCAGCGGTCGCCAAGCCAGCCGGCGCCCAGCGCTGCCGCGCCGAACAAGACGAAACTGGGAGTCGCAATGGCCAGAAGGGCGCCATAGCTCGTGTTGAATTCGTGCGCCATGGTGATGACCGCGGTCGCGAAGATCAGCATGCAAAAGTGATCGACGAAATGTCCGATGTTCAAAAACCAGACGCGAATGCGATCGGTGGTCATCAAAGGCAGGTCCTTCTGTTGAGGCACGTAATTGTGATCCGGATTGCGGCTTTTGTCACGTCAAACTCTTGGGTTTAAGCGGCCGGCGGGTTGACTCGTGCATGCTGTCCTGCGTTTCCGCTGGAGCATGTCGTCTGCGTGCGCGATAGTGGGCGAGCGCCTTTCTCACCGCGTTGGAGCCAGACCTTCATGATGCGCCTGATAACAATCGTCTTTTTATTGCTTGCCGTCGTTCCAGCCTGGGCGGCGGGCAAGGCGATGGTGGTGACTGCGCATCCGTTGGCGAGCCAGGCGGCCTATGACATGCTGAAGGCGGGCGGCAGCGCCGTTGACGCCGCCATTGCGGCGCAAATGGTGCTGACTCTGGTCGAGCCACAGTCGTCCGGA
>JAPOJR010000239.1 GCA_029978325.1 Alphaproteobacteria bacterium | reverse complement strand
CAAGACCGACGACCTGAAAGTTTGGTTCCCGATCAAGCGGGGCTTCCTGCGCAAGACCGTGGGCTACATCAAAGCGGTCGACGGCATCGATGTGGACGTGAAGGAAGGGCAGACGCTCGGGGTGGTGGGCGAGTCGGGTTCCGGCAAGTCGGTCACGGCAATGGCCTTGATGCGTCTGAACGATGCGAGCGGTGGTAAAATGCCGACCGGGCGAATCGATCTTCGCTTGCCGAACGATCGCGTTGTGGACGTGGTCAAACTGCCGGACGATGAGTTGCGGCAGATACGCGGCAACGCCATCTCCATGATCTTTCAGGAGCCGATGACCAGTCTCAATCCGGTCTACACCATCGGCTTTCAGATCGCTGAAGCGATCATGCTGCACCAGGGGCTGGACGAGAAGCAGGCGGAGCAGCGGGCGCTGGAAATGTTGACTCTGGTCCGCATCCCGGAGCCGGCCAAACAGCTGAAACAGTATCCGCACCACCTCTCGGGGGGTATGCGCCAGCGCGTCATGATCGCCATGGCGCTGTCGTGCCGGCCGCAGTTGTTGATTGCAGACGAGCCGACGACGGCGTTGGACGTGACGATTCAGGCACAGATCCTGGATCTGATCCGAACATTGCAGGATGAAATCGGCATGGCGGTTTTGTTCATCACACACGACATGGGCGTGGTGGCGGAGGTTGCCGACCGGGTCGTGGTTATGTTCAAAGGCCAGATCGTCGAACAGGGCGATGCTGAAACGATCTTCCACAATCCGCAGCATCCTTACACGCGCGCCCTGATTAACGCGGTGCCGCGTTTGGGATCGATGAACGGCAAGGATGCGCCGGAAAAGTTCCCGGATGTCAGCCAGAGCGATACGTTCAAACCAGAAGATTTTGCCGCGGGAGCCGCCTAATATCATGAGCGCCAACGGACACGCCAAGAAGCCACTGCTTCAGGTCGAGAACCTCGTTACACGGTTCGATATTCGCCGCGGGCTGTTTGGCGGCCTGACGGGAAGAGTGCACGCCGTCGATGATATCACCTTTCACATCGATCCCAGCGAGACTCTCGCAGTCGTGGGAGAGAGCGGTTGCGGCAAGTCCACGACTGGCCGGTCGCTGCTGAAGCTGGTGCCGATCACCAGCGGCAGCGTGAAGTTCGAGGGCCAGGACATCACCCATCTCAGCGCCAAGGCCATGCGCCCGCTGCGCCGTGAGATGCAGATGATCTTTCAGGATCCGTTCGCCTCGCTCAATCCTCGCATGACAGCCGGCGAGGCAATCGCCGAGCCGATGCGCGTGCATGGCTTGGAAAGCGGCACTGCCTTGCGCGATAAAGTGGCGAGCCTGCTGAGCCGCGTCGGCCTGTTGCCCGAGCATGCCAGCCGTTATCCGCACGAGTTCTCCGGCGGACAACGCCAGCGCGTCTGCATCGCCCGCGCGTTGGGATTGGAGCCGAAGCTGATCGTGGCGGACGAGGCGGTCAGTGCGCTAGACGTGACGATCAAAGCGCAGGTGATCAACCTGATGATGGACCTGCAGGAGGAATTCGGCATCGCCTTCCTGTTCATCAGCCACGACATGGCGGTGGTTGAGCGTATCAGCCATCGGGTTGCGGTGATGTATCTGGGCCGGATCGTCGAGTTGGGCTCGCGCCGTCAGGTGTTTGAAAACCCAACCCATGCCTACACCAAGAAGCTATTGAACGCTGTACCTGTTGCGGATCCGCGGTTGCGCCGGACAAACCGGGCGCTGAACACCGATGAGATCCCATCGCCGGTGAAGCCGCCGGGCTACGAGCCGCCGCCGGTGGCGATGAAAGAGGTCGAGCCCGGACATTTCGTGGCGACGAACTGATAATAGCCCCGGCCCTGCGCCGGGGTTTCTTTTTGGCGGCTCCGCCTATGCGCCTTTGAAAACCGGCACGCGGCGGCTGAGAAAGGCGTCGACCGCTTCCGCATGATCGCTGGTGTGCTCGGTCAGAATGACCTCGTCGGTATCCATATGGACGGCCAGATCGCTAAGAGCGTTGGCGTAGGCGTTGATCGTCTTTTTCGTCATGCGGGCCGGCAACGGGGGAATTGCTGCCACTTTCTCCGCCCATTGGACGGCTGCCGCCTCCACCTCGCCGTCGGGCACGACATCCTGGGCCAGGCCCCAGGCAAGCGATTGTCGGGCGTCGATCCGGTCGTTCGCCATCAGCAGAATCTGCTTGGCGCGGGCTGGTCCGACCAGGTTGACCAGCCGGGGGATCGAGCCCCAACTCATCGATAGGCCCAAGGCCACTTCCGGCGCGCGGAAATGGGCGCTGCTGCCCATCACTCGCCAATCCGTTGCCAAGGCAAAGGCAAGACCGCCGCCAACCGCGAAGCGTTCAACGGCAGCAATGGTGAATTGTTCCAACCGCTCCCATGCCCGACACAATCGCCAGCCGTCGCCGCCCAGATGCCGGCGACGCAGCATGCCGGCTTGAGAGCGTTCGGCGATCTCTACATCGCGCAAGTCGCGGCCGGCGCAAAAGCCCTTGCCGCGGCCGACCAGGACAATGGCATGGGTGTCCAGGTCGTCGTAGAGGTGGTTTGCGGCGGCCGTCAGTTCGCGGGCCAACTGCATCGACATGGCGTTCAGGCCATCGCCGCGGTCAAAGGCGACGACGGCGATTCCGGGCGATGGGCGCTCGACGGTAACGAACGAACTAGACACGGCTTGGCCTCGGCTTGTGTTCGGGAAGGGGCGGACACGCGGCATTGATCCGGTTATTGGTGAAATGGCCCGGTTCGATGCGCCAGTACACGGTGAAGTCATCCGGTTGCAACCCGGATAGCATGCGGTATCGCACACAACCGGTCTCGTCGCGATTGACCGGCACCATCAAGACCCCGGCCCCTAGGTATTCCATCTCAGGATTGCGCTCCGCGCCGGCACCGGCGCAGGCTGAGAGCGTTGCCGTCAGGGCCGCCGCCGCCGCTCTCCGCCAAATAGCCATAGCGCACCTCCAGATAGGGCCGCGAGCGCGGCGATCACCTCATAAGCCAAATCATAGCCGCCCGCGGCTACTACAAAGCTAAAGCTGGACGGCAGCAACATCACCCCAAAAAATTGTGAGGCGGCGCCAAGCCCAGTGGTCTCGGCAGCGCGTTCCGGCCCGCCCATCCGCGCATATTCGGCAAAGGCGAGGCCGGTGTAACCGCTGGCGGTTGCGCCTGCGACTATGGAAACGACGAAAATCCCAAGCCATGGCCATTCCGGCGAAAAGCTTCCTGCCAGCACCGCCATGGCCGCCATGACGAAGCCCATGACGATCAGCATGGTGCGGGCCGGGACCCAGCGGTCGGCGATGACTCCCCAAATCGGTCGCGAGATCACACCGGATAGCTGGTAGGTCGCCAGCATCTGGCCGGCAGCCACCAGCCCAAAACCGGCCTGGCTGGTCAGATGCACGCTGGTATAGGCGACGAAGCACAGCTGCGTGCCGGCATAAAAGAAGGCGGCCAGCGTCAACACCCGCAGCTCCGGCATGGTCTTCAGCAACATCAACGGCCCGATCAGGCCCTTGGCGCGGATGGCATGGCCGGGGTCCTTGTCGGCGTCGTATTCGCGACGCATCAGTTGCAGCAGGGTCAGCATGACCGCTGCCGGCACGATCTGGACGAACAGCGCGGTCTTCCAGTCGAAAGCCAGCACCAGCGGCGGCACGATCAACCCGCCGAGAACGCCACCCAGCGGCACGCCGATCTGGCGGATCGAGAACACCAGGTTGCGGATGTCGGGCGGCGTGCGCTTCATCAGCAAGTGGCTGCTGGTCGGCGCTGTCGCACCGTAGCCGCAGCCGAGCAACACGGCAGACAGCGCCAGCGTCGCCAGCGTGCCCCCTTGGCTGGCCGTGAGGATCATGGCGATGGTGGCGACCATGATCACCTGGCTGACCCGCACCGCGCCATAGCGATGGATAAAGCTGGGCGAGAACATGGCCGAGACCATGCCCAGGCCATAGACGATCGAGATGAACAGGCCGACATACTCGCCCGGCACTTGCAACTCTTGCGAGATGGAGGGTGCTGCGGCGGCGATCGAGTAGGCGCTCATGGTCGCCAACGTCTGAACGATCAGCGCCGCAATCAGCGGGATATAGGGGATGCGGGACATGAGCGGGTTGGTGGTGCTCTCTGGCGGAGGCGGGATTGCCGCCAATCCTGCCGCGGATTGACGGACAAGCGCCAGAGCCATGTGGCCGCTGGCGGTTTTTTGTACGGGCTTTAGGGGGAGCTTGCCGCTGGTCGCCTTGCCTATTTAAATTCCGGGCGGGTATTCATCGCCGCGTCGTCTCAGCGGGATTTTGCTTGG
>JAPOJR010000238.1 GCA_029978325.1 Alphaproteobacteria bacterium | reverse complement strand
CCCGACCCTGGCAATGCTTTGAGAAGCGCTGCATTCGACTGATGACCTATGCGGCGTTGGGGCGTCTTGAATCAGACGGCTTCTCGGCCTTTGCTGCGCCGCAATAATTTGCCCGCAGTCTGAGTTTATGCCCTTGGCTGATGCTCCGCTTTCCTTTCAAGACATGATCCTGGCGCTGCAGCGTTATTGGGGCCAGCAAGGCTGCGCCTTGCTTCAACCCTACGATATGAGCGTTGGCGCCGGTACCTTTCACCCGGCAACGACGCTGCGTGCGCTGGGGCCGGAGCACTGGAAGGCGGCCTATGTTCAGCCCTCGCGCCGCCCGACCGATGGCCGCTATGGCGAGAATCCGAACCGGCTGCAGCACTATTACCAGTTTCAGGTGATCCTGAAGCCGAACCCGGAGGATATTCTCGACCTCTATCTGGGCTCGCTGAAGGCCATTGGCATCGACCCGGACTATCACGACATCCGCTTTGTCGAGGACGACTGGGAAAGCCCGACGCTGGGCGCCTGGGGCCTTGGTTGGGAGGTCTGGTGCGACGGCATGGAGGTGACGCAGTTCACCTATTTCCAGCAGGTGGGCGGCTTCGACTGCAACCCGGTCTCGGGCGAGATCACCTATGGTCTGGAGCGCCTCGCGATGTACATTCAGGGCGTCGAAAACGTCTATGACCTGGATTTCAACGGCGCCGGCATGAGCTATGGCGACGTATTCCTGCAGAACGAGCAGGAGTTCAGCGCCTACAATTTCGAGCACGCGGACACCGAGACCCTGTTCCGCCATTTTGAAGACGCCGAGCGCGAGAGCCGCAACTGCCTGGAGGCTGGTTTGCCTCTACCCGCCTACGACCAGTGCATCGCTGCCAGCCACACCTTCAACCTGCTCGACGCCCGAGGCGTCATCAGCGTGACGGAGCGCCAAGCCTATATCGGCCGAGTCCGGGCGCTGGCGCGGGGTGCGGCTGCCGGCTGGCTGAAGGCTCGCGGGCATCTGGTTGAGGAGGCGGCGTGATGGAGTGTTCCACATCCGCCCCCGCTTCTCTCTTTGCCGTCATTGCGAGCGAAGCGAAGCAACCCAGGCCGACTGCGGAGCGCGTTGAGGCTCAGCCTGGGTTGCTTCGTCGCCTTAGGCTCCTCGCAATGACGCCGGAACTGGGAGGCGAGTAGACCATGCCCGAACTGCTGATCGAACTCCTCTCAGAGGAAATTCCGGCGCGCATGCAGGCGCGTGCAGCTGCCGACTTTCAGAAACTGGTTGAGGATCGTCTGAAAGACGCACACCTCGCCTACGACCGCGCCCATTCCTATGTCACGCCCCGCCGTCTCGCCCTGGTCGTGGATGGCCTTGCCGAGCGCCAGCCGGATCGCACGGAGGAGCGCAAGGGCCCGCGCGTTGGCGCGCCAGACAAAGCCGTGGAGGGCTTCCTCCGCGCAGCCGGCCTGGGCTCACTCGACCAGTGCGAACAGCGCACTGTCGGCAAGGCGGATTTCTGGTTCGCGGTCTCGAAGATCGAGGGCCAGGCCACCGCCGCCGTACTGCCGGAGATGATCGCCGACGCTATCCGGGCACTGCCCTGGCCGAAATCCATGCGCTGGGCCGACGGCGCTTTCCGCTATGTGCGGCCCTTGCAGCGCATCAACGTCGTGTTCGGTGGCGAGGCGCTGGCGGGCTCGCTCGACCTCGGTGGTAATCTGGGTGAGCGGGCGTTCGGTGCCGAAACCGAAGGCCACCGCTTCATGGCGCGCGGGCCGTTCCCGATACACGACTTCGCGCAATACAAGGCAGACCTGTTCGCGCACAAGGTCATCCTCGACCCCGCCGAACGCAAGGCGAAGATTGCGGCCGATCTGGAAGCCGCCGCCAAAGCCGAGGGTCTCACCGTCCGCCCCGACCCTGGCCTGCTCGATGAAGTCACTGGCCTGGTGGAATGGCCGGTGCTGCTGGTCGGCTCCATCGACGCGCAGTTCATGGACCTGCCGCCGGAGGTGCTGACCACCTCGATGCGCGAGCACCAGAAATATTTTGCGCTGGAAACCGCGGATGGCAAGCTCGCCCCCCGGTTCGCCGTCGCCGCCAACCGCGAGACTGCCGACGAAGGCAAGGCCGTCATCGCCGGCAATGAGCGTGTGCTGCGCGCCCGCCTTTCGGACGCCAAATTCTTCTGGGATCAGGACCGCAAACATACGCTGGCAAGCCGGGTGCCGGCGCTGGATAATGTCGTGTTCCACGCGAAGCTTGGCTCGCTTGGCGCGCGTGTCCGGCGTCTTACGGCGTTGGCCGGGTTCGTTGCCCAACACATCCCTGGCTGCGACGCGGACAAGGCGCGCCAAGCCGCCACCTTGGCCAAGGCCGATCTCTCCAGCGGCATGGTCGGGGAGTTTCCGGAGCTTCAGGGCCTGATGGGACGCTACTATGCCGAGGGCGAAGGGCTGGACCCCGCCATTGCCGCGGCGATTGCGGAACATTACAGCCCACAAGGTCCGGGCGATGCCTGCCCGACAGCGCCGGTTTCGGTCGCAGTGGCGCTGGCGGAGAAAATCGACACGTTGGTCGGATTCTTTGCCGTCGATGAAAAACCGACCGGCAGCCGCGACCCCTTTGCGTTGCGCCGCGCCGCGCTGGGCGTGATCCGGCTGGTACTGGAAAACGGGCTGCGCCTGCCGCTGTACCGGGTGTTTCTGCACGCGCATGAGTTCTACAGCGGCCAGCTTTCCGGCCAGGAATCGGCTGACGATACGGCAACGGCCCTGCTGGACTTCTTCGCAGACCGGCTTAAGGTGCATTTGCGCGAACAGGGCGTAAAGCATGACCGCGTTGCCGCCGTGTTCGGCCTCGGCCAACAGGACGATCTGGTCCGGTTGATGGCGCAGGTCGCCGCACTCTCTGCATTTCTGGAGACCGACGACGGCGCTAACCTCCTGACCGCCTACCGGCGCGCCGCAAATATCGTGGCGGCGGAGGAAAAGAAGGACGGCCAGCGCCAGACTGGCGCGGCGGAACCAGCGTTGTTTGCCGAACCGGCGGAAGGCGCACTGGCCTCGGCCCTTGCGAAATCGGCGGCGGAAATGAAGGCGTCGCTGGCGGCTGAGAGTTTCGACTCGGCCATGGGCTTGCTGGCTTCGCTGCGTGGGCCAACCGACGCATTCTTCGAGCAAGTGACGGTTAATGCAAACGATGCGAATTTTCGCGTTAATCGATTAAAACTACTCGGACAAATGACAGCGACCATGTCTCAAGTTGCTGATTTTTCCGTGATTGAAGGCTAGCAGACCAAGCCTCTTGCCACTTTCACCCTGAGCCTGTCGAAGGGTCCTCAATTTGCGGCGCACTCACCCGACGACAGGCTTAGGGTGACAGTGTGCGCGGGAGCGGCGAGCAGACCATGACCCAATGGGTATACAGCTTCGGCAACAGCAACAGCCAGGGCAACGCCGGCATGCGCAACTTGCTGGGTGGCAAGGGCGCGAATCTGGCGGAAATGGCTAATCTGGGGTTGCCCGTCCCGCCTGGCTTTACCATTACCACTGAAGTCTGCACCCACTACTACGCCAACGCCAAATCCTACCCGGACGCGCTGAAAGTCCAGGTTGAGGCGGCTCTGGCAGCAGTCGAAGCGGAGACCGGCCGCAAATTCGGCGATGCCAAACTGCCGCTTCTGGTCTCGGTCCGGTCGGGCGCGCGGGTGTCGATGCCGGGCATGATGGATACCGTGCTGAACCTCGGCCTGAACGACGAGACGGTGCAGGGCATGGCCGAAGCCGCCGACGCGCGTTTTGCCTGGGACAGCTACCGCCGCTTCATCCAGATGTATGGCGATGTCGTGCTGGGCATCGACCATCACGTATTCGAAGAAGAGTTGGAGGTGTTGAAAGACACCCGCGGCGTCTTCCTCGATACCGACCTGACCGCCGCCGATTGGCAGGAACTGGTCGGCATTTACAAGAAAAAAGTCATGGAAGAGCTGGACGAGCCCTTCCCGCAGGACCCGCGCGAGCAGCTTTGGGGCGCGGTCGGCGCTGTATTCGCGTCATGGCAGGTGCCCCGCGCCATCTTCTACCGCCAGATGAACGACATCCCGGAGGAATGGGGCACGGCGGTCAACGTGCAGGCCATGGTCTTCGGCAATATGGGCGATACCTCCGCCACCGGCGTCGCGTTCACCCGCAACCCCTCCACCGGCGCGCGCGAGGTCTATGGCGAATACCTAGTCAATGCCCAGGGCGAGGACGTTGTCGCCGGCATCCGCACGCCACAGCATATCACCATCGCCGCCAAGACAGCGCACGGCTCAGACCTGCCGGCGATGGAAGAGGTCATGCCTTCCGTATTCGGCCAGTTGATCGAAATTCAGAACCGGCTTGAATCTCATTAT
>JAPOJR010000237.1 GCA_029978325.1 Alphaproteobacteria bacterium | reverse complement strand
ATTTTCATTTTTTTGTTTTCAAGAGTCAATTCAAATCTGCTTACGCAATAAAAAACCGGCCAGGCGCGAAGCCTGACCGGTGCAAATCCCTAGCAAAAACCACTGTCGCAGAGAGAAAACTCTATACCACCTTCCAATGCGCCAGGCTGTAAGGCGGGTCGTTGTCGGTGTGGTGCTCGAACACCACCTCCACGTCGGAGCCGATCACCACGTCCTGGCGGCGGTCGCCGAGCAGGTTGCCGATCATGCGGATGTTGCCGGCTGCCGGCAGTTCCACCAGCACGGTGATATAGGGCTCGCCCTCCAGGGCACGCAGCGCCGGGTGGACCGGGTGCCAGGCGCGCTCCCATGAGTAGATCTTGCCCTTGCCCGCCACCTCGACCCAGTCCAGGTCGAACGAGTTGCAGTTGTGGCAGATCCATTCCGGGCCGAACTGGTGCTGGCCGCAGCCATTGCATTTCTGCACCATCAGCTTTTCGGCCTTCAGCCCCTCCCAATAAGGTTTGGAGAGGTCGTCATTCTCCGGTACCGGCGCGGGCAGGCCTTCGGGCAGGTAGTACTTGCTCATAGCGTGGCCTCCGAACCAAAGACGGAACTGGATACCGGCGTCACCATCGGGCCGGAGCAGACGAGGGAAACATCGACCTTCGGCACCTGCGCGGTCGAGGTGCCGCGCAACTGGCGCACCGCCTCAATCGGCAGCTCGAGGCCGTGCATGTAGCACTCCGCCAGATTGCCGCCCGAGGTGTTGAGCGGCATCTTGCCGGTCGGCGCGACGAGGTTTTCCAGCTTCAGGAACTCGTTGCACTCGTCGGCCTCGATCAGGTCATGCTCGACCAGGCTCATGAGCACGCCGCCGGTGAAGTTCTCGTAGGACTGGACGACGTCCACGTCCTTCGGCCCACAGCCCGCATTGGCCCAGAGCCGCGGTGCGACGGTGGTGAAGCTGCTGGAGCCATAGGTCGGGCCGTTGTGTGCCGGCGCGGCGCAGCGATGCTCCGAGCCCTGGGAGGCGCCCAGCAGGTAGGCCGGCTTGTGCGGCAGGTCTTTCGCCTTCTCCGCCGACATGAAGATCATGGCGGCAGCGCCGTCATTCTCCAGGCAACAGTCGAACAGGCGGAAGGGTTCCACGATCCAGCGGGAGTTGTCGTACATTTCCTCGGTCAGCGGCCGGCCATGCATGACCGCGCGCGGGTTCATCTGCGCGTGATGATAGCTCGCCATGGAGATCGCCCGCAGGGCCGAGCGGTCAACGCCATGATCATGCATGAAGCGCATGGCCTTCATGGCGTACTTCTGGCCGGGGCTCATAACGCCATAGGGGAAGACGAAGGCGTTGTCGCCCTGCACGGTCTTGGCCGGAGCCGCCGCGCCGAAGCGCTGGAACTGCCCCTGCGCCAGAGCACGGAACACGACGATGCAGTCGGCATAGCCTGCGGCAATCGCCGCCGCCGCCGTGCCGATGGCGGCCGAGCCGCCACCGCCACCGCCGCCCCACTGCATGACGCTGTACTTCAGGTCCTTGGTGCCCAGCGCCGCTGCCAGCCGCGAGGGCTCGTTCCGGTCATTGGAGTAGGAGCAGAAGCCATCAATGTCCTTCGGGTCGATGCCGGCGTCCTTCGCCGCGGCCAGGATCGCCATCAGGGCGAGCTTGAACTCCGGATCGGGCGATTGCCCGTGCTTGTAATAGGTGGTCTCGCCGATACCGGCGACACACACCTGGCCACGTATGCCTCTAGCCATAGGGTTTCCTCTCAGCGCGTTTGGTTTAGGCAGTGTGCTTGGCTGACCCGCTATAGGCAATACGATTATCCAATCGCACAGGATCCGCAGGCCATACGCACAGAGGATTGATCGTATCCGCCGGCAGGCCATGCCGCGCCATCACAGGGGTTGCCCTGTCCCTTGTTGTACGAATTGCCAATTCCGCACCCGCACTCAGCTGTCTAGCGTCGAGCCATTCGCCACACGCGAGGGAAACGGCCGATGATCACCAAACGCATCATATGCGCTGTTGCTGGCCTATTGATTTGGGCAGTATCCGCGGCAGAGGCTATGCCCATGGCGTTTAACTTTACCCAGTCGGGCTTTTCCGAAGGTGCGGTCGTAACCGGCACCTTTGTCGGCGAAGACATTGACATGAATGGTCAACTATCTTCGTTCGATGGTGAAATTGTCAGCCTTACAGTGGCGTTTTCCGGGAATTCCCTGATCCCGGCATTCAACCTGGATTCCTCCGGTTCAATCTGGGACCTTGTTTATGACCTGGACAATGGTCCATTGGGCGACGACCCTGCCGAAGGAATACAGATTTTTAACCTGGCCTTCTCCTACCAAGCCGGTGCAGGACCGTTAGAGTCGTGTTTAGACCCCGGCGTCTGTGGCGCAGTCGGTGCGATCGAAGTTTCGCCCGATACAACGTTGGCGCACGTTACAGTAACGCCGACCGCGACGAGCGAACCGGCGACGGCGCTTTGCCTCGGCGCCGGGTTCCTGGGCCTTGTCTGGAACCATCGCCGCAAGGCCTACGCCTAATCCTGCATCCACTCCGATATACAAGACCTCGCCGGCCGCTTCAGCGCCAGCGAGGTCGGTACATGAGCCCTAAGCGCCGATGAACTTGGCGTCCCGCTTCTCACGGAAAGCGGCGACGCCTTCCTCATGGTCCTTGGTCAAGCCGGCCTTCTTTTGCAGGTCCGATTCCAGCTGCATCTGCCCGGCATAATCGTTTTCCAGGCTGGCCCAATACATCTGCCGGATCATGCCCAGCGCCTTTGGTCCGTCCGCCAACCGCCGGGCGAGCGCCAGGCTTTCATCCATCACCGCATTGTCCTCAACGCATTTGGTGATCATGCCCCACTCGGCGGCTTTCTGCGCCGGAAGCCGTTCAGCCAACATCGAGAGTTCCATGGCCCGGTTCATGCCGATCAGCCGCGGCAGGATCCAGGACGAGCCGCCGTCCGGCACCAGACCGATGCGGGCAAAGGCCTGCAGGAAGAAGCCTGATTTCGCCATCACCTTGAAATCGCAGGACAGCGCCAGGCTCATGCCGACGCCGGCGGCGACGCCGTTAATAGCGGCGACCGTGGGAATCGGCAGTTCGCGCAGGCGGATCAGGGTCGGATTGTACCAGGACTCCAGGTCGGTCTGCGCCTCACCTCGCATCTCCGCGTCGCGGTCCCGCGGCGGCCGGTCCGGGTCGTTCAGGTTCGCACCAGAGGAAAAGCCCCTGCCCGCCCCCGTGACGATCAGGCAACGGGCCGAGCGGTCGGCAATCGCCGCATCCAGTTTGTCCAGCGCCTTGGTCACATCCTGGCGGAGTACATGGCCAAAGGCGTTCAGCGCCTCCGGATGGTTCAGGGTCAAGGTGGCGATGCCGTTCGAGACATCGAGCAGGGCGCGGGACTGGGACATAGGCGATGGTCCTTGATTGCTTGTTGTTGGTCCCCGGAAGTGTAGCCACGCCTGCGGCGGTCCGCCAGAGGATGATCCGACGAAACCTGCATGACGCCAGCAGGCTAGATGCCCATCACCGCCGCCATCGTTGCACCGGTCTCGCGCTGTTTCGCCTTCGTGGCCTCATGCGCCGGGAGCATTTCGGGCGGCAGGGTAACCTCGCGCCGGAACTCGGGGCGGGCGTCGAGTTCCGCAAACCAGGCAAAAACATGCGGATGCAGCCGCTCGAACGGATAGCCTCCCAGAGTCAGGCGGTAGGTGTAGACGTACCAGGCAATATCCAGCAGCGAGAGCGCATCGCTTAGAATATACGGCTGGCGGGCGAAGAGGGCGTCGAGGCGCTCATACTCCGACCGGAAGCTGGCGAAGGCAGCCCGGCAGGCGTCATCGGTAATGCCCTCCGCCGCCATCCGGTCGTAGTAGGCAAGCTCCTTGGGCTTTGACATATCCGGCTCGCCGCCGACCGTCGATGCGCCCAACGTCCGGTAGTTCTCCATCTGCTCCGGCGTTTTGGTCAGGCCCGTGCGCCCAAAGACAAAGCGAAAGCTGAGGGTGCGGAGGTTCAGGTGCAGCGCATCTTCTGCCGCCAGCGCCGTTTTGACCTCAGCCTCGCGCCCTGCGGGGATCAGGGGCGGTTCAGGGTAGCGCTCCTCCAGCCAATAGAGCAGGTCGTTGCTTTCTACGTGCACCGCGCCATCCTGCACCAATACCGGCACCAGGCCCCGCGGGTTGATGCCCATGAACCAGGGTGTGTTGTTCTCCCCTTTCGGCAGGCTGACCAGATGCCCGGTCCACTCCACCCCCTTTAACGCCAGCACAATGCGCAGCTTCTGCGAGCAGGAGGACGTATGCCAATGCAACAAATGCAGGCCGCGCCAATCCCTGACTTCGTGCGTGGTCACTTCGGCGTCGGTAAGCTGTACCATGAGCGCGGGC
>JAPOJR010000236.1 GCA_029978325.1 Alphaproteobacteria bacterium | reverse complement strand
CGAGGAACCTTGACCGCAGTAAATGGTATTTCGTTCAGTGTTGAAAAGGGCGAAACATTTGGGCTGGTGGGTGAAAGCGGCTCTGGAAAATCTGTAACAGCCCGCGCCATTATGCGACTGCTGCCATCGCCTCCGGCGGAGGTGATCGCGTCCGAAGTCCGGGTCGATGGCCAGGATATCTACAAACTAAGCGACCGGGAAATCCGTTCGATACGCGGCCGCAAGATCGCAATGGTGTTTCAAGAGCCGATGAGCGCGCTGAACCCGGTCTATACGGTCGGTGACCAGATCGGCGACGTGCTGCGCACCAACCTCGGCCTGACCAAGCAGGAGGCACGCGAACGCACCATCGAACTGCTGGACCTTGTGGGCATCCCGTCGGCTGCTGGGCGGGTCGATAACTACGTTCACGAATTCTCCGGCGGCATGCGCCAACGGGTAATGTTGGCGATGGCCCTGTCATGCGACCCGACGTTCCTAATAGCAGACGAACCGACCACCGCCCTGGACGTGACCATTCAGGCGACGATCCTGGAACTGATCAGCTCTATGATCGAGCGGTTCGACATGTCGCTACTGTTCATCACCCACAATCTGGGCGTTGTGGCGCACGCCTGCGACCGCATCGGGGTCATGTACGCATCCCATCTGGTCGAGATGGGCGATATGCGGGAAATTTTCAAAAAGCCGATGCACCCCTACACCATCGGCCTGATGAACTCGATCCCGCGCATGGACGAACAAACCAAATACCTGACGCCGATTGAAGGGTCCGTCTGCAATATGATGGACCCGCCGCAGGGCTGCAAATTTCACCCGCGCTGCGCGCATGCGATGGATATCTGCCGGCGCGAAGTACCGAAGTTCCGCGAAGTCGCACCCGGACGGCATGCGGCCTGCCATCTGAACGAGATGGCCACCGTTTAGCGATCGCCGACCGGACAAACGGACTACGCATAAGGACTACGCACAATGACCGCACCGCTGCTTGAGGTTGGAAACCTCACCAAGTATTTCACATTGAACAGCGATATGGTGTCCCGCATTGCAGGCAAGACCAAGACGCTCAAAGCCGTGGACGATATCAGCTTTGCCATCAAAGCCGGCGAAACTTTGGGCCTGGTCGGCGAGAGCGGCTGCGGGAAATCCACGACCGGACGGTTGATCACCCGGCTGATCGAACCGACCGCCGGCACAATCCGCCTTAAGGGCGAGGATATGCTGTCGTTCGACAACGCCCGCATGCGGTCGGTGCGCAAGGATGTGCAATTGGTGTTTCAGGACCCGTACTCGTCGCTCAATCCGCGCAAGACCATCATGCAAATTCTCGCCAGGCCATTAGAGATTCACGGTCTTGCCGATGGTTGGCGAGCCAAGCGCGAGCGGGTGCTGGAACTGCTGAACCTTGTTGGGTTGGGCGTGGAGCATATCGACCGTTACCCGCATGAATTTTCCGGCGGCCAAAGGCAACGCATCGCTATTGCCCGGGCACTGTCGGTCGATCCCGAACTGGTGATCGGCGACGAGCCGGTATCGGCTCTGGACGTGTCGGTGCAGGCGCAGATCCTGAACCTGCTCCGCGAGCTGCAGGAAAAATTCTCGCTGACCTACCTGTTCATCGCCCATGACCTGAGCGTGGTCCGCCATATCTCAGACCGGGTTGCCGTGATGTACGTCGGCAAGATCGTCGAAAGCGGCCCGGTGGAGGAAATTTTCGCCCGGCCGCAGCATCCCTACACCAAAGCGTTGATGGCGGCGGTGCCGGAGGCAGACCCGGACAAGCCGGCCCCGAAACTGACGCTGCATGGCGAGATCGCAACGCCGATCGATCCGCCGCCCGGATGCCGGTTATGCAAGCGCTGTCCGATCGCGACACCCAATTGCGATACGGACCCGCCGCCCCTTCGTGAGGTCGCGCCCAATCATTTCGTCGCCTGTCACAACATCTGAACTCTGCCAGTCCGATAGGTCCGCCCCGTCCCAGGGGCGGTATTTGTCCGCCAACACAGTTGACGGACGGTAGCGTCTGGGCTCCGCTGTTCGACAGCGTTCTCTTTCAGCCGGGACATGTCCGATGACCAATTTCCTAAGTATCCAGATCACCGACCGCCGCCCGTTTGCCGGCGGCGAGGCATTTGGCTATGTCGGCCCTTATGAGCGGATCACCGGACGTGTTCATCACCGGGTCGATCCGTCCGCGGTCGCGCAGTCCGGCGTCACCGACATTGCGCTGGCCGAGCGCGGAGCCGATGGCCTGGTCCATTTCACGCAGGACCTCTGCATCCTGAGGCCCGCCGACATGCGGCTCGGCAATCGGCGGGTTTTCTTTGACTGGGGCAACCGCGGCAACAAGCGGATGCTCCAGTATTTCAACGATTCCCTGCATTCGAACGCGCCGATTTCTTCCGACCATGCCGGAAACGGCTTTCTGATGCGGCGCGGCTACACGGTGGTATTCGGCGCCTGGCAGGGCGACCTGCTGCCCGGCGACGGCCGTATGCTGCTCGACCTGCCGCTTGCGAAAAATCCGGACGGCACGCCGGTCACGGGCAAGGTCCGCACCGAATTCATAGCCAACGGGCCGGGTGTGACCACGTTCACCCTCTCCGGCCGCGGCTCGACCCGCTCGCATCCGGCGGTGTCTCTGGATACGGCCAAGGCGCAACTGACCCGCCGCCGATATGCCAAGGACTGGCGCGAACCGGTTCCGGCCTCCGACTGGATGTTTGCGCGGTGGGAGAACGCGGGTGGGCTCGATGGCCTCGGCGCAGATCGCGGTCTGGTGGCGAGCGATACCCATATCCACCTGCCAGGCGGCTTTGAGCCCGGCTGGATCTATGAACTGGTCTACGAGGGCCGTGACCCGCTGGTGATGGGCCTAGGCCATGTGGCGGTGCGCGATCTGGTGAGCTTTCTGAAGTATGGCGACCGCGACACACAGGGGCAGGAAAACCCGCTGGGTCCGGTGGGGACCATTGAGAAGGCCTATGGCTATGGCCGGTCCCAAACCGGGCGCTGTATTCGCGACTTCATCTGGCGCGGCTTCAATGCAGATCACGAAAATCGCCGCGTGTTTGACGGGCTCATGCCGCATGTCTCCGGCGCAGGCGGCAAGTGGCTGAACCAGCGGTTTGCCAACGCAGTTGTCGCCGGCGGCCAACAGCATGAGGACCATTACTGCCCTGCCGACCGTTTCCCCTTCGCTTATACAGAATCGACCGACCACAACACGGGCAAGACGGACGCAATCCTCAAGCGTCCCGAGACCGATCCGTTGGTGATTCACACACAAACCGGCACGGAATATTGGCAACGGCGCGGCTCGCTGGTGCATACCGACAGCCAGGGCAACGACTTGCCGGATCACCCCAAGGCCCGGCTGTATTTCTGGTCTTCGACTCAGCACACCGCCGACCCAAGACTGGAAAAGCCGCGCAAGGCCGTGACCGACCACTATCTGAACGTGACCCAGACCAGCATGCTGGCGCGTGCGATGCTGGATGCGCTGGACAAATGGGCGACCTTGGGAACCGAGCCACCGCCGAGCCGAGTGCCGCGCGTTGCAGACGGTACGTTGGTCGAGATGGCTGCTTGGCGTCGCCAATTCCCCAACATCCCCGGCAAGACTGTACCGGGCGAGCCGAATCAGTTGCCACATATGGATTTCGGTCCGGATGAAGCGGTCGGAATTCTGGCGCTAGAGCCGCCGCTGGTTCATGCGGAACACGGTTATACGATCCTGGTGCCGGCAGTCGATGCTGACGGCAATGATATCGCTGGCGTTCGCTGTCCAATGGTGCAGGCACCGCTCGGCACATATGTCGGCTGGAACATCCGCGCCCGCGGAGTCGGCGAAGGCGCGATGCACGAATTCTCCGGTGGGTATATTCCGCTTCCCGAAGACGAGCAAGTCCGCGCGGCGACAAGCGATCCGCGGCGGTCGGTAGTCGGCCGCTATGGCACGCCGTCCGGCTATATCGCCGCGATTGAACGGGCCGCCGGGTTGCTGGTTGCCGAGGGCTTCATGCTGGAAGAGGACATCGAGCGCAGCAAAGATCGAGCCAAAGACTGGGGGCGTCCGCTGCACGACGTGAAATTGCCATAGCGTTTGGTAACAACCGACTGTGCGGGAGTTTGATCAGGCGAATTTGATCAGTACGACGCATTTTGAGATTGCATACCGGGTGAAATCCCCTACCCTGCCCCCTAATCAATGAGGGTGAATCCACCCCTGCTCTCGTCTGGAGGACTACGCGTACCATGGCTGAGCCCAACGGGCACGACTCAATTCTGAGCGTGCGCGGTGTGTCGAAGTATTTCGGCGGCGTCCGTGCAAACAATAACGTCAGTATCGATGTTCCTCGTGGAAAGATCTTTGCAATTATCGGGCCTAACTGCGCTGGCAAGACTTCCCTTTTGAATATGATCAGCGGCTTTTATATTCCAGATGGCGGCGATATTGTGTTCGAAGGT
>JAPOJR010000235.1 GCA_029978325.1 Alphaproteobacteria bacterium | reverse complement strand
TATATTTTGGGTTCAATGGGTTGATGTCCGGTACTTCCGAGGCTTTGACCAGATGATATTGATAATGCAATGGCTGCGGCTCGAAACCCCAATAGGTTTTGTAGTCGAACGCTCCCGTACCGTATTTGGACCGGCCAAAATCGAAAATCTTGGCGCCGCGCTGGATCGCCCGGCCCATGAGGGTCCAATACAATTGGTCGTAGGCGTGCAGCGGTCGCGCGGCCAGCGTGCCGCCGCCATAGTAGGGCAGCACTTGGTCGCGGAAAAAGAAGGACGTGAGCGCAGCAACCGGCCCATCCGGGCCGTGTACGACGGAAATCTCGCAATCGTCGCCGAATTCCGCCGCAATCGCGCGGATATAGCGCTTGGAAAATACCGGCGTGCCCAAATTCCGCACGCTCTCTGCATAGATGGCATAGAAGGAATCCAGGTCGCCGGACGTATCCACGGTCAGATCACTTTTGATCCCCTTGCGCACGTCTGCGCGCTTCTTGCGGGGGATTGCCTTTAGGTTCGCGTCGTCATTGTCGAACAGCGGCCGCCGGAAGGTGGCATAGACATCGGACTTGGTCTTCCATCCGGGAATACGGTCCTTTTCCGAACGCATTTCCACATAGCCGACGCCCAGTTTTTCGCCCAGCGCCGCCGCAGCCTGCGCCAGCGCCTGTATCGCCTCGGCATCGCTGCTGGCAATGCCGCCATAGACGCAAAACCCCGTCGAGATCAGCGATTGTCCGAAAGCCGGGGTTTTCAGGTGTACCAATGGCAAAACGCCGACAATCCGATTGTTCCGTTCGGCCTGCAGGAAATAGGTTTTGTAGCCGTACGTCCCCTCGATCACCCGGCGCCACCCGGCGCGGTGAAAAAACGTTGCGGATGGCTCGGCCATAACGAAAGCGTCCCAGTCTGCAACACCGGGCTCGCTCAACGATTGGACCTGAACGGCATGATGGGCGAGGGACTGATCGATGCTTGCGGTCGGCCGCAGCGAATTGGTCTCAAGCACCGATACTGGCTGAGTTGTCACGGGTTCGAGACCTCCTTTTCGTTGAAGGGAAGGGGGTTCTGATCAACCGGATTTTTTGCCTGGGCGACTTATACGCTATAAACGTTGTCCATGCGATCCCAACGGAAATCTGCGAGCAACTGCCGCAGTTTACCTTCCATCGCACGCAGATTCGTATAGTGCCGCAGGCGCGATTTGAACGGCAGGCCGCCTATACGGGGCTGGCCGGCATCAATTTCCCACGGATGGAAATAAAAGGTGGCGGGCTGCTGTTCCCTGCCATGCAGCCGCCGCAGCAAGGGCCTGAACCAGAATTGATACGGCAGCAGCCGGAAGAAACCGCCGCCGGCGCACGTAATCCTGCGGCCCCGCCATTCGATTGTCGCGACCGGGATTTCACGGATGCCGCTGGTCTCCACATAGGGGAACCTTGGAGCATCCGGGCGGCCATAATGGTCGTGCACGATCGGGTGCAGGCTGGAGCTGTAGGCATAGCCGGCTTCCGCCAACACGTCATAGGCCCATGGAGTTTTCTCGCTGATCGAGAAACTGGGCGCACGGTAGCCGCGAACCGGCGTGCCGCCGATATCCTCCAGCAGCTGGCGCGTGCTGCGCACATCTTCCAGGAACTGCTCACGCGTCAGCTCATGCACCTTGTGGTGCCAAAATCCATGGCTTGCGAGTTCGTGGCCATCACGCACGATGCGGCGGACAAGCTCGGGATGCTGCTGGGCTACGCAACCTAGCGTAAAGAACGTGCTTTTGATGCCTGCCTGGTCGAACATGTCCAGAATGCGGTTAGTGCTGGTGTCGACTCGGCTTTGGTAGGTCGACCAGTCAGAGCGCTTCACCACGCTGGAAACGGCCCAGACCTGGTAATAGTCTTCCACATCTACGGACATGGCATTGACGATGGGGGCGGTTTTGCTCGTCATTCCTGCGGCTTCCCGTTCATGATCCGAGTGGTGCTGTCACAATCTGGAGGGCCGAAAGGCGGCAGTCCGTTAGTTCGGCCGAACCTGCGACGCCGGTTGAGACCGGTCCTGCCGATGTCCCAGCATCGACATAATAACCGTCATCAAATCCTGCAAAATATCACTTTGGTCTTGCAACTGCTGGTCCACGCGCACCAAAGCTTGCGCCTGTGCCGGATTTTCGGCTGCGGGCCGGGATTGGAGCGCGCTCTCCACATCCGTCAGCCGCGTCAACACTCCGCTTAAATCCGCAGCCTGCGAGGGCAATGAGGCCAGAGTCCGGCTGATTCGGGATTCCATTGCCTGCATCTGTCGCAGGCCATCCTGAACAGAGTTGGCCAACTCTGATGTATCTGCGCCATTCTCCGCCTGCTCCAGCTCGATAATCCGAACCTCTAGCATGCGCAACGCAGCCACGCTTTGTCCGATTTCGGCCTGTTTGCGCTCCAAAGCGGCGGTCATGCGCACGACTTCGTCCAGGCGCTTGCCAATGTCGTCGATTTTGGCCTCCAGCTCTGGGCTGACGGCCGGCGCTGGTTGTTCTGCTGGCTTGTCGGCTGCTTGCGCGGCCGCTGCCCTCTCCTTAGGGGCCGCCGACTCGGCGACTTCAGTGCCCATGTCGCGCAGAATTTCTTCTGCGGCTTTGCCGTCGATCACCGTCAACTGTTCCAGCGCGCCATGCATGAGCATGCGGCTACAAACGTTGTTGATCCGACGAGGCACGCCATTCGTTGCGCGATAGATCATGGAAATAGCGTCAGGCGTGAAGCGGGGGCTGCCCGTCCACCCGACGACCTGCATGCGGTGCTCGATATAAAGCTTAGTTTCTGGCTCTGACAGCGTTCCCAGATGGTAGGAGGCGATGACGCGCTGGCGAAGTTGCTCCATGTCCGGATCGGCCAAAGTGGCCTTGAATTGCGGTTGGCCCACCAGGAAGCACTGGATCGCCGATTGCCCATCGACACTGAGATTCGAGAGCATGCGCAGCTCTTCGATGGTCCCAAATGGCAGGTTCTGTGCCTCGTCGACGATCACCAGCACCCGCCGCCCCAACCGCCGCTGGGTCGTGAGATACCCCTCCAGCGCGCGCAGCATGGTCGCTTTGTCAGCGCCCTTGATGTCGATGTGAAACTGGCTGGCGATCAAACGCAGGATATCGTCTGCATTGATGTTGCTGGTGGTAATATAGGCGACTTCGATCGAGTTGCGGTCCAACTCGTCCAGAACGCGGTTGATCAGCGTCGATTTCCCGGCCCCGATTTCGCCGGTGATCACGATGAAACCTTCGCCTTGTTGCAAGCCGAAGCGCAGGTAGGACAGTGCGGTCTTGTGCCCTCGGCTGTCATAGAAAAACCGGGAGTCCGGGCTCAGAGTAAAGGGCGCAGCCGAGAAGCCATAGAATTCGTTTATCATGATCAAAAAGTCACCCGACCGCCAATTGTTCCAACATGCTCACTATATCCGCCCGTTGCGACATCGCTAAGCCGCTGGGTATATGAATATCCGCCAAATACCGTTGCCCGCTCGCCGATGCGGTAGGACAGGTCGAGGCGGCCGCTGATTGTTTGCGTAACCACGCCCAAAATCGAATCGTCCGTCCGGTAAAAGCCGGAAACGCTCGCAGACGTACGTGGGCCAAGGGTTCTGGTCACGACACCGCGCGTCAGACCTATGGTCTCTGTTCCGACATCGAACTGACGTTGCTCGACGGAGCCAGTTAACGTAACGCGATTGCGCCCATAGACGCCCACCAACGACGCGAGGAACATCTGGTCAATCGAGAGCGCGCCATCAACCCCTGTATCGCCAAAACCAACGGGAACGCCCGCGGGTGTTTCAAGTTCGCCAGTTGTGGGATTAACCGTTACCAGACTCGCGTCCGCCACAAGCCTTTGTGCTCCAGTGCCGTAGTTCTGCCGTGCTTGAAGCCGCAGAGTCAAACGGTCGGTGATGGCATAGCGTGCGGTGCCGTTCACCGCGAGCTCGCCATATCGCTGGCCAACCGAAACGTCAAAGGACGTCCGCGGTCCCGGCCGGCCGATTGCGCCCACACTCCAAACGAAACCACTGAGATTGCGACGGTCAGTGGTGGCGTCGACCTTCTGATAGCCGACGACGGCGTTTACCGAGTAAAGTCGAGACAACGCAAACTGGTTGCCGAAACCAATCGAATATTGGAGCACGTCCGCTGCTACCCGGCCACCCGAGGCGCGTTCATCTTTGTTAGACCAATCTGCGGTTAGTGCTGGCCGCCACGGCGTGAGCTTTTGGCCACCGACCAGTTGAAAGTTGACCGCATCATCGCGCGAATCGTTGGCCTGACTACCAGCAATTACTTCGGTGTGGCGATAGCGGACGAGGCTCTGTGCCCAGTGGCCATAGCGTTGTTGCCAATAGGGGCTCACACTCAGCGACGTTATACTGACACGCCCTCTGTCATCCGTTGCCGCATCGCCCCCTGTTACGGCTGTAGTGGGGGAGACCAATTCTCGGGTCG
>JAPOJR010000234.1 GCA_029978325.1 Alphaproteobacteria bacterium | reverse complement strand
TCATCTCGCCGGTCATGGGGCGCAGTTCCATGTCGGTGTCCGTCAGGCGTGAGACCGTGTCCGAGCCGTCGGGATTATGCGCTCCACTGGGATAGAATACTGTCATGCCGGCGGCACGGGCGCCGTTCACCAGCCGCTGCATGTTGGGAACGATGTTGCGCTCGGCCAGGAATTTGACCTTTTCCGGATTGTCCGGATGCAGATATCCGTTCAGCGCATCGAACAGGATCAATCCTGTTGTTTGTGCCGACAATTGCTTTTCGAGGCGTGATACCCTCGCCATGAACGTGCTCCCGATCTATTGTTCGTTGCTTTGCGGCCGCAGCAGGTAGGACGAGTACGACCTGATTGTCGCATGAGTAAACCAGCCGGGGCGGCAGAACAATCGCAAGTTTGCCGATTCCTGCGCGGCAAGATCAATACGGCAGAAACCGTGGAGGAAACCGATGAAATCACTGGCGCTTGAGGGGTGTGTCGCCCTTGTCACGGGGGGCGGCGGCGAAATCGGCGGCGCGATTGCCCGGCGTTTCGCGATGGAAGGCGCCAGTGTCCTGGTGGCGGACATTTCACTGGCAAAAGCACAGCTGGTTGCTGGCGATATCGAAAGGGCCTGTGGTCGCGCCGTCGCCCGGGCCATGGATGTAGCCGTGCCGGAGGACTGTGCTGAAAGCGTTGAGGCAGCGGTGGCCGCCTTCGGCAAGCTCACCACGCTGGTGAATGTCGCCGCTGCGGTAACGCCCAACGGCAATGTCGAGGAGTTGTCGCTGGAGGACTGGACCAAGGCCCTGACGGTCAATCTTACCGCCAGTTTCCTGACCGCAAAGCATGCCATGCCCCATATGCGGGCCAATGGCGGTGGCTCAATCATCAATATTGCGTCCCAGCTTGGCCAGATCGGGGTGATGCGGCGTCCGGCCTATTCGACCACCAAGGCAGCGCTCATTCAGCTAACAAAATGCCTGGCTGTCGACTATGCGCGCGACGGCATTCGCGCCAATTCCCTGTCGCCGGGTTCCATCAATACCGAGCGCAGTACGTCATCCTGGGGCTCGCGGGAGGAGGCTCAACGCATGCGCGGGCCTGCGCATCTGCTCGGCCGGCTTGGAGAGGCGGACGAAATGGCTGCCGGTGCGGTGTTTCTTGCAAGTGACGAATCGTCGTTCATGACCGGGGCGGACCTGCTGCTGGACGGTGGCTATCTTGCCTTTAAGGGCGAGATGGCGTTAGCTTCCGTCCGGTCGTGACAACGGAACACAACCGGGCCTCCGAGGATGGTCCGGGCATGACGGAAGAATAGTGGAGGGAGGCGCAATTGACTGATTTTATGAATGGAAGGTTTTTGCTGGCGGCGGGCGCGGCGTTTGTGTCGGCGGGGCCGGCGCTGGCCGATCCGGTCGCCGATTTCTACAAGGGCAAGACCGTGACCATGGTCGTCAGTTCGTCAGCCGGTGGCGGCTACGATACGCTGTCGCGTACGGTCGCCAAGCACATGTTTGTGCATATTCCCGGCAAGCCGAACATGATCGTTCGCAACATGCCAGGGGCAGGCGGAATTATCGCAACGAATTTCGTGGCCAACCTTGCGCCCAAAGACGGTACCACGATTGCCGGCGTGCAGAACAACGTGGCATTCGAACCGCTAATGGGCACCGCACGGGCGAAATACGATCCGACGAAACTGAACTGGATCGGAACTCCTTCGGTCGAAACCGGCCTGCTGATCGTCTGGCATACCCATCCGGCGCAGACGATCCAGGATGCCATGAAGATGAGGATCAAGGCCGGATCGTCGGGCTACAATTCGGCGCCCAGCCTCTATGGACGCCTGTTGAACGAAGTGCTTGGCACCAAGATCGATCTTATTCTCGGCTTCCGCGGCCAGAATGGCGCCTATCTGGCCATGGAAAAGGGTGAGCTGGACAGTTACGGCACAACGTTCTGGTCATCGCTGACTGCGACAAAGAAGAAATGGCTGCGCGACAAGAAGATCCGCATACTCGTTCAATACGGACCCGAAAAGGAAAAGGACCTGCCCAACGTCCCCTATGGTCCAGACCTGACGAAGAATGCGGAAGACAGGGCGTTGTTCGAAGCAGCCTACGGTCCGCTGGCACTGGGCCGGCCGTTCGTAATGCCGGGCGGGGTTCCGCCGGAGCGCGTCGCGGCCATCCGCAAGGCCTTCATGGCAACAATGGCCGACCCGAAATTCCAGAAGGACGCCAAGCGTATTGGTCTGATTGTCGACAAGCCGCGGACCGGCGAACAGCTGCAGAAGCAGATTGTCGACGCCTACAAGGCGCCGCCGTCGCTGATTGCGCGACTGCGCCGCATCGCCAATCCGCCGAAGAAGTAGGAAGCTTGCATGAATGCCGGACTGCCGCTGGCCGCGGTGGTCCGGCACATCTATCGACCGGCGGCGGCGTCCGTATTGACATCGACAGACCGGCGATTTTCTGGAGGACCCTGTTTGACATCGCTGACATCTATTCTTGGAGGCCGCGCCTCCGACAAGATTGGCCGGGAGGAAGTTCTGGCCCGGGCGCAAAGCCTTGTGCCGGTTCTGGCCGAACGTTCCGAAGCCTGCGAAAAAATGCGGCGCGCGCCGGACGAGACGGTGCGGGACTATGTCGACCATGGATTGCTGCGGGTGTGTCAGCCGGGCCGCTACGGCGGCTACGACCTGGGGTACGATGTTCTGTGCGAGGTGGTGCAGACCCTGGCGCGTGGTTGCGGTTCACAGGCCTGGGTCTACATGGTGCTCGCCGACAATCCGCTGAAGCTCGCCGCCTACGACCTGAAGGCGCAGGACGACGTTTGGGGCGAGGACACAACGAAGAAGCTTTGTGTGGCAGTGTCGGCTGTTGGCCGCGCAACCGAGGTTGAAGGCGGGGTTGTCTGGAACGGCGTGCATGGATTTTCTAGTGGGATCGACCACGCCGACTGGGTGATGTGCGGCGGCTTTGTTTATGACGAGCAGGGTAACAAGGGGCGCGGCATGATGGTGCTCATGCCGACTAGTGAAGTCACCATTATCGACGACTGGCACGTTGTCGGCCTTGCCGGTACGGGGTCGAAGAGTTTCGAGGTCAGGAATGTTTTCATTCCGACCCATCGTATTCTGGACAAGGCGCAGAACGATGCCGGCCAGTCGCCGGGCATGCTGTTCTACGATGCTCCGGTGATGAAGCTGCCGCGCGGTGGTGTATCTGCGGTGAGCTATACGGCAGCGGTAGTCGGTATCGCACAGGGCTTCCTGCAAAACTTCTACGAGATTACCAGTCCGCGTAAATCCCGCGGCAATTCCGTTGCCGATCAACCCGGTATCCAGATGTCGGTCGGTCTGGCTGCTGCTGAGATAGAAGCTGCCGAGCGCATGTATCTGGGCGCCATTCGCGAAACCATGGCGGCGCTCGCCCGGGACGGAAAGGTCAGCCAGGAGATGCACTATCAGGGCAAGCGCAACGCCTGCTATGCGGCTCAGCTGAGCCTCAATGCCGTCCAGCGCCTGTTCAACATCGCTGGCGGGCGGGCGTTGATGAACGAGGGCGTACTGCAGCGACAGTTCCGCGATTGCTTTGCTGCCGCGGCTCACCACTCGCTGGTCTGGGAGAGCGCAGCCATAGACTACGGCAGGCACGCCCTGCGGGCGCAATAGCGGCTTCTGCTCGCGAAATGAGCTTCCCAACCGCTTCGGGTTGCGCATACACTTGTCCCCGGCTGCAGCAGAGGAAGGCAGCCTGAGGGAGGCAATCATGGTTCGTTTCGTGCTGGCTGCCGCGGCCTTTGCCGTGGCCGGGGCCGGTGCTGCGCAGGCGCAGACGCCGGAGCAATTCTACAAGGGTAAATCCATCACTGTGATCGTGTCATCGGCGCCCGGTGGCGGCTACGACAGGATCGCCCGGCTGGTCGGACAGCATCTGGGCAAGCACGTTCCCGGCAACCCGAAAGTCGTTGTCAAGAATATGCCCGGTGCAGGCGGCATAATCGCGCCCAACTATGTCTATGCCAAAGGTGCGCGAGACGGCACGGTGATCGGGCTGATGCAGAACACCATTCCGTTCGAGCCTCTGGCAGGCAACAGGAAGGCGATCTTCAAGCCGACGGAATTCGGCTGGCTCGGATCACCGACCGTGGAGACCGGTGTGCTGATGGTCTATCATACATCAAAGGTGCGCTCGATCGCTGACGCAAGAAAGATCCAGCTGAACTCCGGGGTGCCTGCGCTTGCGTCCACTCCGGCATTCAACTCGCGCCTGTTGATCAAGACACTGGGTCTGAAGCTCAAGATCATTCCGGGTTTCCGGTCCTCGACGGCAGCGCTCCTGGCGATGGAGCAGGGCGAGGTCGATACCTTTGCCAACTTCTATTCTTCGATGATGGGTTCGCGCCCGACATGGCTGAAAGAAAAGAAGACTTTCGTGATCGTGCAATGGGGGCCGCAAAAGGAAGCGGGCCTGCCCGGCGTGCCGTACCTGCCCGATCTTGTGACCGATCCCGGCGACAAGGCGCTGGTCAAACTGGCCTC
>JAPOJR010000233.1 GCA_029978325.1 Alphaproteobacteria bacterium | reverse complement strand
TCATAGGTTACGCCTGCCCGGCCAGCGGGCGATGCAACTTCAATGCAAACAGATATAAACAGACGGGAACCTGAACGCCAGCCGCGCACATTCCCCGGGCGCGGGCAGCTACAACAGCGATGGGAATTCGTCAGTAGCGCCAGACCATGGTCTGCAGGCGGGTGTCGATATGGACGATCGACTTGCGGCGATAGGTGCCGACGCCATTGATACCCGGGATGGAGCGTGCGAAGCGCGCCACGGCCGAAGGGCGCACGCCCGGAACGCGGATGTCGGCAGCGCGGCAGAAGCGATGCATAGAGCGACGGCGGCCGCGTGTACGGTGGCCCGAGGTTACTTCCACCACCGTTCCAAAGTGGCGGCCGATGGTATCGAGCGCACTACGCAAGGTTGTATCGAAACAGCCAGTCACGACATTGGGGTAGGCTGCACGCCAGTGACGGCCGGAGGCGGTGGCCTCATTATGCTGCACACCGGTTGCGAGCGATGCCTTGATGATACCCTGCGCCGTTGTTCCCGAAGCGGCCTTGCTGACGCCGTCGACCTCAACCACAGCCGGCGCATAGGCCGCGGTGGTCACGATAGCAGGACCCGTTTGCGCGGCCGGGCGCGCCGGTGGAACCGGAGTAGCCACAGCCGCTGGCTGCACCGCAAGCGAGGCTTGCAGGTTTTCGCGATTCTGGTCGTTGGTGACAGAGCGTTCTATCCGTTCATCCGTGGCGGAGAGGGAAGGCTCGGGATCCTCGTCGTCATGGGATGCCCTGGCGCCGCCTTGCGGTCCGGCGGGCACTGCGGCGCGCGCCACCTGTACTGGAGCCGGCGTGGCAGCGCTGCGGATGCCTGCTTCTGCTGCGGCCAGCGTCGCAGCTGTCGGAGCGGCGGACTTGCCATCAGCCGGCGGCGTAGCCGCCCCGGCCTTGTCGGCTACCAGAACCCTGTCGCCAAGGTCGGGACGGCCTGCGGGAACCGGCATGGATTGCGGTCCGGTCATGGTCGCGGCAACGATAGTGGAGCCATTAACGCCAGCCTCGCTTGAGGCCGATTTGCCCTGTCCGGCGGCTTTTACTGTGGAACTTCCGTTTTGGGCGTCCTGGGATGGCGGATTGTACTGCTGGATTGCGATGGGCTGGACACCGGACGGAACGGCGGCAGCCTGGGGGCCACAAGCCTGATTTGCCGTACAACCTGCTAGAATTGCGCCAAGCGAGGCAAAAACCGCCCCGGCCGCATAGCGGCGAATCAATTTGAAATGAATCAAAGCAAATCCCCAAAAGCGCGCTGAACCTCACAAATTCAGCTTCTTGTCCTGCATTCGTCGCCCAGAACCGTATATCCCCGGCCCCTGCGTCCGTCAACAATGAGGCCGCAATGGGGCAGCGCGCCCTCTGTCCCCAGTTTGGCCTTTCCCGTTCATCTGACTGGCATCCGCCGGCGATGGTGCGGACAACCTTTTATGCTTTTGCCTCCGTTCCCTCCCCTGCCGATACTCCAGACCTTGCCCGATTACCTTGCCCGCTCTAAAAGCCGCAGCAATCTTTCCTTTCCGCGCCTTTTTGCGCCGCCAACCGAATGCTGCCGCCATGACCGACGCCGCCAACGCCAATTCCAGGACCAACCGCACGCAGGCAAGGCTGCCGCGCGGGCTGGCGGACCGGGGGCCGGGAGAACTGGCCGCCACGCGCAGGATGATGGCCGCCATTCAGGAGACCTACGAGCTTTACGGCTTCGAGGCGGTGGAGACGCCGTTCATCGAATATACCGACGCGCTGGGCAAGTTCCTGCCCGACCAGGACCGGCCGAACGAAGGCGTCTTCTCTTTACAGGACGACGACGAGCAGTGGCTGTCGCTGCGCTACGACCTGACGGCGCCGCTGGCCCGCTATGTCGCCGAAAACTTTGACAAGCTGCCAAAGCCCTATCGCAGCTACCGGGCCGGTTACGTGTTCCGGAACGAGAAGCCCGGCCCCGGGCGCTTCCGCCAGTTCATGCAGTTCGACGCCGATACGGTGGGCGCAGCCTCGACCGCTGCGGACGCCGAAATCTGCATGATGGCCGCCGATACGCTGGAGAAGCTCGGCATCAAGCGCGGCGACTATGTCATCAAGGTCAACAACCGCAAGGTGCTGGACGGGGTGATGGAAGCCATCGGCCTTGGCGGCGACGAAAACGCCGGACGCCGCCTGACGGTGCTGCGGGCCATCGACAAGCTGGATCGGCTTGGACCGGAAGGCGTGCGCCTGCTGTTGGGCGAAGGCCGCAAGGATGAGTCCGGGGATTTTACCAAGGGTGCGGGGCTGGATGAGGGGCAATCGAACGTCGTGTTCGACGCGATGAACGGCAATCTCGACGCGTCAAGTGCCCCTGCAGTCTTACAGGAAGGGCTGACCGAGCTGCAGGAAATCGAGGCGTTTGTGCGCGCCGGCGGTTACGGCGAAGACCGCATCAAGATCGACCCCTCCGTCGTCCGCGGCCTTGAATACTACACAGGCCCCGTATTCGAAGCCGAACTCACCTTCGAAGTGAAGGACGAAAAGGGAAGGCCTGTGCGCTTCGGGTCGGTCGGCGGCGGCGGACGCTATGATGGACTGGTGGCGCGCTTCCGCGGCGAGCCCGTTCCGGCAACCGGATTCTCCATCGGCGTGTCGCGGCTGTTGTCGGCGCTGATGGCGGTAAAGTCGCCCATCGTGACGGGCGAGGCGCAGCGCGGCCCGGTCGTCGTTCTGGTGATGGACAAGGATGCCGAAGCAATGGCGAAATACCAGAGCTTCGTGCAGCAGTTGCGCGGCGCAGGGATACCGGCGGAACTATATCTCGGGTCGTCCGGCATGAACGCGCAACTCAAATACGCCGACCGGCGCGGCAGCGCCTGCGCGGTCATCCAGGGGTCGAACGAACGCGAAAAAGGCGAGGTCGTGGTGAAGGATCTCATCCTCGGCGCACAGGTTGCAAAGGCCGCCAAGGACATGGACCGCGACGAATACCTGGCGATGAAGGAACGCCAGCAGGCCCATGCGGCGGAGGCCGATCTGGTCAAGGCCGTGCAGGACGTGTTGGCGCGCTACTGATCGGCACGGCGCGCCACAACAAGACAGGCTTCGCGGCGCTTATGCCTTCCTGTAGGGATGCTCCGCACTGTGGCGATTGCCCTTGCCGAGATCTTCCTTCGCGCGCACATCCTTGTCGAGTTTCTCGAAACTCTCGACCACGCCGTCTGTTTCCTGCTTCACGTCAGGCACCGCCTGACGCTGATTGCGCACGCTGGCCTGATCGTTGCCCTGCAGGCCGTTGTTGCCCATGATGTCCTGGGCGAGATCGGAACGCGATACGCCGGTATCCACTCCGCCACGCTTCGGCCTGGCGCTTTTACCACCGTGATCATCGTCGCTCATGGCGCTCTCCATTGTTGAACGAATCATTTTACCGCTTCAATTGCGATGCGAATTGATCCAGTTCCTTGCCGGACTTCTTGAATGGCCACTCGTATCGAACCCACTCGCAGATTTTGTCTCAATCGCGGCTGTGACGATGCCGTTACGCGAGGGGATCGCACAACAAACACGTCAGTCTTCAAGCTTGTCGAGGTTCTTTTCTTCGACCAGTTCAAACTCCTTGCGTTTGCGAGCCTCGAACTTCGGTACCAGTTCATCGGCGCGGGATGAATCGATCACTTCCTATGCGCGCTCGAAGACTTCTTCCTCTTCCTCTTCGATGTGATGCACATAGTCGTGATGCAGGGTCTTGAACCGGTTGAGCCAGCCGGGCGAGGACATGTCCATGTCCTGCAACTCATCCATGATGTCGTCGAGCTCCTTGTGCTCGGTAACAGAGTGGCGCACCTTGTCCTGCCCCCAGGTCTTCGTCATCAGGCTGGCGTAGAATGTCTCTTCCTCGGCGGCGGCATGCGCTTTCACGTCGCGATAGAACTCGCGCCATAAACGGCGGCGCTTTGCGGTATCGCCAGACGTGTCGGCAATCCTGTTCAGAATGTCGCGATGATGATCGTGGTCCTTCGTGATGGTCTTGTAAATGTCGGCCATTGGAATCCCTTTCGGAAATGCGTTGTGTGAATTGCATTGCAAGAGGCGCACGCGCCAATGGCGCAGCGGCTCCGCACAGCGATCAAACGCGCGAAGACATTCATGGTTCCGGGAAAATTGGCAGGCTCAGATTGTGTCGATGTGGGAGCCTGTGAAAAAACCTCCCAATTCATAAACGTCAGGCGTCTGCTCGACAAACATCGGCTCGCGTCCTGCCTGTATATCCTCTATCGCCTTCAGCATCTGGCGGCGCATGGCGATGATGGCACGGTCGGTTACGCCGAGATTTTCCGTCGTGCGATCGACGATGGACCCTTGCGATTCCGTCACCCAGCGGTCGTGATCCTGAAAGTTGGGCCCTATGCCGGCATAGGCGCGGTCGACCATCGAGGCGCGATCCTGCCGGAAGCGGTTCTCCAGCGTGCGTTCGAAGGAGAAGTCCTCGTTCTGTCCATCGCAGACGTACTTTCTTTGCAACGCGACATCGATCGGCCCCTGCTCACGGTAGCCGATGTAGAACTTGATGTGGTTGTAGTCGTCTATTGGCACGTGCCAGTGAGCGGAATAGCCGTCGTTGGAATCGGGTTTAGAGACGCTTGGATCGGCCAGTGGTACGCCGACGAAAGAGGCTGCATTGGGCATG
>JAPOJR010000232.1 GCA_029978325.1 Alphaproteobacteria bacterium | reverse complement strand
AGTCGATGGCGCCCGGGATGGGTGCGTTGAACAGTTTCCGCCCCAGCACCTCTGCGCTGAGGAAGAACATCATGATGAAGATGAAAACCGCCGCCACGAACGTGAACGCGTTTTCGATGTATGACACGAACCGATCGATCGTCCCTAGCAAGCCTGAATTCGCGGGTTGTTTGGGAGTGCCTGCACCATGCATGGCGAGGTTTCCTTCCAGAGATTAAAGAACAAACACCTTAAAACTGGTCCAATAACGAGATGGCGCGCCCCGAAAGGCGCGCCATCATACTGGGAACAGTCCGTACTTACTTGCCAGCAGCCTCAGCCGCAGTCTTCAGCACGAAATCCAAAACCGCCCGGCTGTCGAACTTGCCTTTATTGGCGTCAACCCAGTCATTCCAGACCGGCTCAGCCGCTTTTGCCTTGAACTCTTTGTGCTGCTCTTCCGTGTAGGTAACCACCTCCATGTTGGCCTTGTAGATCGGAATCCACTTCTTGTCGGCTTCTTCATAGGCGTTACCAAGCGCCTTATAGTTCACCGGAATCGCGTCCTGCAGCAATTGCTGATACTCAGCCGGAAGGCTGTCGTAGGCACCCTGGCTCAGGATGAAAGGGCAATGCTGGGAGCCCGGCTGCAAACCTTCGGTGAACCATTTGCCGATTTCATGCAAACGGTAGGCGCCGAATGTATAGGAGTACGGGAAGCTGGCCGCCTGAACCACGCCACGCTCCAGCGAGGTATACACTTCGGGAGCGGGAACGGTGGTAGGCACCGAACCCAGTTTGCGCATAGCCTCGCCAATGCCGCCCAGCGCACGAACACGCATGCTAGCCCAATCCGACAGTTCGCGCGGCGGCTTGCCGACCCCCATGAACTCGTACTGCGGCAGCGCTGCCGTCACCCAGGCCTTGGCATTCCAGCGGCTCAATTCTTTTTGCCATGGCTCATAATTCTGGAAGGCATCGTGCACCTTCACCAGGACATCGAAGGTCGGCAGCGGCAGGAAGGGCAGATCCAGCACGGTACCGAGCGGGTTTTTGCCAGGATGATAGCTGGTGCACATCTGACCGACTTCGAACGCGCCCAAGCTGATGCCGTCGATGTTCTCACGCGCCGCAGACAGCGTCTCACCATAGTTCATCTTGATGGTGAAGTTGCCGGCGCTCTTTTCCTCGACGAATTTCGCGACCGCCTCCATACCGCGGGTTACCGCACGCGGGTTACCCCACAGCGAGGCATTCCATTCGATCTTGTCAGCGGCAGACGCCTGACCCGCCACAAAGGCGGCTACGGCAGCAGCCATCACACTACGCACAAACATTCTTGATCTCCCATCGACGTTTTGTCGTTTCAATCTGCCACCGGCCAAGCCTGCTTCGACGGCCTGAATTTCAATCTGGCAGCATGAAGCCGCACCATATTCAGCCATGCAAATTTGCGCAAGAGGTATGCTCTACGCGCGGGGGTTCCGGCTGCCTGCTTGACAAATGTCAGCAGGCGCGCAAATGCAGCCCCATCATGGCACCTCCAATCATCACCTTCCGCGACGTCACCATCGGATTTGGCACAGCGCCATTATTCGAGGATTTGTCGTTCAGCATTACGCCCGGCGATAGGATTTGCCTGATCGGCCGCAATGGCTGCGGTAAGTCAACGCTGATGAAGTTGATCATGGGCGAACTGGAGCCGGACCTAGGCGAGACCTTCTTCCTGCCCGGCACACGCCTTTCCTGGCTGCCGCAAGAGCCGCAACTGCGCGCTGGCATCACCGTCCGCCAACACATCGAGGAGGGACTGGTCGGCGACGATCCGCCCGAGGCTTACGAAGTGGACGCGGCGCTTGACCGGATGGCGCTGGATGGCGAGCGCGCCATGGATACGCTTTCTGGCGGCGAAGTTCGCCGCGCATCGCTGGCGCGGGCTCTGGTCCGCCCGCCTGACGTGCTGTTGCTGGACGAGCCGACCAACCACCTGGACCTTCCGACCATCGAATGGCTGGAAAAATTCATTCAGGACTTTCGCGGCGCCACCATTATCGTTAGTCACGACCGCGCTTTCCTAAACAGGGTCACCAAGCGGATCTGGTGGCTGGACCGCGGCCGCCTGCGCCTAACTGAGCGTCCTTTCAGCGAATACGAGAAATGGCAGGAAGAGGTCCTGAATGAGGAAGCGCGCGAACTGGACCGGATGAATACGGTGATCGCGCAAGAACTCCGCTATCTGCAACGCGGGGTCACCGGTCGGCGCACCCGCAACCAGATGCGCCTGCGGCGCCTCGCCGATATGCGGGACGCACGCTCCGCGCTGTTGGGCCAGAAGCGGGGCAAAGCGCAAATCGTGCTGGATGACGGCGACGTGCGCAGCCGTATGGTGATCGAAGCCAAGGAGATCTCCAAATCGGTCACGCTGCCAAACGGCAGACAACGGCCCTTGATCACCAATTTTTCTACACGAATTCTGCGCGGTGAGCGCATCGGCGTGTTGGGGCCGAATGGCGTTGGCAAAACGACGTTGTTGCGGATGCTGACCGGGCAACTTAAGCCGGACGAGGGCCGGGTGCGGGTGGCGAAAAGCATTCAGCCCGCCTATTTCGACCAGCACCGCGCACAGCTGGACCCCGCCAAAACGCTATGGGAAACGCTCTGTCCCGACGGCGGCGATACGATTTTCGTAGGCGATACGCCGCGCCATGTCGTTGGCTATCTGAAGGATTTCCTGTTTCCATTCGATCAGGCCAAGTCGCCGGTCGGGACGCTGTCGGGCGGCGAACGCAACCGACTGCTGCTGGCAAAGCTTATGGCGCAGAAAAGCGACCTGCTGATCATGGACGAGCCGACCAACGACCTGGACATGGACACGCTCGACCTGCTGGAAGATGCGCTTGGCGACTACGAAGGCACGCTGCTGCTGGTCAGCCACGACCGAGAATTCCTCGACCGCACAGTCGCCAGCGTGATCGCCCTGGAAGGCGACGGCAAGGCGCGGGAATATGTCGGCGGCTATTACGACTATGTCCGCCAGCGCGGCCCGGTGGCCAAAGGCGGAAGCGGATTTGCCGGCGGCCCGGCGATGGTGGACAAAAAGCCGACCCCGCCGAAGCCCCTGCCGCCAAAACCGGATAAGTCCGGCCGAAACCAACATCGCCTTTCGTTCAATGAACAGCGGGAACTCGATGAGTTGCCGGACCGGATCGCCAAGTTGGAAGCCTATATCGAACAGGCCAACGCCTTCCTGGCCGATCCCGACTCCTATAAGCGGGACCCCGGCAAGTTCGAGAAAGCCATCGACCGCCTCGCCGAAGCCAAAGAAGCACTGACCGGCGCCGAAGAACGATGGCTGGCCCTGGAGACCAAGCGGGAAGAAATCGAGGCGCAGGCATCGTGACCGGCCTCGCGATCGAATGGCGCCCCTCACCCAATCACACCGAGCGACGGGGCCGCGCGCGGGTCGAAATATTGGTGCTGCACTACACCAACATGACCAGCGCCGAGGCCACACTTGAACGGCTCTGCGATCCGAAGGTTGAGGCCAGCGCGCACTACCTGGTGCGCGAAGACGGGCATATCTGGCAACTGGTGGCCGAACACCGGCGCGCCTGGCAGGCGGGCGTCGCCTGCTGGCGCGGCGAACGCGATGTCAATAGCCACTCGATCGGCATCGAAATCGCGCATCCCGGCCACATTTGGGGCTATCGCCCGTTTCCGCCGGCGCAAGTCGCCGCGGTCCTGCAGCTCAGCCAGGGCATCGTCGCACGCCATGGCATCGAAGCGCGCAATGTGGTGGCGCACAGCGATATCGCGCCAGACCGCAAGGAAGACCCTGGCGAGTTGTTCCCATGGGCCGCCTTTGCCAGGGCGGGAGTGGGGCTTTGGCCGCGCGACGGCGCGCTGACTGCCGCCCCGCGCACGGTTCCGCCGCTGGTCGCCGTTCAGGCCGCATTGGCGAGGTTCGGCTATGAGATCGAGGCCAACGGCTCATTCGACCTTGCCACTCGGAATGCGATACTGGCGTTTCAGCGGCATTTTCGACCACAGCGGCTGGACGGCGTCTTCGACAGCCAATGCGCCGCCATTCTCGAAGATTTGTTACGTCAAAGCGATTGCGCGGCGGACGAAGGCTTCCTAGGTTAGCGCCTCGGTCAGGCGGTCGGGCGACCGCTCTGGGTTTTCGGACCCGGAGAGGAAAGTCCGGGCTTCACGGAGACACGGTGCCGGCTAACGGCCGGCGAGGGCGACCTCAGGGAAAGTGCCACAGAAAGCAAACCGCCCCGGCAAGACCGGGGTAAGGGTGAAAGGGTGGCGGTAAGAGCCCACCGCGGTGCTGGTAACAGCACTGGCACGGTAAACCCCACCGGAAGCAAGACCAGATAGGAACGGCCGCCGGCGCGGGCTGTGTTTTCGGACATCGCCGGCGTTCGGCAAGCCCTGTCTTCGGGCCGTCGTTCGGGTAGGTCGCATTGAGGCGTTTGGGCAACCAGCGCCCCAGATGAATGGTCGCCTCCCCACGATTCCCCGTTTTTTTTCGGAGGCAATCGTAGGGAACAGAACCCGGCTTACAGACCGACTCACTCTATGCCCCCGTACAGGGGGGCTCCTTTATTTTAGGGCCGGATGAGAGCCCGCCGTCTCGACTCCTCAAGATGCCTTTGAGAATCCTTTTTATATACCGATTAAGAATTAAAAATAAAATATA
>JAPOJR010000231.1 GCA_029978325.1 Alphaproteobacteria bacterium | reverse complement strand
TCGCCTCGAAAATGTCTGAAACTGTCGAGGCCGTAGGTGCCTCTTCTTATGCCGAAGGGGATCTCACGACGTTTTCGTCTCCGGCTGCCGAAGGAAATGGTACCCAGATTATCAATGACGTCATCGCCAGCAATGCGTTGGCGGTGGACGCCGGCGACGGCAATGACGTGGTTGCGGGCGGTGACGCCAGCCAGGTTATCAACGGCGGCGCTGGCCAAGACTTTATCAATGGCGGTGGCGGCGACGACACCATCAGCGGCGGTTCGGACGCCGACACGTTCTATGTCGCTGATGGCGATGGCAACGACAGCATCCTTGACTTCGATGCGACCGAAGGCGATTTCATCGTAGCCCACGGTGCAGGCTCCGTGACCGACTTAGGCGGCAGCTTCACCATCGATTTCACCGTTAGCGGCAATACGATCACGGTGACGGGTGACTACGACGCGGGAGCCGTGTTGTTCATCTGATCGTTCTGTAAAGCACCAATTGGGCCAGTTGCCGGAGACGGCGACTGGCCCTTTTCTTATTGTAGGTGAGGCGCGGCTAAGCGCCTTTGACCGTTCGAATTTGCTCGGCTGTGTATCCCAGCAGGCCTTGCAGGACGGAATCGGTATCTTCCCCTAACACCGGCACGCGCCCTGGTTTGCGCACTGGCGTATCTGACAGGCGAAACGGGCTCCACACAACGTTCTGCGTCTTGCCATCGTGGGTTGCGGGCTGGATCATCTCCCGGCCCAGGGCCTCTGGCGAAGCAACCGCCTCCAAAGGCGTGCGAACGGCGCCGGCCGGGACGCCTGCTGCGCGCAGCAACTCAACCCATTCCTGGCGCGGCCTCGCGCGCAGGGCAGCAACCACCTCGGCCTCCAACGCGTCGCGGTTCGCCAGCCGGTCGCTGAGAGAGCCGTAGCGCGGATCCGTCGCCAGATCTGGTCTGTCCAAGGCTTCGCAGAAGCGCGCGTATTGGCGGTCATTGCCAACAACCACCATGATTTGCCCATCGGCGCAATCATAGGTCCCCATCGGCACCAGCACCGCCGAGCCGTTGCCATAGCGCGGCATATCCTGACCCAACATCAGCGGATACATGGCGGCATAGCCGCCGGCGGCCAGCATCGAATCGAACAGGGCGACATCGACGTGCTGTCCTTCACCGGTGCGATGGCGCGCTTGCAACGCCGCCATCAGCGCCATGCCCGCGTGCAGGCTGGTGAAAGTATCCGCGACCGACCCGCCGGCTTTCTGCGGCTCGATTTCCGCCGGTCCAGTCAGGTGCATCAGGCCGGTCTCAGCCTGGGCGATGGGGTCGTAGCCGGCCACCAGGCGGAACGGCGACGAGTGGCCGTAGCCTGAGATCGAGCAATAAATCAAGCGCGGGTTCAGCTTGCGCAGGCTCTGGTAGTCCAGACCGTATTTCGCCATCACGCCCGGCCGGAAATTTTCTACGACAACGTCGGCTTTCGCAGCCAGCGCCCGGATCGCCTGTTGTCCGGCTGCATTGGCGAGATCGATAGTGACGCTCTTTTTGTTCCGGTTCAGGCCCAGAAAAAACGGCGCATCGCCTTTTCGCCCGGGCGGATTGTAGTGGCGAAAATCATCGCCGCCGCGCGGGTCTTCGATTTTGATAATTTCAGCGCCGAAGTCGCCCAGCATCTGGGTCAGATAAGGGCCGGCGATGACCCTGGTAAAATCCAGCACCAACAGGTCGTCCAGCGGCGCAATCGGGTGAGACATGGGGGCAATTCCTCGGGTGGACTGTCGCAATTGCCCCGAGTGTAGCCGCAATTCTGCGAGTGCGACTCGCAAAATCCGGGTCAGATGGCGACAACGGCGCCTTTGGCGATGAAATCGGCGATCTCGTCGGCGGAATATCCCGCCTCCAGCATTACCTCACGCGTATGCTCACCGACTTTTGGGGCTTGGCGTTTCAGGCCCAAGTCATGGTTGCCCATTTCGATCGGCAGCCGCGGCAGCTTGGTCCAGTCGCCGTTCTGCAATTGAATTGGCAGCAGGCCGCCGCCAGCTGCCGCAAGTTGCGGATCGTCGAATAGGTCGGCGGTCTTAGCGACCGGGGCGAACGGAATGCCGATCCGCTCAGCGATCTCGACGATCCGGGCGGTCGGGTAGCGTTTGACCACCTCGGCCACAATCGGCAGGATGCGCGGGCGGGCTGCAACGCGGGCCTCGTTCGAGGCAAGGCTGGCGTCGTTCAGCAGGTCCGGACGCTGGAATTCTGTACAGAAGCGGCGCCAATGGTTGTCGGAGGTCAGGCCGATAAAAATCTGGTCGCCATCGGCGGTTTCAAATGGCTCATAGACCGCCCAGGCGCCTTCGCGGGCCGGCATCGGCGGCACTTCGCGGCCGGTAATGGCCTCACCGGCCATGTGCTGAGTCATCAGCCATGCGGTGCTTTCGAACAGGGCGCTTTTCAGGTACTGGCCCTTGCCGGTGCGCTTGCGCTCCTCCAATGCCGCCAGAGCGGCGACCACAGCCATGGTTCCGCCCATCATGTCGATCACACTGGCGCCTGCGCGCAAGGGCCGGCCCGGCGGGCCGGTCATGTAGGCCAGGCCGCCCATGAACTGGACCACTTCATCCAGCGCCGGACGATGCTCATACGGGCCGGAGAGGAAACCCTTCAATGCACCGTAGATCAGGCCATCGTTCAGATGCTTGATCTGCTCATAGCCGCAGCCGAGCCGCTCCATGGTGCCCGGACCGTAATTCTCGAACAGCATGTCGGCCTTGGAAATCAGGCGGTACGCAACGGCACGTCCGGCATCGCTTTTCAGATCTAGGCAAACACCCCGTTTATTGCGGTTGAAGCTGACGAAAAATCCCGAGGCGAAGCCGGGCAGGCGACGGGTTTTGTCGCCGGCTGGCGCTGGCTCCACTTTGATCACGTCGGCGCCGAGGTCTGCCAGGATCACGCCGGCAGTCGGACCCATGATGGTATGGCAGAATTCCAGCACGCGAATGCCGGCCAAGGGGAGTGCAGGGGCGGTCATCACTAGCGCTTTCGGTGGGGCTTAACGTTGGGCAAGTTCGGCGAGGTGTGGAGCAAACTCGGCAAACACTTGCTCGTACACGGGGCGTTTAAAATCGACAATACGGTCCAGAATCTCGTCCGGTCGGGCCCATCGCCATGCCGAAAATTCCTGGTGGTGGGTTTTCAGGTCGATATCCCGGTCGGCTCCGGTAAACCGCAGCAGGAACCAGCGCTGCTTCTGTCCACGGTATCGGCCCCGCAGTGCACGACCGGATACTGCCTGAGGCAGGTCGTATCGATACCAGTATTGGCTTTCGACCAGGATTTCTGCGGTTGAAACCCCGGTTTCCTCATAAAGCTCCCGCATCGCCGCTTCTGCCGGAGTCTCTCCCGGGTCGATGCCGCCCTGCGGCATCTGCCAACTATCTTCCGAGCCGATACGCCGACCCATCCATACCAGACCATGCGCGTTGGCCAGTGCTAGGCCGACGCACGGTCGGTAAGGAAGATTGCGATAGGATGCCACGGTTTCTCTAGCCGTTATTCTGCTTTCGGAAAATGGCGAGGCCACGCAACAAGTCTAATGCCCTGGAGAGCTGATAGTCCACTTGCGCTGCCGGATTGGCGTCCGACTTGGCCGCCTCGCTATCCGAGGGCTCGGTTTTGTTCGGCCCTTCCGCGCCCGACTCGTCCTTTGCCGGCGGGTTGGCGTTCGGACTGGCTGGCGAATTTTTGCTGGGGTCCGTGGTTGGATTCGCGAGCGCGCCGCGGAGATCCGCTTCTCGCCGCCGTTTGGAGACGTCGATGACCTCCACCTTCGCCGGCTGAACCTCGATGTCGGGAGAGATACCCTTTGCCTGGATGGACGTACCTGAGGGTGTGTAGTACCGCGCCGTCGTCAGGCGGATTGCGCCGTGCTCCGGGATCGGCTGGATCGTTTGCACAGACCCTTTGCCAAACGACCTCGTGCCCATCAGCAGGGCGCGATGATGATCCTGCAGAGCGCCTGCAACGATTTCCGAAGCGGATGCAGACCCGCCATTGATTAGGACCACGACAGGCAGTCCATTGGTCAGGTCGCCCGGCGTGGCGTTGAAACGTTGGGCGTCATCCTTGTTCCGGCCTCGGGTCGAAACAATTTCTCCGCGCTCCAGGAATGCGTCAGAAACAGCGATCGCCTGATCCAACAGACCGCCAGGGTTGTTGCGCAGATCAAGAATAATGCCGCTGAGGCTGCCCTTTGGCGACTCTTCCAGTAGCTTTTTGTAAGCCTTGCGCAAACCGCTTTCCGTCTGCTGGCTGAAGCTGGTGATGCGGATATAGCCGATGTCGCCTTCCAACCTCGACCGGACAGACTGGATTTTAATAATAGCTCTGGTCAGCGTGACTTCAAAGGGCGCCTGGTCGCCGCGCCGCACGATCAGCTTGATGTCCGTATCCGGTTTGCCGCGCATCTTTTCGACGGCTTCGGCGAGGGTCAGGCCCTGGATCGGTACGCCGTCCAGATGGCTGATAAGATCCCCAGATTGCAATCCGGCGCGAAAGGCCGGTGTGTCATCGATTGGTGACACCACCTTGACCAAGCCGCCCTCCATGGTGACTTCAATGCCAAGGCCGCCGAACTCGCCCTTGGTCTGGACCTGCATGTCCTCGAAGCTGTCACGATTGAGGTAGCTGGAATGCGGATCGAGCGACGACAACATGCCGTTGATTGCAGCTTCGATCAGTTT
>JAPOJR010000230.1 GCA_029978325.1 Alphaproteobacteria bacterium | reverse complement strand
AGCGTGAAGGGGAGAGACCGCTCTGATCCAGCGCGAACCGAAATCGCCCTAGAGTGTATTCGCCGCGCGTTTGGCGCGGGCAAGAATGCCAGCATTCGATACGTGTATTGTCCCGACGGGTTCCGGCCACAGCATCAAGGACGGGCGAAAGGCACGCCCGGGCGGATCGCCTGCGGCGTCATCGAGAAATAGGCATATTCGGCAGCCTGCCTTTATGCGAACTGAGCGCGGTCAAGCTGGGATTGGCCGAGCAGGTTGCGGCGGCGCTTTAGAGCTACTTAACCCTGCAAGTTGATTGTGGTGTCTGCTCAATTTGATCGGAAGGCCTTCTATTTTCCGCCATAGCCGCGCAAACGGTTGTACTCCTCAATCTGCTTGGACGTCAGAATCTCAACCATGCGCAGGTGATAGCTCAGATGTGTCGCCCGCAGTTCGCCTTGCAGTTTAGACACCTTCGCAGTGCCGGCGAACACCAGGTCCTGGGTCGCCGTGCCGGATGCGAACAGACTGTCCAGTTCGCGCTCCGCCATGATCACCGCTTCGCCGAGAGGTTGGGCTTTTGCTTTCATGTCTTCAAATGCTCGGGCTACCTGATCGTGTTGTAGCTCGGTTAAAGCCAGGGTGTCCGCGAAATCCAGGACGTGACGCGGGCCGGGATAGCCGTTTAATTCCGCGGCCAGCGCCATCCCCATCCCGGAGCCGTTGCGCAAGCCGTCAATGTCTTCGTTAGACAAGGCTTTGATCTCGCGGGAGGTCAGGCCGGCGTAAGGCTGAGCTGCCCCGGCACCGTGATTGGGATGATGGGCCTGGCCGCTATGATGTTGGTGCCCGTCTGCTGGGCCGGCATGATGACCAGCCGGGGATACGGCATCGGCCTGGGCAGCCACAACTTCGGCGGCTGGAATTGCCGCCAGGAATATCCCGGCGGCAAGGGTCAATAGGCGCAAGGATTTCTACTCCGCCGCGACGCGAGTGGCGGACAATTCATCGTCCATCTTCCACTGCTTGATCACCGGCAGAACCTCTTTGATATAGAGCTTCAAACCGGCTTCGGCATCGGCATACGGAATGCCGCCGAAACGGAAGCTGGTGGCCAACTCATAGTCGCCAACCAATTCGCGCCGCTGCTCCAACACCCGCAGGATCCGGTCTGGCGTGCCCCAGACGCTGGCTTCCATAAAGCCGGCGATGATCCCATCCATGCCGATTTCCTTCGCCGTCGCGATCTTGGCGGCATAGGCGTCATAGCCTTTGACGTTGGCAAAGTGGTCGCCCAGCAACTCGTAATGGTCGAAATTCGACATGACGAACTTGCCCATCCAATCCTTGGCCTTCTCCTCGGCGCCATCCATGGTCGGGGTGCAGACGCAGAAATCCGCCATCAGCGGCGGCGGCGCTTTGCGGCCATGCATTTGCTGGAACAGGTCGCGGTGCTTCTGAATTGCCGGCAGGCGAGTGCCCCACGGCCGGTCAGAGAACATGACCATGCGCGCGCCGATCTTGGCCGCCGAAACCACCGAGTCGTCGCTGGAAGCCACCGCATACAGTCGGTCGCGGATTGGGAAGCGGGGCCGCGGCCGCAGTTCGGCCCGCGGCTGTTTGTAGTGCGGGCCGTTGCCTTCGATGAACCCGGTCTCCAACGCCTCAACAATCATCTTGGCGGCTTCGTCGAAGCGGGTTCGGCTTTCATCCATGCTGGTACGGAAGATATTGAATTCGCGCCGGGCCAGACCGCGGCCAACGCCGAACCGCAGCCGCCCATTGGTCAGATGATCCAGCACAGAGACCTTTTCAGCTACGCGCAGCGGGTCATTCCAGGGCAGGATGACTGCGGCGGTGCCGACATCTACGTTCGGATGCTTGGCCGCAAGGTAGCTCATGAGTTGCAGGTTATCGGGGCAGAACGAATAATCGTCGTCGTGGTGTTCCACGGCCCAAAGGCAATCGAAGCCGCCGTCGGCAGCGATGGCGGCGATCTTCAGTTCCTCGTCCCAGCATTGCTGGTCGGTCACGTCTGCGGGGCAGCCATAGGTGGCAAAGACCATTTGCAAGCCGACATCCATCGGGTGAATCCTTTTTTTGGAGAGGCGTTTCTAACGGCCACTTTAGGAGTCTTGCCGCAATGCAATCAAGCGCACGATGGCCGCAAAGGCTGCGGACATTGCCATTGCCGGCATGTTAGAGTGATTGGATACCCATGGCCCCCGATCGGACTGCCCTATGAAAAGCTTAAAAGTCAACGACTACACTATGTCCTACCTAGACATTGGCCAGGGGCCGCCTTTGGTGTGCGTGCATGGTTCGTTGAACGATTTCCGAGCCTGGGCGGCGGTCATGGGACCGTTGTCGGCCGGCCGCCGGTTGATCATCCCAAGCCTGCGTCACTACTTTCCGGAGCATTGGAACGGCCAGGGCGGGCTTTTCAAGATGGCGCAGCACGTCGATGACATGATTGCCTTTATCGAGGCTTTGGCGCTTGGGCCCGTCGATTTGATCGGGCATAGCCGGGGCGGACATCTGGCGTTTCGGCTGGCGTTGAAACGGCCTGATTTGCTGCGGCGGTTGGTGTTGGCCGAGCCTGGTGGGACGCTGGACGATTCGCTGCTGCCGGATGAAGCAAAAGATCTACCGCCTGGGGCCGGGTCCCGCGTCCATGTGGCGGAGGCGTCGGCGAAGATCGCCGCCGGCGACCTGGAGGGCGGATTGCAGGCGTTTATCGATGGCATCAACGGTCCCGGCGCCTGGAGCCGATTGGCCGCCGCCGACCGCGCGATGCGCGAAGATAACGCCTACACCCTGATCGCCCAGGTAAACGAGGGCCGCCAAGCCTATGCCAAGGCAGAGGCGGAGGCGTTGTCGGTGCCAACCCTGTTTGTCGGCGGGATGTCGACGCCCGGCATGCTGCCAATCATCCTGCATGCATTGGCGGCAGCGGTGCCCGGCGCCAAAAAGGCGATGATTCCGAATGCGGGCCATAGCATGTTCCGCGATCAGCCAAAGGCGTTCTGTGAGGCGGTGCTTCCCTTCCTCGATGCGTGACGTTCCGGGCTCACTGGCGTCCGGATATTGCTTGAGAGGCGAAGGCTATCTTCGCCTCTAGGGCTTCGCGCGGCGCGTCAAATCTGGTTATAACGTCAGCATAACATGTGATCTCGATACGCTCCGCGCGCGGGTCCGCTCCAAAGAGCAAGACTTGGTTGCGTTTGCCCAGGACCTGATCCGGGTTCCATCGCTGAATCCTCCCGGAGAGGCCTATCTCGAAGCCTGCGAAGTCCTCGGCAACCGCCTGAAGGCGAGGGGATTTCATGTCCAGTTTATCCGCGGGGAGGGCGCGCCAGGCGACTCCGACCGCTATCCCCGCTGGAATGTGATCGCCAGGCGGGAAGGGCGGGGCAGCGGCGCATGCGTGCACTTCAATTCGCATATTGACGTTGTGGAAGTTGGGCACGGCTGGACGGTCGATCCGTTTGCCGGCGTCGTTAAAAACGGTCTGCTCTATGGCCGCGGCGCATGCGATATGAAGGGTGGGCTCGCTGCTTCGGTGATCGCTGCGGAAGCGTTGATAGAGGCATGGCCGGATTTTCCCGGCGCGATTGAGATTTCGGGAACAGCCGACGAGGAATCCGGCGGATACGGTGGGGTGGCGCACCTGGCCAAGATGGGTTTGTTCTCCAGGCCGCGGGTCGATCATGTGATCATCCCGGAACCGCTGAACAAGGATCGCATTTGCCTTGGTCATCGCGGCGTTTGGTGGGCGGAGATCGAAACGCACGGTCACATTGCCCATGGTTCCATGCCATTCTTAGGCGACAATGCGGTGCGCCACATGGGTGCGGTGCTGCAGGCGTTCGAGACCGAACTTTATCCCGCGCTGGCAACCCGCAGGACAGCAATGCCGGTGGTGCCGGAGGGTGCGCGGTCATCGACCTTGAATATCAACTCGATCCACGCCGGGCCGCCAGAGGGCGTCAAGGGCCTGCCGGCGCCAGTGGTGCCGGATCGCGCCCGCATGGTGATCGACCGGCGTTTTCTGATCGAAGAGGACTTGAAGGACGTCAAGGGGGAGGTGCGCGCACTGCTGGACCGGTTGGCCGCAACCCGGCCGGACTTCCGCTATGACCTGCGCGATATTTTTGAAGTCATTCCGACGCAAACGGCAGAGGACGCCGCAGTGGTACAGGCGGTTGCGTTGGGCATAGAGCGCGTAATGGGTAAGCGGGCTGAACTTGTCGTTTCACCCGGAACATATGACCAAAAACATATCGCCCGCATCGGGCATCTGCACGATTGCATCGCCTACGGCCCCGGCATTCTGGACCTGGCGCACCAACCGGACGAATTCGTCGGGATTGCGGACATGGTTGAAAGCGCAGAGGTCATGGCGTTGGCGCTAAGCCAATTGTTGTGTTGCCGCCAGGAGGCTTAGTCATCGCTTGATCGTCGGGTTGGCGATCTTATCCGCATCGCTACCAATGGTGGGGGGGACCAGTATCACCTGATGGGCGAACTCGCGGCCATTGGTGATGGTCAACTGCTGAAACCCCAGCATGTAGCACAGGTCGAAAAAGGTGTAGCGTTGCTCCGGGTCGTACTGTTGGAATAACGGCGTCGCACGCGACAGCGCCGTCAGCGCGGCTAGCAGCGCCCGGGTGCGATAGATTGTGTCGTAAAAGCCATCCCGCATGCCGACGATAATCAGCTTCTCGGCTTCATCGCCTTTCGCAAAAATTGCAT